>NZ_JAZHOH010000001.1:4200000-4500000 GCF_040419245.1 Ewingella sp. CoE-038-23 | reverse complement strand
GCTGAAAAATGCCGGCATTATTGTGCCGAACCCGGACACCATCGTCACCATCGGCAATCTGACCTCGCACAACGTGCTGCTGGGAGCCTTGGGCTTCTTCATCATTGCCGTACTGGCTTCGCGTAACATCCACGCGGCGGTGCTGGTGTCCATCGTGGTGACGACGGTGATCGGTCTTATTATCGGCGACGTACACTTCACCGGCTTCTTCTCTATGCCGCCGAGTGTCACCTCCGTTGTGGGGCAAGTTGACCTGAAAAACTCGTTAAACATCGGGCTGGCGGGGGTTATTTTCTCCTTCATGCTGGTGAACCTGTTTGACTCCTCAGGCACGCTGATTGGCGTGACGGACAAAGCCGGGCTGACCGACGCCCAAGGCAAATTCCCGCAGATGAAGCAGGCGCTGTATGTCGACAGCATCAGCTCCGTCGCCGGGGCTTTTGTCGGCACCTCTTCCGTGACGGCTTACATCGAAAGCTCCTCAGGCGTTTCCGTAGGGGGCCGCACCGGCCTGACCGCCGTGGTGACAGGCATCCTGTTCTTGCTGGTGATTTTCCTCTCCCCGCTGGCGGGAATGGTGCCAGCCTATGCCGCCGCCGGTGCGCTGATTTACGTGGGCGTGCTGATGACCTCAAGCCTGGCGCGCGTCACGTGGGATGACCTCACCGAGGCTGTTCCGGCTTTCGTCACCGCCGTCATGATGCCGTTCAGCTTCTCCATCACCGAAGGTATCGCCTTAGGCTTTATCTCCTACGTGGTGATGAAAGTCGGCACCGGCCGTTGGAGAGAGATCAGCCCGTGCGTGGTGGTTGTCGCGCTGCTGTTCGTGCTGAAAATTGTGTTTGTCGATAGCCACTAACTCCGGCATCGATACATAAAAAAACGGCCCGTCATGTGAGTGACGGGCCGTTTGGCGTTTGGCTTACCGCTGGCGTTATTTGGCCGTGACGCGGCGCGTGTAGTCGGCGAAGGCATTCAGCTGGCCGGTGAGGAAATCCAGCGTGCCTTGCTCAATCACTTCGCCCGTTTGCTCATCCACTTTGCTCTGGATCACGCCACCCATAAACTCAGGACGGTTCATCACCTGGGCGTCGAGGAACACCAAAATCTGGCGCAGGTGATATTGGCAGCGCGCGCCGCCAATCGGCCCCATTGAGCTGGTCTGGATCAGCACCGGTTTGCCCGCGATTGGCTGGTTTGGCAGGCGCGAGAGCCAGTCGATAGCATTCTTCAACCCGCCCGGCACCGAATAGTTATACTCCGGCGTCACGATGATCAGGCCGTCAGCCTGACGAATTTGCTCGGCAATGGCTTCGATATCCGCCGGGAAACCCTCTTCTTGCTGCACGTCTGCGTCATACAGCGGCAGGGCGCCAATCGACGGCAGAGCTTCAATACTCACGCCGGAAGGTGCAAGTTTAGGGAGGGTTCGCGCGACCATCGCGTTGTACGAGCCTTTGCGCAGGCTGCCTAACAGAGTGACAAACTTCAGGGGTTGCGTTGACATGAATGACTCCTGTTATGGGGAATGTCTTGAATGAGGCTCAGAATAAATCTATACCAGATTGCTGGCGCCGGACAGCGATCCGCACGGCGCTTTCGCAGGCAATCATTACTTTGCCGGAGGCAGACTGGTGAACTTCATAAAATGCGGCGAGTTGGGCTGCTGCTGTATGGAGAGAGCTTGAGTGCGAGTAAAGCCACTTTCGGGTGAATATCGCCAGCACAGTAGACGGGCGATAGCCGGAGAGTGCGCACAGGCCCACGTCAGAGAGCCATCGATGTCACTCATCACCTGAGCTTCAGGAGTGATGGCCGAGCGCAGGCGGCCCGACGCCGGATTCAGGCTCAGGCTCCTCTCGCCGTATTCCGTCAGCCCGGAGAGTTTCAGCATGCTTTGGCGAATACACCACAGTTGCAGCGCCGACTCCACCGGGTCACTTTGTAGCGCGATCCATGTCTGTTCGACGGCAGACAGCTGGGCTTGCTGCTGCGAATTGATTAACGCGCTGCGGGCGTGGATCACTTCCAAATCCAGCCCGACCTTGCCTTCGCTGCTCAACATCACGCCGACCGTGGTTCCGGCGTAAGCCAGACTGAAATCAGGCAGGTTTTGCGATTCAAAGCTCGGGCGGCCGCTGGGCAGGGTAATGATCGCGGGCAGTTCGGTAATGCCGTACAGGTAAAACATCATTTCGGCCAGCAGCACGCGGCCACTTAGAAAGCGTTTACGCTGTTTTTCGGAAAGGCTTTTGGCAGATAAAAGTACGTTCGGGGGAAGGCGGTGAGTATCCGGCTCAGGCTCCGCTGCAACCCATCTAGCAAAATGGCACGCCATTGTTCACTCCATGATTAATGGTTCGGCTTATTTTCTATTAAGAAAGGAAGGATAACATTAAGAGAAATCATTAAAAACTGCTTAAAAACCGCCTTTAATCGCATTTCCACTGCTTAAAAATGCGCTTTCCATCCCAAAAAGGTGAGCTACATCACGATAATCCCCCACAACTAACAAATTTCGCTGTCCGAAGGATGTTCTGGCGTTTTCTGACCGAAACTGACTTACAAGATATATCTGCTAACAGCACATAAAGAAACCTCAGAAAATGCCGTTAGTACTTAAGCAGCGCTCTCGCTGCTTTGCCTGTGAGTACCGCGAAAATGTTAAAAACAACGCAATCACGCTTTATCGCCTTGATCAGCTTATTTTTTATTGTGCTGGTTATCGTTACGCTTATCGTCATCCAGGTGTATATCTCTCCCAAGTTGAAACAGGCCGAAAGCACGCAAGTCGCCAATCAGGTTGACGATATTGCGGTTGCTATCAACGATCGCCTGAATAAAGTTGAGTCGCAGGTTCGAAGCATTACCCAGAGCGTGGCGCAGATGGACAGCGCCTCCATCGACAAACTTCTGCCGCCACTTGTGGATCAGTATGGCGACAGCGCGGTGTTCGGCGGCGGTATCTGGCCTCTGCCCAACAAGCGCGATCCGGCCAAAGTGAAGTTCAGCACCTTCTTTGCCCGCAATGGCAGCAATGAGCTAACCGAAAATACGTTTTGGAACAGCGCGGAGTCGCCAAACTACTTCGAGCAGTCGTGGTACGTCGGGGCTTTAAAAGGTGAAAAGGGCCAGTGCGTCTGGGCTCCGGCCTATTTCGATGATGCCAGCACCCAGCCGCGCACCAACTGTGCGATGGCGATTTACAAAGGGTCTGAACCTTGGGGCGTGGCCACCATTGATGTCACGCTGGGCTTCTTCAATCAGCTGGTGGCTGATATGGAGAAAAAGGTTCACGGCACGATTTATATCGTTCAGCAGGATGGCACCATTGTCGGTACCAGCCACAGCAGCGATGAAAAACTGCCGAAACTGGCCTCACTGGGCGATCAGTCTGCACTGGCCGGGCAAATTAGAAAAAGTCTCGATGGGATAAAAGACAGCAGCACTCTGGTGGCGGATTATGACAATGACGGCACCAGCCACACCCTGTTCATGAGCCGTATTCAAGGACCGTGGTACATCGCCACTGATATGCCAACCAGCCAGCTGTTACAGCGCACGCACAGCATTTTGGCGAGCCTCGGCCTGGTGCAGATCCCGATGGTTCTGCTGCTGTTGATTGTGCTGATTGCCGGCATCAAGCTGTTTATGCGCCAGCTCGCCGCGCTGAATCGCAACATCAGCCAGCTTTCGGCCGGTGGCGCGGACTTGACCCAGCGCCTGCCGCAAAGCAGCAGCCCTGAGTTCAACGCGGTGAATAGCAGCTTCAACAACTTCCTCGACTTCCTCCAGTCGCTGCTCAAGCAGGTGGGCGACAGCTCGCTGGCGATAGCCTCGGCGTCGCGGCAGATTGCCAGTGGTAATCTGGATCTCTCGGCGCGTACCGAGGAGCAGGCCAGCTCGATTGAAGAGACGGCTGCCTCGATGGAAGAGCTGACCAGCACGGTGAAACAGAACGCAGGCAACGCCGAAAGTGCCAACCAGCTGGCGCGCGATGCCTCCAACGTTGCCGAGAAAGGCACGCGGGTGGTGCGTCAGGTGGTGGATACCATGGGCTCGATCACTAACTCGTCGAAGAAAATCGTCGATATCATTAGCGTGATTGACGGCATTGCCTTCCAAACCAACATCTTGGCGCTGAATGCCGCGGTAGAAGCCGCGCGCGCGGGCGAACAGGGGCGCGGATTCGCCGTGGTGGCCTCGGAAGTACGCAGTCTGGCCCAGCGTTCCGCCACTTCAGCCCGTGAAATCAAAAAGCTGATTGAGGATTCGGTGGCGGATATTACCTCCGGCAGCCAGCTGGTCGCCACGGCAGGCAGCACCATGGATGAGCTGATGACCGGGGTGAACAATGTTGCCACGCTGATGAATGAAATCATGTCCTCCAGCCAAGAGCAGAGTCTGGGGATTGAGCAGGTGAACGTGGCGATCACCCAGCTTGATAACACCACCCAGCAGAACGCTGCGCTGGTGGAGCAGGTGTCCGCCGCCGCGCAGGCCATGCAGGAGCAAACCCTGCAACTGGAAACCGTGGTATCGGGCTTCAAACTCTAATTTTCTCCTGACTTTTCCCCCAAGCCCGGCCAGCGCGCTGGGCTTTTTTTATGCTCAAAATCAGCCATAAACCCTTGGTTACGATCTGGCCTTAATTCGTGTCGTGAATTGAGTGATTTTTCGCCCCGCTCGGCGGCATAATGGCAGACATTCACTGTGACCCAAAAGTAACTCACCGGATGACGCGAAAAATAACCATAAAGTCTTACGGGCTGTGGCTCGCTATGGCGCTGAGCGGGCTGGCGCAGGCGGCCCATGCCGACAGCGACCTGGCCGCGCAGATTAAACATGGCGAGTATCTCGCGCGCGCCGGGGATTGTGCTGCCTGCCACACTGCGCCGGGCGGCAGGCCTTTTGCCGGTGGCCTGAAAATGATGACGCCGGTGGGGGCTATCTATGCCAGTAACATCACGCCGGACAGGCAGACCGGCATTGGGACTCACAGCGAGCAGGATTTCAGCCGGGCGCTGCGCCAAGGCATTGCCCAAGACGGCCACCACTTGTATCCGGCGATGCCTTACCCCTCATTCAACAAAATCACCGACAGCGACACCCGCGACTTATACCTCTACTTCACCCAGCGGGTCGCGCCCGTCGCCCAAACCAATCGGCCGAGCGACATTCCTTTCCCACTCAATATGCGCTGGCCGCTAGCAGTGTGGAATCAGGCGTTTTTGCAACAGAAGCCTTACTACTCGGACCCTCAACAGACCGCCGACTGGAACCGCGGTGCCTATCTGGTTCAAGGGCTGGGGCACTGTGGCAGCTGCCATACCCCGCGCGGCGTCGGCTTCCAAGAGAAGGCTTTGGATAACGGCGATCGCGCCTATCTTTCTGGCGGCACCTTGGACGGTTGGCATGCGCCCAACCTGCGCGGCGACGCCACCACGGGGCTGGGGCAATGGACCGAGGGCGATATCACCCAGTTCTTGCAGCAGGGCCACACGGCGCGAAGCACCGCCTTTGGCTCGATGGTGGACGTGGTGCAGGACAGCACCCAATACCTGACCGACGCCGACCGGCAGGCGATTGCCGTGTATCTCAAATCGCTGCCGGCCGATGGTCAATTTAGGGTTCAGGTCTATAACAGCGCCACCGCACAGGCCTTAGAGAAAGGCGACGTCGCCGCTACCGGCGCGCAGCTTTATATAGATAACTGCGCCGACTGCCACTTAGCCAGCGGGCAGGGTGAAAAGAACAAATATCCGCAACTGGCGCAAAACCCGGTGGTGGTCAGCGCCGACCCTTCGTCGATGATAAATATCGTGCTGCGCGGCGCGCACTCGCCGGTCACCGCCACGTCCGGCAAAGGCGCGAAAATGCCCGCCTTCGCCCACCGACTGGAAGATCAAGAAGTCGCCGACGTCGTAAACTTCATCCGCAACGGCTGGGGAAATCAGGCCGAAAAGGTCAGCGCCGCACAGGTTAAAGCCATGCGTGAGTTGATGGGGCCGGATAAGGGCTAAATTGTAGGGGGTCTGCCGCCAGTGTTGGCATGCGGCATAAATGCTGGTGGTAGCACTGAAGCGTGGTTTTGATTGCCTCTTACGGCATAAAAGAGTGAGGGTAAACCTGCTCCACAATGGATTTTTCTTTCGATAAATCAACTCAGAGCAGCTTTTCGATCTGCTTCTCGCTCATCCCCATACTCAGCTCAAGCAGCTTAAAATCCATACCGAGATACTCGTCGAAAAAAAACCGCAGTAACAGAGAGTTAACGCGGTTAGTGTTTACTTACAAACTTATTGAGTTTCTGGCTTATTTACCGATGCAGAAGCTAGAGAAAATACGGCCTAGCAGGTCATCCGAGGTGAATTCCCCGGTGATTTCACTTAGCGCTTGCTGGGACATGCGCAGCTCTTCCGCCAGTAATTCCCCGGCGCGTGCGCCTAAAAGCTGCTCTTTGCCGCGGATCAGGTGTTCTGCCGCCAGTTCCAGCGCCTGTAGGTGGCGGCGGCGGGCGAGGAAGCCCCCTTCCATATTGTGATTGAAGCCCATAACCTGCTTTAGATGCTCACGCAGCAGGTCTATGCCGTCGCCGGTGCGTGCCGAAAGGCGAATAAGTGAGTGACCAATCACTTCGGTCATACCCAGCGTTTCACCTGTGATGTCTGCCTTGTTGCGCACCACGACAATCGGCAATGTCTCTGGCAGACGGGCCATAAACTCCGGCCAAATTTGCGCAGGCTCGGTGGCGTCGGTGGTGGTGCCATCAACCATAAATAGCACTAAGTCCGCCTGTTCGATCTCATTCCACGCACGTTCGATACCAATTCGCTCTACTTCGTCACTGGCTTCGCGCAGACCGGCGGTGTCGATGATGTGCAAAGGCATGCCGTCGAGGTGAATGTGCTCGCGCAGCACGTCACGGGTGGTACCGGCGATGTCGGTGACAATGGCCGCCTCGCGCCCCGCTAACGCATTGAGCAAGCTAGATTTTCCGGCGTTTGGACGACCGGCGATCACCACTTTCATCCCTTCTCGCAGCAGGCTGCCCTGACGCGCTTCGGCACGCACGGCATCAAGGTCGCCGATCACCGTATTGAGCTGGGCTTCAATTTTGCCGTCAGACAGGAAGTCGATTTCCTCATCCGGGAAGTCGATAGCCGCTTCCACAAAGATTCGCAGGTGAGTAAGTGCTTCCACCAAATGGTGAACACGGTTGGAAAATGCGCCCTGAAGGGAGTTCACCGCCGAACGCGCGGCCTGCTCGGAGCTGGCGTCAATCAGGTCAGCGATGGCTTCGGCCTGGGCTAAGTCCAGTTTGTCATTGAGGAAGGCGCGTTCAGAGAACTCGCCCGGGCGCGCGATACGCACGCCGTCCAGCGAGATAATACGCTTAAGCAGCAAATCGAGGATAACCGGGCCGCCGTGGCCTTGCAGCTCCAGCACATCTTCGCCGGTGAAGGAGTTCGGGCCGGGGAACCACAGGGCAATACCTTGGTCGAGCGTCGAGCCGTCCGCATCGCGGAAGGGCAGATAGTCGGCGTAGCGCGGCTTGGGCAGCTTACCTAAGATCTCCTGCGCAATCTGGCTCGCCGCGCGGCCGGAAACGCGCAGAATGCCGACTCCGCCGCGGCCGGGAGGCGTGGCTTGGGCAACAATGGTATCTGAGGTGCTCATAGCGAATTATCTCTATTTTGAATGTACAAAAGGCGATCAAATGATCGCCTTTTCTGTTAATTACACAAGTTCAGAATTTCACAAGTTTAGAGCTTCAGGGGCGGGAAGCCCCAGAGACTGACTTATGATTTTTTCTTGTCGCGGCTGTGCAGACCACGTTTTTCCAGCCCGCGATAAATCAGCTGCTGCTGGAGGATGGTTACCAGGTTACTGACGATGTAGTACAGCACCAGACCGGATGGGAACCACAGGAAGAACACGGTGAAGATGACCGGCATGAAGGTCATGATCTTCTGCTGCATTGGGTCTGTGACGGTAGTCGGCGACATCTTCTGAATGAAGAACATCGTGATACCCATCAAGATCGGCAGAATGTAGTACGGGTCTTGCGCTGACAGGTCATGGATCCACAAGGCGAACGGCGCGTGGCGCAATTCAATGGAGCCAGACAGCATGTAATACAATGCCAGGAAGATTGGCATCTGGATAACCAGCGGCAGACAGCCACCCAACGGGTTCACTTTCTCTGCTTTATACAGCGCCATCATCTCCTGACTCATGCGCTGTTTGTCATCACCAATGCGTTCACGCATCGCGGCCAGTTTCGGCTGCAGCATACGCATTTTCGCCATCGACGTGTACTGAGCGCGGGTCAGTGGGTACATGATACCGCGAACAATAAAGGTGATGATGATGATGGAGAAGCCCCAGTTACCGATGAAACCGTGAATGAATTTCAACAGTTTAAACAGTGGCTGAGAAATGAACCACAACCAGCCGTAGTCAACAGTCAGGTCAAGGTGCGGCGCGATGGCGGCCATTTGATCCTGAATCTCTGGGCCTACCCACAGGGTAGAAGCCACTTGTTGCTGCGCGCCAGGTTGAACAACAAAAGGTGCACCTTTGAAGCCAACAGCGGAAATGCCGTTATTGGTCGTGGTGTAGAAGTTGTTGGTGTCTTTCGCTGAAGGGATCCACGCGGTTGCAAAGTACTGCTGCAACATGGCAACCCAGCCGCCTTGAGTGGTGACGTTCAGCGCTTCGCTCTTATCGAACGCGTACTTCTGATATTTATCATCGCTAGACGAGTAAGCAGCGCCACGGAAGGTATGCAGGGCAAAGTTATTGCTCCCGGTATCTTTGTGCTTCGGCAGCTCGGTGGTTTGGCGCAATTGGCCAAACAGCGTCATTTCAAGTGGGGTCGCAGTGGTGTTGTTGATGTTGTACTCAACATTCACGGCGTAAGAACCACGCTTGATAACGAAAGTTTTGGTGATCACTGCGCCGTTCTGAGCGGTATAAGTCAGAGGGATACGCAGTTCAGCCTGACCTTCGCCTAAGGTGAAGTTGTCCTGACTAGCCTGATACAGAGGACGTTCGCCGTTAGCCGGGTTGTCTGGGCCGTTTTTGCCCGTCAGACCGCTTTGAGCCTGATAGACGAAATTAGGAGTGGTTTCCAGAAGCTGGAAAGGTTCGCTTGAACCCAGAGACGTTGGGTAAGCAGTCAGTAAAGCCTGATCAATATCACCGCCACGGGTGTTGATGCTCAATGACAGCACGTCAGTGTTGACGGTGATCATTTTGCCCTGTCCGCTGCCAGGAACAGCCTGGTTAGCAGCATCGCCGTTAGCAGTATTCGCAGTCTGTTGCGTGGTCTGATTGGCTGGTTGCGGAGCGTGGTCCGTCTGCCAGGCCTGCCAGATCATGAAAGACACGAACAGCAGAGCGATGAGAAAGAGATTGCGTTGCGAATCCATCGTTAGAGTTCTCTGTTATTGTCGGTTTTCGGCGGCACGGGGTCATCACCACCTGGGTTCAAAGGATGGCATTTTAATACGCGTTTCAATGTCAACCAACTGCCTTTTAACATGCCAAAACGACCAATGGCCTCAATACCGTATTGAGAGCAGGTTGGTCGAAAACGACAATGTGGCCCAAGCAAGGGACTGATAAAAAGCTGATAACCACGTATCAACCCGATCAGGATGCGGGAGCCTGCCGGCAATGTCGACGCCATAATTTCTCCAACGCTTCCGTCAACGCACGATTGTCTAAATCGGCGACACCCTTTTTAGCCACTACCACAAAATCCATCGAAGGCAGCTTGTGCTGAAGTAGCCGGAAACTTTCGCGGGTTAGGCGTTTTATCCGGTTACGCTCATGAGCGCGTTTGACGTGTTTTTTTGCGACGGTGAGACCCATGCGGGGATGCCCCAGCTCGTTCAGGCGGCCGAGTATAGTGATTTGCGGCGTGCCAGCCCGTTGTGGCTGCTGGAAGACGAAAGTGAAATGACGGGGAGTTAACAAACGTAACTCCCTGGGAAAAGCGAGCTTAACCACTAAATAGGTTAGCTTTTATTACTTAGAAGCAGACAGACGGGTACGGCCTTTCGCACGGCGGCGAGCCAGAACCTGACGACCATTCTTGGTGGCCATACGAGCACGGAAACCGTGGCTACGGTTGCGCTTCAATACGGACGGTTGGAAAGTGCGTTTCATAGCGATTTCTACCTAAACTTAAATTATTACTGATCAGTAAACGCGTTGGCTGTCGGTGAAAAAACAACCGATGCCTTTATCGCAACATATAAAGAAGCGGGATTGTAATAACTGTACAGTCCTGAGTCAATTTACATTACCAGATGTTTACCATATATGGCCCGTGGTCACCGCTTAATCCCATCAGGCTATGACCATCAGGAACACAGGCATCACACGTAGGGCTGAGGATTATACGGACTCCGCCCTAAAGCGCAAGGATCGACCGCAGATCCTTCCACTTTAGTTATGTGATCTGACGATCAGGCTGATTAAAAACATAGCGAATAAATCTTATTTTTTGCAGTGAGTGATGATTACGACACCTAATTTTTTTAGGATCGGCTAAGCTTACCCACTTGCTGATCGTAGCCTGTGGATAAAAAGGATCTAATCTGTCAGGAAGGGGAGGATCTCTGTGTCGGATTGCGTTATGATCCGCCATTCCGACAGCGATCCCAGCACGCTCGTTGTCGACAAAACCGTAAAAAGCGGTTCGCACGGTAATTCATATCACTGACAGGGTGATTGAAGACTCATCCCCCGCAACGCCGGGCGGTACGTGTGTCAAAAATCATGATTTAAAAAATATCCTGATCCTTTTCTTTTTTTGATCTTGTTCGAGTGGAGTCCGCCGTGTCACTTTCGCTTTGGCAGCAATGTCTTGCCCGTTTGCAGGATGAGTTACCTGCCACAGAATTCAGTATGTGGATACGCCCCTTGCAGGCGGAACTCAGTGACAATACGTTGGCGCTTTACGCACCTAATCGTTTTGTCCTTGATTGGGTGAGAGACAAGTATTTAAACAATATCAATGGTTTGCTTAACGATTTTTGCGGCACTGATGCGCCATTATTGCGTTTTGAAGTCGGCAGCAAGCCGCTGATTCAACGCGTTAACCAGCCGGTTACCGCCAGCGTGAGTTCGCCTGCCACTCAACCTGCACCACGGCTTGCGCCTTCGCGCCCAAGCTGGGACAGCTCGGCGGCACAGCCCGAGTTGTCATATCGCTCGAATGTGAATCCCAAGCACACTTTTGACAACTTCGTCGAAGGTAAATCGAACCAGCTGGCTCGCGCGGCTGCACGTCAGGTTGCGGACAATCCTGGCGGTGCCTATAACCCTCTTTTCCTTTATGGCGGTACCGGTCTCGGTAAAACCCACTTATTGCACGCGGTCGGCAATGGCATCATGGCGCGCAAAGCCAATGCCAAAGTGGTGTACATGCACTCCGAGCGTTTTGTTCAGGACATGGTTAAAGCCCTGCAAAACAACGCCATTGAAGAGTTTAAACGTTACTACCGTTCGGTCGATGCACTGCTGATCGATGACATTCAATTCTTTGCTAATAAAGAGCGTTCTCAGGAAGAGTTCTTCCATACCTTTAATGCCCTGCTTGAAGGTAACCAGCAAATTATCCTGACGTCTGACCGTTATCCGAAAGAGATTAACGGCGTTGAAGACCGGCTTAAGTCCCGCTTCGGCTGGGGTTTGACCGTGGCGATTGAGCCACCTGAGCTTGAAACGCGCGTCGCCATCTTGATGAAAAAGGCTGATGAAAATGATATTCGCCTGCCGGGTGAAGTCGCCTTCTTTATTGCTAAACGTCTGCGTTCTAACGTTCGTGAGCTGGAAGGGGCGCTGAACCGCGTCATTGCCAACGCCAACTTTACTGGCCGGGCGATCACTATCGACTTCGTTCGTGAAGCGCTGCGCGATCTATTAGCGCTGCAAGAGAAGTTGGTCACCATTGATAATATTCAGAAAACGGTGGCCGAGTATTATAAGATTAAGGTTGCAGACCTGCTCTCCAAACGGCGTTCTCGTTCGGTAGCCCGCCCGCGCCAGATGGCGATGGCATTGGCGAAAGAGCTCACCAACCACAGCCTGCCAGAAATCGGCGATGCGTTCGGTGGTCGCGACCATACAACGGTGTTGCACGCGTGCCGTAAAATCGAGCAGCTGCGTGAAGAAAGTCACGACATCAAAGAAGATTTCTCCAACTTAATCAGAACATTATCCTCCTAGCGCTATGAAATTTATTGTTGAACGTGAGCATTTGCTAAAACCGCTGCAACAGGTCAGTAGCCCGCTGGGTGGGCGACCAACTTTACCTATTCTCGGCAACCTGCTTTTACAGGTGACTGAGGGTTCGCTGTTGCTGACAGGTACCGATTTAGAGATGGAGATGGTGGCGAAGGTGGCCCTGTCTCAACCCCATGAAGTGGGCGCGACCACCGTTCCGGCGCGTAAATTCTTTGATATTTGCCGTGGTCTGCCAGACGGCGCGGAAATTTCCGTCGCGCTGGACGGTGACCGCATGTTAGTTCGCTCGGGCCGCAGCCGTTTCTCGCTGTCGACCCTGCCTGCGACTGACTTCCCCAATCTGGACGACTGGCAGAGCGAAGTCGAGTTCACTTTGCCACAGGCGACCTTAAAACGCCTGATTGAAGCCACTCAGTTCTCCATGGCGCATCAGGACGTTCGCTACTACTTAAACGGCATGCTGTTTGAGACGGAAGGCGAAGAGCTGCGCACTGTGGCTACCGACGGCCACCGTCTGGCGGTCTGCTCCATGCCTATCGGGCAGGCGTTGCCGTCGCATTCGGTGATCGTACCGCGTAAAGGCGTGATGGAATTGGTTCGCCTGCTGGATGGCGGCGACGCTCTATTGCAGCTGCAAATTGGCAGCAATAACATCCGTGCGCACGTCGGCGACTTCATCTTCACCTCGAAACTGGTTGATGGCCGTTTCCCTGATTATCGCCGCGTATTGCCGAAAAATCCGGACAAAACGCTGCAAGCGGGCTGTGACTTGCTCAAGCAAGCCTTTGCTCGCGCCGCCATTCTTTCCAACGAGAAATTCCGCGGTGTTCGCCTGTATGTCAGCCATAACCAGCTGAAAATTACGGCCAACAACCCAGAGCAGGAAGAAGCCGAAGAGATTCTCGACGTCGGCTATGACGGCACTGAAATGGAAATCGGCTTTAATGTCAGTTACGTGCTCGACGTGCTGAATGCGCTGAAGTGCGAAGACGTGAATCTGCTGCTGACTGACTCAGTATCCAGCGTGCAGATTGAAGATGCCGCCAGCCAGTCAGCCGCCTACGTTGTTATGCCAATGAGGCTGTGATCTGAATTAATGGCCCTCACCCGATTACTGATAAAAGATTTCCGCAACATCGAGGCGGCGGATTTAGACCCGTCGCCCGGCTTCAATTTTCTGGTCGGCCCCAATGGCAGTGGTAAAACCAGCGTGTTAGAAGCGGTTTATACGCTAGGGCACGGGCGCGCTTTTCGCAGTTTGCAGGCGGGAAGAGTAATTCGTCACGATCAGGCGGAATTCATTCTGCATGGCCGTATCGATGAAGGCGGCGAGCGTGATATTTCCGTTGGGCTAAGTAAAAGCCGCCAGGGTGACAGCAAAGTGCGCATTGATGGCAGCGACGGCCACAAGGTGTCTGAACTGGCGCAACTGCTGCCGATGCAGCTGATCACTCCCGAGGGCTTTACCCTGCTGAACGGCGGGCCAAAGTACCGACGAGCATTCCTCGACTGGGGCTGTTTCCATCATGACCCCTGTTTTTTTATCGCCTGGAGCAACCTACGTCGGTTACTCAAGCAGCGCAACGCCGCGCTGCGTCAGGTGAGTCGCTATGCGCAGATTCGTGCCTGGGATCAGGAGTTGATCCCGCTAGCCGAGCGCATTAGCGAATGGCGGGCAGCCTACAGTGACGCAATCGCCGCTGATATCAGCGCGACCTGCGCCCAGTTCCTGCCTGAGTTTGCCCTGAGTTTCTCTTTCCAGCGAGGATGGGATAAAGAGACTGAGTATGGTGAATTGCTGGAGCGTAACTTTGAGCGCGACAGAGCCTTAACCTATACCGCATCAGGCCCGCATAAAGCCGATTTCCGCATCCGTGCCGATGGCACGCCGGTGGAGGATTTACTGTCTCGCGGGCAGCTGAAATTACTGATGTGTGCGCTGCGATTAGCGCAGGGTGAGTTTCTCACCCGACAGAGCGGGCGGCGTTGCCTGTATCTTCTTGACGATTTTGCCTCCGAGCTGGATGCCGACCGACGTCGGTTACTGGCCGATCGCCTGAAAGCCACCCAGGCTCAGGTATTTGTCAGCGCCATTGCTGCTGAGCAAGTAACCGACATGATGGGTGAAAAGGGCAAGATGTTCCGCGTGGAACAAGGTAAAATAGCCGTTCTATCACAGGACTAAAAATGAGCGAGAAACGTTGATGTCGAATTCTTATGACTCCTCAAGTATCAAGGTATTAAAAGGGCTGGACGCGGTGCGTAAGCGCCCCGGCATGTATATCGGCGATACCGATGACGGCACTGGTCTGCACCACATGGTATTCGAGGTTGTGGACAACGCTATCGACGAAGCCCTCGCTGGCCACTGTAAAGAGATTCAAGTCACTATCCACGCAGACAACTCTGTCTCCGTTCAGGATGATGGCCGTGGTATTCCGACCGGTATTCATGAAGAAGAGGGCGTTTCAGCTGCTCAGGTCATCATGACCGTTCTGCATGCCGGCGGTAAATTCGATGATAACTCGTACAAAGTCTCTGGCGGCTTGCACGGCGTGGGTGTTTCCGTCGTTAACGCCCTGTCAGAAAAACTCGAGTTGGTTATCCGCCGCGAAGGCAAAGTGCATGAGCAAACTTACGTGCACGGCGAGCCACAAACCCCGCTGAAAGTGGTCGGTGAAACGGAAACTACCGGTACTACCGTGCGTTTCTGGCCGAGCTTCCAGACCTTTACTAACCAAACCGAATTCCAGTACGACATTCTGGCGAAACGCCTGCGTGAACTGTCGTTCCTGAACTCCGGTGTGGCAATTCGTCTGCTGGATAAGCGCGACGATAAGAGCGATCACTTCCACTACGAAGGCGGTATCAAGGCTTTCGTGGAATATCTGAATAAGAACAAAACGCCAATCCACCCAACGGTGTTCTATTTCTCTACCGTGAAAGACGATATCGGCGTTGAAGTCTCATTGCAGTGGAACGATGGCTTCCAAGAGAACATTTACTGCTTTACCAACAACATCCCTCAGCGCGATGGCGGTACTCACCTTGCCGGTTTCCGCTCTGCGATGACCCGTACGCTGAATGCGTATATGGATAAAGAAGGCTACAGCAAAAAATCGAAAATCAGCGCCACCGGCGACGACGCCCGTGAAGGCCTGATTGCCGTGGTTTCCGTTAAAGTGCCCGATCCTAAGTTCTCATCTCAGACCAAAGACAAACTGGTTTCTTCCGAAGTGAAGACTGCCGTTGAGTCGCTGATGAACGAGAAACTGGTTGATTACTTGATGGAAAACCCAGCCGACGCCAAAATCGTCGTAGGCAAAATCATTGATGCCGCCCGTGCGCGTGAAGCTGCACGTAAAGCGCGTGAAATGACCCGTCGTAAAGGCGCGCTCGACTTGGCCGGCTTGCCGGGCAAACTGGCTGACTGCCAGGAACGCGACCCAGCCCACTCTGAACTCTACTTAGTGGAAGGGGACTCAGCGGGCGGCTCAGCCAAACAGGGCCGTAACCGTAAGAATCAGGCCATTTTGCCGCTGAAAGGTAAAATCCTGAACGTTGAGAAAGCGCGTTTCGACAAAATGCTTTCTTCTCAGGAAGTTGCGACGCTTATCACCGCGTTGGGTTGCGGCATTGGCCGTGACGAATACAACCCTGACAAGCTGCGTTACCACAGCATCATCATCATGACCGATGCCGACGTCGATGGTTCTCACATCCGTACCTTGCTGCTGACCTTCTTCTTCCGTCAGATGCCTGAAATTATCGAACGTGGTCACGTGTATATCGCTCAGCCGCCGTTGTATAAAGTCAAAAAAGGCAAACAAGAACAGTACATTAAAGATGATGAAGCGATGGATCAGTATCAAATCACCATCGCAATGGACGGCGCAACGCTGCACACCAATGCCCACGCTCCGGCGCTGGCAGGTGAAGCACTGGAAAAACTGGTTGCCGAACATTACAGCGTGCAGAAGATGATTGGCCGCATGGAGCGCCGCTACCCGCGTGCTCTGTTGAACCGTCTGGTTTACCAGCCAACGCTGCACGAAGCCGATCTCACCGATCAGGCTAAAGTTCAGGATTGGATGGAGTCGCTGGTTGCTCTGCTCAATGAAAAAGAGCAGCACGGCAGCAGCTACAGCGCCATTGTGCGTGAAAACCGCGAACGCCAGATTTACGAGCCGGTTCTGCGTATCCGTACTCACGGCGTGGATACCGATTACGATCTTGATTTCGAGTTCGTTCACGGTGGCGAATACCGCAAACTCTGCACTCTCGGTGAGAAGCTGCGCGGCCTGATCGAAGAAGATGCCTTCATCGAACGTGGCGAACGCCGTCAGCCAATCTCCAGCTTCGAGCAGGCGCTGGAATGGCTGGTGAAAGAGTCCCGTCGCGGCCTTTCAGTACAGCGTTATAAAGGTCTGGGTGAAATGAACCCAGAACAGCTGTGGGAAACCACCATGGACCCAGAGCAACGCCGCATGCTGCGCGTAACTATCAAAGATGCTATCGCCGCCGACCAGCTGTTCACCACCCTGATGGGTGATGCCGTTGAGCCGCGTCGTGCCTTCATCGAAGATAATGCCTTGAAAGCCGCGAATATCGACATCTAAAAATACCCGGCATCCTTCGCGCTGTCTCGGCGTTGGCTGCCTTGATACAGCACGAATGATTTTGGGTAGTAGAGTGTTATGAAACTAAGTCCGGAGTGAGAAATCACTTCGGATTTTTTTTATCCGTGATCAACTCGGCATATCGCGCTAGCATTGGGCTAGATACCGACAATTCAGAGGATGCTATGGCTATTGAATTAATCGCAATTGATATGGACGGCACGTTGCTCAATCCGCAGCATGAAGTGACACCCGCGGTGAAAAAGGCACTGTCCGCCGCTCGCGACAAAGGCGTGCAGATTGTTCTGGCGACCGGCCGTCCGTTCGTTGGCGTGCAGCGTTACCTGATGGAGCTGGATTTGCAGCAAGAGGGTTGTTATTGCATTACCAATAACGGCGCTTTGGTGCATAACGCGCAGGATGGCAGCGTGATTGCCGAAATAGCTATGGATATCCATGATTATCACTACTTTGAGAGGTTGTCTCGCGAGCTGGGCGTTCACTTCCACGCGCTGACCCGCACCGAGCTGTTTACCGCCAACAGCGATATCAGCCAGTACACTGTTCATGAGTCGGCGGTCACCGGCATTCCCCTGCACTTCTGCCCGGCAGAAGAGATGGACGCGGCGATGACCTTCCCGAAAGTGATGATGATCGATCATCCCGAGCTGCTCGACCGCGCTATCGCGCAAATCCCTGCTGAAGCTCGGGAAAATTACACCATCATGAAAAGTTCGCCGTACTATCTCGAGATCCTCGATAAGCGCGTGAACAAAGGCGAAGGCGTCAAAGCCTTGGCGGAAAAACTGGGCATTCCGCGTGAAAACGTCATGACCCTTGGCGATCAGGAAAACGACATCGCCATGTTGGAATATGCCGGTATCGGCGTGGCAATGGGTAACGCGCTGGACAGCGTGAAGGCCGTCAGCCAGTTCGTGACCAAAACCAACCTTGAAGACGGCGTGGCCTATGCCGTTGAAAAATTTGTATTAAATGTCTGATATAGACTGATGAACAGGGCGGCCACTGGCCGCTTTTTTTATGCCCGCCATTCGTCGCCACTTCACACAATTGTTAATTCAATGTTGCTGATTGTCTAAAATGTGATCTGAATTGTAGTACAACCCAAATATTGGGTACTACAATCGCTCACAAGTTGAATGACTTTTAGCCGGAGATGGCATGGACGTTGTGGTGAATGAAGACAGCCTGTTGAGCAAAACCGATCGCATTATTTTGGCATTAGGCGAGCAGATTGTGGCGGGCAAATACCCACCGGGCGCCGCGCTGGCGCCTGAATCTGAGCTGTGCGAAGAGTTTCAAACCTCGCGAAACGTTATCCGTGAAGTAATGCGCTCGCTAACCGGCAAACGACTGATAGATATCAAACGCTATCGCGGCGCGTTCGTCACCCCGCGCGACCAATGGAATTTCCTCGATACCGACGTCTTGCAGTGGTCGCTGGCGCAGGGTGATAAACCCGAGCTTATCGCAGCCATGAGTGAAATCCGCAACTTAGTGGAACCGGCAATCGCTCGCTGGGCCGCTGCGCGCGCCACGGCCGCCGATCTGATGCGAATTGAAGCCGCGCTCAACGACATGGTGGCATTTGCTCAGGAGCGTCAGGCGTTTAACGAGGCCGATGTCCGTTTCCACGAAGCCGTGCTGGCGGCGGTGCATAACCCGATTATGCAGCAGCTCAGCGTGGTCATCAGTTCTCTGCAACGCGCCGTTTTCGAAAGAACTTACATGCCCGACGCCAACAACATGCCGCGCACCCTGCGCGAGCATCAGTCTCTGTACGACGCCATTCGCTTACAACATCCAGATGAGGCGGAGCAGGCGGCGTTAGCCATGATTGCCAGCACCACCCGCCGTTTGCAGGAGATGCCATGAACCACAGCTATATCGCCGTTGACTGGGGCTCCACCAACCTGCGCGCTTGGCTTTACCGCGACGGCAAATGCGTCGACAGCCAGCAGTCGACCGCCGGGGTTACGCGCCTTGAAGGACGAACGCCGGCGCAGGTTTTCCAGCAACTTATTGCTCCGTGGCAACAGCAAGGTTTGCCGGTCTTGATGGCGGGAATGGTCGGCAGCGACGCGGGCTGGGTGCCAGCGCCCTATCTGCGTTGCCCGATCAGCCTTTCTGAAATCCCTCATCGGCTGACGCCTGTCGAGCAGGCTACGTCGGCCAATGTGCGCATTATTCCGGGTATTTGTATCGAAAGTGAAGACAACCTCAACGTGATGCGCGGCGAGGAAACCCAGCTGGTGGGAGCTTATGCCACGCGGCCCGCCGAGTTTTACCTGCTGCCCGGCACTCACAGTAAATGGGTGCGCCTTGAGGGCGACAGCGTAGTGGATTTCTCTACCGTGATGACCGGCGAGTTGCACCACTTGCTGCTGACCCATTCGCTGATTGGTAGCGGCCTACCGGAGCAAACCGCCGACAGCGCGGCTTTCGCCAAAGGCATGGAGCAGGGCTTCTACGACAGCAGCCTGATGCGCCGACTGTTTGAAGTCAGGGCCGCGCGAGTGCTGGGAAAACTGGCGAAAACCTCAGTCAGCGACTGGCTCTCCGGCCTATTAATCGGCCACGAAGTGGCACAAATGCAACAACACTACTCGCTCAGCCGAGAGCACGGCCCGCTGGTGCTGGTGGGCAGCCCGGCGTTGACCCAACGTTATCTCCCCGCGCTGAAAATGGCGGGGATTCAGGCCTTGGTTATCGAGGGCGATACGGCTTTTCAGGCGGGAATAAGGAGCATTGTCAATGAGTTGGAAAACTGAGGTATTCGACGGCGAACTGCTGCCACTGATCGCCATCCTGCGCGGCATTACTCCTTCCGAGGCTGAGCAGCACGTCGAGGTGCTGATTGAGGCGGGTTTCAACGCCATCGAAATTCCGCTGAATTCACCCGACTGGCAGAGCAGCATCAAGGCTGTCAGCGCCAAGTATGGAGCGCGCGCGCTGATTGGCGGCGGCACCGTACTGACGCCGCAGAACGTCGACCAACTGGCCGAATTGGGCGGCAAACTGGTGGTGACGCCAAACACCTCCGCGCCTGTGATCCGCCGCGCCGTCGAGCTGGGCATGGTGGTCTGCGCCGGTTGTGCCACGGCCAGCGAAGCCTTTACCGCGCTGGAAGCTGGAGCACAGGGGCTGAAAATTTTCCCCTCTTCGGCCTTCGGCCCTGAATACATCAAAGCCCTGAAAGCGGTGTTACCGCCGGCGATCCCGGTGTTCGCCGTCGGTGGCGTCACGCCGGAAAACCTGCATCTGTTTATGGCGGCAGGCTGCGTCGGCGCTGGCCTGGGCAGCGATTTATACCGCGCCGGGCAGCCGGTTTCGCGCACGCAACAACAGGCCCGCGCCTTTATCGACGCCTATCGGGGGGCACTGCAATGAAAATTACCAAACTGACCACTTACCGTCTGGCGCCGCGCTGGATGTTTTTGAAAGTCGACACCGACGAAGGCATCAGCGGCTGGGGCGAGCCGGTGATTGAGGGCCGCGCCCGCAGCGTGGAAGCAGCGGTGCATGAGTTGGGTGAATACCTGATTGGGCAAGACCCGGCGCGCATCAACGATATCTGGCAAACCCTGTATCGTGGCGGTTTTTATCGCGGTGGCCCTATTCTGATGAGTGCCATTTCCGGCATCGATCAGGCGTTGTGGGACATCAAAGGCAAGGCGCTCGGCGTGCCGGTCTATCAACTGCTTGGTGGTTTAGTGCGAGATAAAATCAAAGCCTACAGTTGGGTGGGCGGCGACCGTCCGGCGGAAGTGATTGAAGGCATTCGCAAATTACAGGGCATTGGCTTCGATACGTTCAAGCTAAATGGCTGCGAAGAGATGGGACTTATCGACAGTTCGCGCAAAATCGATGCCACCGTCGCCGTGGTGGCGCAAATCCGCGAAGCCTTCGGCAACAGCATTGAGTTTGGTCTGGATTTCCATGGCCGGGTGAATGCGCCAATGGCAAAAGTGCTGATCAAAGAGCTGGAGCCATATCGCCCGCTGTTTATTGAAGAGCCGGTACTGGCCGAGCAGGCGGAATATTACCCACGGCTGGCCGCGCAGACCCATATCCCGATTGCCGCCGGTGAGCGCATGTATTCACGCTTCGAGTTTAAACGCGTGCTGGAGCAGGGCGGATTGGCAATTCTTCAGCCCGATCTCTCCCACGCCGGGGGCATCACCGAGTGCTACAAAATCGCCGCGATGGCCGAGGCCTATGACGTCACCCTCGCGCCACACTGCCCGCTGGGGCCTATCGCGCTGGCGGCCTGCCTGCACGTCGACTTTGTTTCCCGCAACGCGGTGTTTCAGGAGCAAAGCATGGGGATCCACTACAATCAGGGCGCGGAATTGCTCGATTACGTGCTGAATAAAGAGGATTTCTCCATGGAAGGGGCGTTCTTCCTGCCGCCGACCAAGCCGGGTCTGGGCGTGGTGATCAATGAAGAGTTGGTGATTGAGCGCAGCAAGCAGGCTCCGGACTGGCGCAATCCGGTGTGGCGGTATGAGGATGGCTCGGTCGCCGAGTGGTAATGCCCGGCATACTTCGAGCCGTAGGGGCGTTGGCTGCCTTCCTACAGCTCGAATTATTTAGGGCATAAGCAGGTTATTTTTATTTAAAACAATAATACCTACGGGTTTTTATTCCGCTTAACGGGATAGGGGCTCCCCTACACGTAATTCAACACCAAGGTGCGTACGATGAATAATGAATTGTACTCCTCGACCATTAAAAAAATGAATATCAGGATCATTCCTTTTATTATGTTGCTGTATCTCATTGCTTATATCGACCGTTCTAATATTTCGGTAGCGGCGTTGCAGATGAATGCGGATTTAGCGCTTACCGCCGAAATGTACGGTATAGCCGCCGGGATATTTTATATCTCCTATATTATTTTCGAAGTGCCGAGCAATGTGATTTTAACCCGCGTTGGCGCGAAATTATGGATAGCCCGCATCATGATCACCTGGGGCCTGCTGGCCGCCGGGATGAGCCTGGTACAGACGCCGGTACAGCTCTACGTCATGCGTTTCCTGCTGGGTGCCGCGGAGGCGGGCTTCACGCCGGGGATCATTTATTATCTCTCCTGTTGGTATCCGCGCAGTGACAGAGCGCGGGCCATGTCGCTGTTTTATATTGGTGCTGCGCTGGCGTCAGTGGTCGGTTTACCTATTTCGGGCACGATTCTTAATATGCACGGCTTCTTAGGTGTCGAGGGCTGGCGCTGGTTATTCCTGCTGGAAGGTATTCCCGCCTTTCTTTTAGGTATAGTGACCTGGTTTTATTTAGATGATTCACCGCTGAAAGCCAAATGGCTAAGCGAGGCGCAGCGTAATGCGTTAACGCAGCAATTAAATCGCGAAGCGGGTGAGTCAGTGATAAATAAAGACCATCGCTGGTCAGCAGCATTAAAAAGTAAAAAGGTCTGGGCATTAAGTCTACTGTGGTTATTACAAGCTTTTGGGACAATTGGTATCACGCTATTTTTGCCGCTGATCGTCAAAGGCGTGGTGTCAGAGCAGAGTAATTTGGGTAATGACTCCAACTTACTGATAGTGTTTTATGTTCAGATAATGCCCGATGACCTTGTCATGCAGCTCCACCGATTTTGAGAACGACAGTGACTTCCGTCCCAGCCTTGCCAGATGTTGTCTCAGATTCAGGTTATGTCGCTCAATGCGCTGAGTGTAACGCTTGCTGATAACGTGCAGCTTTCCCTTCAGGCGGGATTCATACAGCGGCCAGCCATCCGTCATCCATACCACGACCTCAAAGGCCGACAGCAGGCTCAGAAGTCGCTCCAGTGTGGCCAGAGTGCGTTCACCGAAGACGTGCGCCACAATCGTCCTCCGTATCCTGTCATACGCGTAAAACAGCCAGCGCTGACGTGATTTAGCACCGACGTAGCCCCACTGTTCGTCCATTTCAGCGCAGACAATCACATCACTGCCCGGCTGTATGCGCGAGGTTACCGACTGCGGCCTGAGTTTTTTAAGTGACGTAAAATCGTGTTGAGGCCAACGCCCATAATGCGGGCGGTTGCCCGGCATCCAACACCATTCATGGCCATATCAATGATTTTCTGGTGCGTACCGGGTTGAGAAGCGGTGTAAGTGAACTGCAGTTGCCATGTTTTACGGCAGTGAGAGCAGAGATAGCGCTGATGTCCGGCAGTGCTTTTGCCGTTACGCACCACCCCGTCAGTAGCTGAACAGGAGGGACAGCTGATAGAAACAGAAGCCACTGGAGCACCTCAAAAACACCATCATACACTAAATCAGTAAGTTGGCAGCATCACCGGCGATTGTTACTCGTTTTGGACAAGTCAGCCTGAAGGAAAATCAGCGACGAACCGGCACTGATTATTTGCATCCTGAACGTCTGTCCTTACCTCTGACATTGCGACCATCCTTAAAGCCCGCTTTACGCAACATCAGACGTTAGTAAGTCATTCTCAATATTGCTCTAATCAAAGTGAATCCCCAGATCTGATGCAATTTATGCAAATCAAATGCTCCAGAAGACGGCTGGCAGACTATCAACAGGATATCTGTATGGCCACTCTTGCACTCTGCATTCCGATTGACGCCGCATCGTAAGTTGAAGTTTGCTAATCTTTGAGATGTAGTACCCTCTATACAGTGCGGATTTTAATTAATGGAATAAATGATTATGAGTGAAAATGATACAATCCAAAAGAAGTCTAAAAGCCAGATTAACAAAGCGGTATTCTTTACATCTGCTTTGGAAGGTGCGAACAAGTTCCTGATATGAGATCATCATATTCATCCGGAGCGCATCCCAGAGGGACATCATGAGCCATCAACTCACCTTCGCCGATAGTGAATTCAGCACTAAGCGCCGTCAGACCCGAAAAGAGATTTTCCTCTCCCGCATGGAGCAGATTCTGCCATGGCAGAATATGACCGCTGTCATCGAGCCGTTTTATCCCAAGGCGGGCAATGGCCGACGGCCCTATCCGCTGGAGACCATGCTGCGTATTCACTGCATGCAGCATTGGTACAACCTGAGCGACGGTGCCATGGAAGATGCCCTGTACGAAATCGCCTCCATGCGCCTGTTTGCCCGATTATCCCTGGATAGCGCCCTGCCGGATCGCACCACCATCATGAATTTCCGCCACCTGCTCGAGCAGCATCAACTGGCCCGTCAATTGTTCAAGACCATCAATCGCTGGCTGGCCGAAGCAGGCGTCATGATGACCCAAGGCACTTTGGTGGATGCCACCATCATTGAGGCACCCAGCTCTACCAAGAACAAAGAGCAGCAACGCGATCCGGAGATGCATCAGACCAAGAAAGGCAATCAGTGGCACTTTGGCATGAAGGCCCACATTGGTGTCGATGCCAAGAGTGGCCTGACCCACAGCCTGGTCACCACCGCGGCCAACGAGCATGACCTCAATCAGCTGGGTAATCTGCTTCATGGAGAGGAGCAATTTGTCTCAGCCGATGCCGGCTACCAAGGAGCGCCACAGCGCGAGGAGCTGGCCGAGGTGGATGTGGACTGGCTGATCGCCGAGCGTCCCGGCAGGGTAAAAACCTTGAAGCAGCATCCGCGCAAGAACAAAACGGCCATCAACATCGAATACATGAAAGCCAGCATCCGTGCCAGGGTGGAGCACCCGTTTCGCATCATCAAGCGGCAGTTCGGCTTCGTGAAAGCCAGATACAAGGGGCTGCTGAAAAACGATAACCAACTGGCGATGTTATTCACCCTGGCCAACCTGTTTCGGGTGGACCAAATGATACGTCAGTGGGAGAGATCTCAGTAAAAACCGGAAATAACGCCAGAAATGGTGGAAAAAATAGCCTAAATAGGCTGATTCGATGTGTTTGCGGGAAAAAAATCGGCCCAGATCCGCGAAATTTTAATCAGCGAGTCAGCTTGGGAAGAAATGACCTGCTTATTCGCACCTTCCTTAACACATACATAACAGGAATGTAGACAAGGGGTATATATGAACAAAGTTTACAGCATTATTTGGAACGCGGCGCTCGGTATCTGGGTGGTCGTTTCTGAATTAACGAAAGGAAAGAAAAAAAGCAGTTCGCGTAAAACTGTCGCCGTACTGGCAGCTGGCGCATTAAGCGGTGCTTCATTGCTGGCTTCTGCAGCCCAGATTACCGCAACGGGTGAACACGATATTCATGAAGACTTCAAGACAGGTATTTCCGCTGGGGTTTATGAGGGTATCCACGACTACGGCTTCTTATATGAAGATAACACAACTGGTCAGGCACTGAATATCAGTGGTGCAATCCCAACATTTAGCCCGGGTCAAAGCGGCGTTGTTGAATCAACCACTATCCGGGAACTGCTGGAAAGCGGCAAAATCACCCTGCTGGCGACCAGCCCTGACCAGAGCGTAAAAACCATTACCAACTCTGAAGAACTGGCGGAATACCTGACTTACAACCAGTCGTCAACGCCTTCGCAGAGCACAGAATTTGATATCAACGATCCGGCGTTTCCCGGCGAAAAAACGACCATCAAAGTCTTTGATACCAATGAGTTAAATGGTTTTCTTACCGAAGCGCAAGTCGGCGATGCGGTATTAAACACCTTTGATGCTCAGAAATCAGAAATCTATAAGCAATTTGGTATCGCACTGGCGACAAATGGCTCCATTGCCAATCTGAATATTGGCAACGACACCCTCAATGTGCGTGACAAAGCCAATACCATTGAAATGCTGGCAAAAGATTCCTCGCTGCTGGAAGCACAAGGTACTGCAAGCCAGGTGAACTGGCAGTCAGATAACTATATAAAATTTAACGCAGCCCCGGTGATCCCTGAAAAAACGTTCACCGGTTCAGCGCAAACCTCCGTGTTTGGCGATGATGTGACGCTGATGACCTATGGCTATGACGAGGATGGTCAGGTCGTCAAAACCGGGGAGCGCACATTTACCATTACCAACACACAAGAACTGGCCGAATTCAATGACTGGCTGTTGGGCAAAAGCGACGACGCGGCACTCAACCCTGATGGTGAAAAAGTCAGCCAAATCCAGCTGTGGATAGATGCGGAGGAAGTCACAACCGTCACCGCAGCACAAACAAAGTACGCCGGGCTGATTGAAAATCTGCTCACCTCCGGTAAGCCAGCTGACATACTCAGCTGGGATTACGACGTCTGGACCGACGGTTTGTCACATACCAACAACGCGACCGCTGGCCGTGGTGAGTTACATGCCATCTACGCCAACGGCGCAGGCACCTCAGGCACCTTGAACAAAGACGCGATTATTGCCGTTGACGGCAGTATTAATGGCGTGATGAAAGCCATTAATGGTGGGGTTATCACTAACCTTGGTGAGCTGAACGCATTACGCACGTCTACCGGGCAAAGCCTGGCGATTGGCATGCTGGCAAAAGACGCGACGGCAACCAACAACGGGATCATCAACTCCGGGCTGTTTATTGATAAAGACGGCAACCAAAACGTCAACAGCTATGGCGCATTTGGTATGCAGGGGCAAGGCGCCAGTCAAATCACCAACGAAGGCACCATCAACCAGGCGATCACCACCGATAACTTCGGTACCGCTTCTGCCGCCGATCCCTGGAGTAAGGACAAACCCGCTGGCGAGCTGACGCTGGCCATTGGTATGCAACTGTCTGACAATGCTCAAGGGGTCAACAACGGCGATATCAACGTCGTGGACGGGCGCAAAAACGGTGCATCCTACGGCAGCGGCATCGCCTATGGCGTAGAAGTCGCCGACAACGCCACCTTTACCAACAGCGCAGGTGCCTCTATTTATCTTGGCCGTAACGCAAGTGATCCGTCTAAAGATGTCACCATGTCAGGCGGTTCAAGTCTGAGCGCCGGGATCATGACCAAGAGCGCCAAAGAGGTGATTAACAACGGCCTTATCACGCTGGGAACCGGCGTACGTAACGCCGCGGGTATGCTGATTGGTAACGCGACCGGCAACGTCATCAATACCGGTAATATCGTGATCAATGGCGATTCCAGCGCGGGGAGTAGCAGGAACTACGGTATCACCGTGCGTGACAGCGGCGCGGAAAATAATCAGGAAATTCGCAACGACGGCAAGATTAACGTCAACGGCACCAACAACGTCGGCATCCACGTCAGCGCAACTAACAAAAATGCCGAAGCCACGACCAGCGCTTCAGGCTCTATCGTAGTTGATGGTGAAGGTAGTGTCGGTAACCGTAACTATGCCGTCTGGGCTGAAGGTGGCAAAGATGGAAAGGCAGTGATCAACGTCTATTCCAACATCACGCTAAACAAAGCCGGGAACATCGGCGTACACGTGCGTGATAACGCCGTCGCTAACGTCGACAGCCTGAGTAGCCCGGCATTCAACAGCACCGATCAGATTGGCTATTACCTGTATGGTAAAGGCGCAACTGCGAATATTGGTCAGGCGGTAATGAATGACAACGGGCAGGATCGCACCACCATTTTCCGTATTGCCAACGGCGCAATGCTGGCCGGTAACACCACCACTCCTGACGGTCAGCCCAGCTCAAACCTTGACCTGACCTTAAGCGGCGAACAGTCCGTTGGCGTATTAGCGACGGGCACAGGCAGTAGTGTGGATACCGGCGAAGCCACGTTCACCGTGCAGGGCACCGACTCCGCCGCGCTGCTGATTGAAGGCGGTGCCACAGGTAACATCAGCGATAAAACCACCATCAATTTAACCGGTGAAAGAACCATTGCCGGGGTAGTGGACGGTCAGGCTCACCAGTTGAATGGCAACGCAGAGGGTAGCGCCACTCCGACCATCCTCACTTCAAACGCAAAAATCACTTCAGAAGCCAGCGGCAACAAGGTTATTGCCTATGTGGCAAGGAACCAGGGCAGCCTGATCCTCGATACCCAGGCAATTATCGATCTTGCCAGCACCGACAGCATTGGTGTTAACGTGCAACAAGGCGGGAGTTTAACCAATAACGCGACCGCTGCCTTACATGTGAGTAACGGCATTGGCGTACAAGCTTCTGGTTCGAACGCACAGATTAAAAAATTGGGTCAGATTCAAGTTGATGATGGAACCGCAGGGGTTCTGCTGACCAACGGTGCCAGCCTGAATATTACTGGTAATACTGGCGATGCCATCACCACCAATGGCACTGCTGACGGTATTCGCCTGGACACCGGAGCCGGTAAGCTGGCTGCCAAAGGGGTGATTATTAGCGCCGAAGGTACTGGCGCGGGCATTCAAAACGATGCCAACAATACCGATATAACACTCAATGATGTCACCATCAATGCCAACGACGGTCCGGGGATCCGTACCAGCGTCGCGTTAAACATGAAAGATGGCCTGAATAACATTCTGAACGTTAACGGTAAAGGTACCGGCTTCGCCTTTGAGCAGCGCAATGGTGACGCAGTGACAGGCAATCTGACCATCGGTAAAGGCTATACCGTTGAGGTGCATAACAGCGAAGGCAGCGGTATCCGCGCCAATACGGACGGTAAGGTCACCACCAATGCCAATATCAACGTCTACGACAGCGCAGGTGGTTCTGCAATCATCGCTAAAAATGTTAGCGCAATAGCCAATAGCGGAAAAATTACCTCTGCCAGCACCACCGCACCCGTTATTGATGCCAGCGGTGACAGCAATAAAAAAATCACCAATACCGGTACCCTTCAGGCTATCAACGATACGGCAGTGGCGATTCAATCTGGCAAGGGCAATGACACCATTGATATCAGCCAGGGTATCACCAGTGGCGTGATCAACACTGGAGAAGGCAAGGACACCTTTAACTGGCAAAGCGGAACCTTTGCGGGCGAGGTGAATTTCGCCGGAACCGGCGGCAACAATAAAGCCAACATCGGCAATGTGACGCTGGATAAAACGCGCCATATCACTACCGAAGCCGGCAGTGGCAACGCCCTCACCTTCACCAATACACACGGTAACAGTGCGAAAATTGGCAGTCTGAGCAGCGATAACCTGACCACCGGTACCAACATCGGCACGGGTTGGGACTCACTGACCATTAGCGGTTCAAGTGCAGATATGCGCATCGTCGATCGTCTGCAACTGGCAAGTAAAACCATTGCGGTTACCAATGGCGCAACGCTGCGTACCGGCGATCACGGCGAGTCCACCAGCACTGCCGCGACCATCGCTGACTACAATGTGACGACTCAGGGTACAGGCAGCCGGGTCATCTTTGACACGCAGGGCGACACGACGGCTGCGCAGATCTATAACGGCGTCATCAGCGGTGATGGGAAGTTTGAACGCGCGGCAGGCGGCACCACTGTCTTTACCGCCAACAACACCTATACCGGCTCCACCACTATTGATCAAACCGGTACGCTGCAGTTGGGTGACGGCGGAAATACAGGCGGAGTCAACGCCGTGTCTGACATCATCGACAATGGCGTGCTGGCGATTAATCGGGCCAATGATGTGCTGCTTGGCGGCGTAATCTCCGGGATCGGTGCGTTACAGCAGATTGGTAACGGTATTACTCGCCTGACGGGCAATAACACCTATACCGGCGACACGACCGTCACCAGCGGTACGCTACTGGTGAAAGGGAATCAGAGTGCCGCGACGGGTGTGACCAAAGTAAGCGGTACGGCGACGCTGGGGGGTAACGGGGTGATCGGCGGCGACGTGCTGATGAACGATGCCTCTACCCTCAGCGCCGGTGACGGCGGTGCGGGTACGTTATCCATTAACGGTAATCTGCAGCTTGGCAGCAAAACGACCTCCGCTTTCGAACTGGGTCAAGCCTATACGCCAGGCGGCGCGCTAAACGATCTGATTAACGTCGCAGGCGATCTGCAACTGGACGGGACTCTGGACGTCACCACTTCACAGGGTGGTAACTTCGGACCGGGCGTGTACCGTATCTATAACTACGGTGGCACGCTGGATAACCAGACGCTGGAATTAGGCGCGATACCGAATAGCCAGGATAAGAGCAATATTTTTGTTCAAACCTCCATCGACAAACAGGTCAACCTGGTGAATGCCAACGGCGTTACCCTGCAGTTCTGGGACGGCGCAACCGTTAATCAGAGCCACGGCGCGTCGGGCATTGAAGGCGACAGCAAAATTGACGGTGGCGATGGCAAATGGATGGCAATCGGCAGTCAGGGTGATAACAACTGGACCACCGCAACCGGTGAGGGTAACGCCCCTTGGGCACAGAAGTCCTTCGCCGTCTTCACCACCAAAGGCGGTACCGTTACCGTGGATAACGCCGCGGGAGAAGTTAACTTCTCCGGAGCACAGTTTGATGCCGATGGCTATGTCGTTAAAGGCGATGCGCTTAACGCGTATGCCACCACGGAAAACGCGACCCACGCAGGCCAGACGCCGGGGACTGGCGAACTGCTGGTGCGCGTTGGCGCTGGTGGCGCGGGGCAAAACTATACCGCGACCATTGAGTCCGTTATCCGCGAGGCCAGTACTGCTGACAAGCTGACGCTGGTGAAAACCGACCTTGGCCGTCTGATCCTCAGCGGTGACAACGAATATCGCGGCGGCACGCGCATTGATGGCGGCACGTTGCAGATCTCCTCCGACAGCAATCTCGGCCAGAGCGGAACTGACCTGGCCATCAATAACGGTTCAACGCTGCAACTGGGCGCGGACCTGACCAGCAATCGCACCATTGAGCTGGGAGCGAATGAGAATGCTGCGGTGTTTGACCTTAATTCGCACCACTTCACGCCAACCGGTGAGATTACCGGCGAGGGTAAACTGAAAGTTACCAGCAGCTCTAGTGATGCGGGCAGCACCTTGTCGCTCGACCGCGCAAACAGCTACAAAGGCGACACCGAAATTGCCGGTACCGGAAACGCCAACAATGTGACGGTCAACGTCAGCAAAACCGGAGCCTTTGGCAGTAATGAAAGCAGCACCGTGAACGTCAATAAGGGTGCGACGCTCAATGTCAGCGGGACAGATACCAGCCTGAAATCCCTGACTATGAACATCGCCGACAGCCTGTTAACGCTGGCGGATAACGTCACCGCCGCAAGCGCAATGCTGAACCTGACGGGCACGGCGAAAGCGGTGTTAACCAACAACGCCAGCGCGGGCAACGCGACGGTTAACGTGTCAAAAGACAGTACCCTGGCGCTGGAAGAAAATGCCAGCGGGGGCAATGCCACCGTGAATAACAGCGGACTGATGACCTTTGCTGACTATGCGATGGCAGAGAACACCGTCGTTAAAAACCTGGTTGGCGGTAAGGTCGATATCAGCGCAGTCGACAGCGCAACGTCTATCGGCTCGTTGTCCGGCGCGGGTAATGTCGAACTGGGCAATAAAGAACTGTCGCTGGGTAATCTGCATCTTGATGACACCATCAGCGGTATTATCAGCGGCAACGACGGCAGCCTGGTGAAAATCGGTGACGGTACGTTGACGCTGACCGGCGATAACACTTACACCGGCACCACAGACGTCAATGAAGGCGTGCTGCTGGTCAACGGTAATCAGTCTGCGGCTACCGGCCAGGTGACGGTGAAATCCGGGGCAACGCTCGGCGGTAACGGTATTATCGGCGGCGCGGTTGATGTGCTGGACGACGCGCATATTACCGCAGGTGCAGCTATCAACAGTGTGGGTAAACTGACTACCGGTTCTCTGACGCTCAGTGATAACGCCCAACTGGATTATCAGTTTGGTCAGGCTTATACCCCGGGCGGTGCCTTCAACGACTTGATTGACGTAAATGGCGATCTGACGCTCGACGGTAAGCTCAACATTGAAACCTCACCAGGCGGAAGCTTTGATGTGGGCGTTTACCGCGTCATCAACTACACCGGCACATTGACCAACAATGTGATGGATATTGCTAACGCACCGGAAGCAGCTGACAGCCTGTACGTGCAGACATCGGTGAAAAATCAGGTCAACCTGGTCAACCACGCCGGACTGACGCTGCGCTTCTGGGACGGCACCGGCGGTGAGAATGGCGAGCTGAAAAATAACGGCGTCATTAACGGCGGCGACGGTATCTGGCAATCCAGCCAGGGTAACGACAACTGGACCACCGATGAATCGACGCCAGAAGGCGCGTTGAACGCACCGTTTACCGATGCCGCATTCGCCGTCTTCCAGGGTGAAGCGGGCAACGTAACCGTCGATAACAGCAAAGGCGATGTCATCATCAGCGGCGCGCAGTTCGCCACCGATGGTTATCGTGTGGGCGGAGAAGCCATTACCACCGACACGGCAAACACCCTGATTCGTGTCGGCGATGGCACAGTAGACGGCGCCAGTTACACCGCCACTATCGACAGCGTTATCCGAGGTACCGGCGGCCTGAATAAAGGCGATCTCGGTACGCTGATTCTCACCGGCGACAATACTTACAGCGGTGGCACCACCATCACCTCAGGGACGCTGCAGGTGGCGGGTGATACCAACCTGGGTGCGGCAGATACGGGAATTACCTTTAATGGCGGTACGCTGAAGTATGGCGAAGCGTTTGATACTGCCCGTCAGGTGACGCTGGAATCCGGCGGCGGGACATTCGACACCAACGGGCATGACGTTTCTCTGCTGACGGAAGTCGAAGGTAACGGTCAACTGACCAAAACCGGTAAAGGCTCCCTCACCCTGACGCTGGATAACACCTACACCGGTGGCACCACCATCGAACAAGGTGTTTTACAACTGGGTAACGGCGGTGATATTGGCAGCATTCAGGGGGATGTCGTTGATAACGGCGTACTCAACGTCAATCGTGGCGATACCCTGGCGCTGACCGGCAATATCAGTGGTAAAGGCCAGTTGCATCAGACCGGTAGCGGCATTACCGAGCTGCAAGGTGAAAACAGCTACAGCGGCGCTACGTTGATCGCCAACGGCGTGCTGCAAGCGGGTAATACCAACACCCTGAGTAGCGCATCACACCACTATGTAGTCGCAGACACCACGTTGAACACGCAGGGCTATAACCAGACGGTAGCGGGCCTGAGCAACGGTGGCGATGTCTCGCTCATCGGTCAGCAGACTGGCACAACCTTAACCGTCAAAGGGGATTACACCGGCGAAAAAGGGACTATCAACATGGCAGCTATCCAGAATGGTAGCGGAGCAGGCATTGCCGACCGTCTGATTATCGATGGCGGTAAAGCCAGCGGTAGCACACTGCTGGATGTCGATGGTTCTGGTCTTGGCGCGCCGACCATTGGGGATGGTATCGAAGTGGTGACTGCGCTCAATGGCGCAACCACAACCGCGCAAACGTCGCGGGATGCCTTCCATCTTGCCGCCGATCGTATGGCTGCAGGTGCGTTTGAGTACCAACTACATGCGGGTAATGCTCAGGGCCAGGGTGAAAACTGGTATCTGAGAAGTGAATACCGTCCAGAAACCATGCTGTATTCTGGCCTCGCCAGCGTAGTACGTCAGGGTGATATTAGCCTGTTAGGTAACATGCACCAACGTATGGGGGACGAGGTTAAACCGGGCATTGATGAAGACAATCGCGCCTGGGCAAGAATGATTGGCTACTCCGGTAAAACCAAACTGGATGATGCTGCCGGTACGCAAACCAGCTCCCATACCATGGGTATCCAGGTCGGCGTTGATATGTATGCTAACGAAAGCTGGAAAGCCGGGATGTATACCAGCATCCTTGATATCGACAGCAACGTGAAAGGCACGAAGACAGGCAGCGATGGCAAAGGCGGTAACATCGACGACAACGCATTTTACGTCGGTGGCTATGCGACCTGGTTCTCGGGTGACGGTATGTATGTTGATAACGTCCTGCAGTACGGTAACCATAAATCCCGCCTGGCGGCGACCGGTAACAATGGCTCGTATACCGTCAGAGGCAACACGCTGACGGCGTCGACAGAGGTGGGTAAATCGTTCCGTTTAGGCGCCAGCGCATGGAGTCTGGAGCCTCAGGCTCAGTTGATCTACCAGTACAGCGACTTTGATAACAGCACGCTGGATGGTGTGACCCCAACGAAAGTGAAAATGGATACCGCAGACTCCTTTACCGCGCGTCTGGGCGTGCGTCTGGTCGCTGACTATGACACCAACCATGGCAAATTCCAGCCGTACGGCAGGGTTAACGTCTGGCAGGGTCTGGGTTCAAAAGACAAAACGCACTTTAGCAATGCGGTAGCCACCACTACGCTGGAATCTTCACAGCAGTACTCCAGCACTGAAGTTGCAGCCGGCCTGTCATGGTCTATCGACAGAAACCTGCAGGTCTACGGTGAGCTGGGTACGCAATTCAGCAACGGCGGCAGTAAGTCGCAGATCGAAGCGCCGGTCAATGCCTCTATCGGCTTTAAGAAATCGTTCTAAGCTGACATAAACTCGCCAGCCTCCTGCTTAGCAGGGGGCTTTTTTTTGCTTATAGTATTACAGGGGTGGCTGATGCGCGACGCGTATCAGGCCTACAGACTTACCAGCAACGTGGAACAATCAAGGGATTGGGAAACGTAAATACGGAAGGATTAACGATTATATTGCGCTAAGAGTGAAGGGATCTCTTGTGCCTGCACCGGGGGAGAAATGAAAAAGCCTTGAATTTTGTCACAACCAATCTGCATCAACCGGTCCAGTTGGGACTGGGTTTCCACCCCTTCGGCAAGAACTTCGATACCAAAATTATGCGCCAGTGAAATAATACCCTCAACAATCTTTGTCGATCGGGTGTCGGGCTCAATAGCGGTGACAAATTCCTTATCAATTTTTAAGGTATCAAAAGGATATTTCAACAGGTAATTAAGATTAGCATGACCGGTTCCAAAATCATCAAGCGCAAGCTTGACCCCTATCGCCTTTAATTCCGTCATATTTTTAGCCGCAATCTGACTGTCGTACAGCGGTGACGTTTCGGTGACCTCTATTTGGCATCGATGGACCGGCAATCCGGAGGTGGCAAGATTTTGTCTGACGCGTTGGGGTAAGGAAGGTGCGAACAAGTTCCTGATATGAGATCATCATATTCATCCGGAGCGCATCCCAGAGGGACATCATGAGCCATCAACTCACCTTCGCCGATAGTGAATTCAGCACTAAGCGCCGTCAGACCCGAAAAGAGATTTTCCTCTCCCGCATGGAGCAGATTCTGCCATGGCAGAATATGACCGCTGTCATCGAGCCGTTTTATCCCAAGGCGGGCAATGGCCGACGGCCCTATCCGCTGGAGACCATGCTGCGTATTCACTGCATGCAGCATTGGTACAACCTGAGCGACGGTGCCATGGAAGATGCCCTGTACGAAATCGCCTCCATGCGCCTGTTTGCCCGATTATCCCTGGATAGCGCCCTGCCGGATCGCACCACCATCATGAATTTCCGCCACCTGCTCGAGCAGCATCAACTGGCCCGTCAATTGTTCAAGACCATCAATCGCTGGCTGGCCGAAGCAGGCGTCATGATGACCCAAGGCACTTTGGTGGATGCCACCATCATTGAGGCACCCAGCTCTACCAAGAACAAAGAGCAGCAACGCGATCCGGAGATGCATCAGACCAAGAAAGGCAATCAGTGGCACTTTGGCATGAAGGCCCACATTGGTGTCGATGCCAAGAGTGGCCTGACCCACAGCCTGGTCACCACCGCGGCCAACGAGCATGACCTCAATCAGCTGGGTAATCTGCTTCATGGAGAGGAGCAATTTGTCTCAGCCGATGCCGGCTACCAAGGAGCGCCACAGCGCGAGGAGCTGGCCGAGGTGGATGTGGACTGGCTGATCGCCGAGCGTCCCGGCAAGGTAAAAACCTTGAAGCAGCATCCGCGCAAGAACAAAACGGCCATCAACATCGAATACATGAAAGCCAGCATCCATGCCAGGGTGGAGCACCCGTTTCGCATCATCAAGCGGCAGTTCGGCTTCGTGAAAGCCAGATACAAGGGGCTGCTGAAAAACGATAACCAACTGGCGATGTTATTCACCCTGGCCAACCTGTTTCGGGTGGACCAAATGATACGTCAGTGGGAGAGATCTCAGTAAAAACCGGAAATAACGCCAGAAATGGTGGAAAAAATAGCCTAAATAGGGGTCCGCTTGGAAAACGGAATCTATGGTCACTCCCGTTTTTGCAACACCGATTTTGACGACAAGTTGGCTTGCTTGAATCTATCCGGCGTCTGAATGGGATTTTATTCCCGCGCCTTGATGAGTTCCGCGCCTGATGAACCTCCAGAAAATATACGGCTTCAATGAGCCTTTCCGTTTTACAGGTTCCTCAACAGGCCGGTGGGCCGTTAGTATCATCAATATCAGTATTCGCAAAACCAGATCAGTAATTCTTTAAACCGGTGTATTTCTGCCGTTATGCTACATAAGTTTGCTGTCGTGCCGTTAGGGCCCAGGCTATTCTGGCCAGCTTGTTTGCCAGAGCACAAGTGAGGGGTCGGTTCCGGCTGAGGGCGAAATGACACCCTAAGCGTTAGCTCTGTGTCGTTGCACGATGTCAGCGACGGTATTCTTGCTGATACCGAGCTCGCGTGCGATCCAGCGATAGCTGCGTCCCTCGGCCCTCATCGCAACCACCATAGGCAAAAGTCGGTCTGATTTTGGTCGCACTCCGGCCTGACGGGCTTTGTTGAATAAATCGAACTTTTGCTGAGTTGAAGGATCAGATCACGCATCTTCCCGACAACGCAGACCGTTCCGTGGCAAAGCAAAAGTTCAAAATCACCAACTGGCCCACCTACAATAAAGCCCTCATCAACCGTGGCTCCATAACTTTCTGGCTGGATGATGAAGCTATTCAGGCCTGGTATGAGTCAGCAACACCTTCTTCACGAGGCAGACCTCAGCGCTATTCTGACCTTGCCATCACGACTGTGCTGGTCATTAAACGCGTATTCAGGCTGACCCTGCGCGCTGCGCAGGGCTTTATTGATTCCATTTTTTCTCTGATGAACGTTCCGCTACGCTGCCCGGATTACAGCTGTGTCAGCAGGCGGGCAAAGTCGGTTAACGTCAGTTTCAAAATGCCCACCCGGGGTGAAATCGCACACCTGGTAATTGATTCCACCGGGCTGAAGGTCTTCGGTGAAGGAAAGTGGAAAGTCAAAAAGCATGGCCAGGAACGCCGCCGTATCTGGCGTAAGCTGCATCTCGCCGTTGACAGTAAAACACATGAAATCATCTGCGCTGACCTGTCGCTGAACAACGTTACGGACTCAGAGGCCTTCCCCGGGTTAATCCGGCAAACCCACCGGAAAATCAGGTCAGCCGCCGCCGATGGCGCTTACGATACCCGGCTATGTCACGATGAACTGCGGCGTAAGAAAATCAGCGCGCTTATCCCTCCCCGAAAAGGTGCGGGTTACTGGCCCGGTGAATATGCAGACCGTAACCGTGCAGTGGCTAATCAGCGAATGACCGGGAGTAATGCGCGGTGGAAATGGACAACAGATTACAATCGTCGCTCGATAGCGGAAACGGCGATGTACCGGGTAAAACAGCTGTTCGGGGGTTCACTGACGCTGCGTGACTACGATGGTCAGGTTGCGGAGGCTATGGCCCTGGTACGAGCGCTGAACAAAATGACGAAAGCAGGTATGCCTGAAAGCGTGCGTATTGCCTGAAAACACAACCCGCTACGGGGGAGACTTACCCGAAATCTGATTTATTCAACAAAGCCATCCAGTGCCTGAAAGAAGGCTGGGCATCACAGGCATTTGTCAGGTCGGTGTTACAGACGTTCCGTCATCATGATTATGACGCTTTCCTCATTGAGAAGCATCACCGCAGTATCGTTTATTCAGACGAAATGTGGACTCTGGCCGTCCAGCTGGGGATATCTAAATTCATCAGGCCGACAAAACTCACACATGAGAGAACACGTATCCGTGTAGAGCCATTCAGTAACGGTGAAAAGGAATACAAATAACATCGCAGAGAAACTGTCAGGCCGATGGATAGCGGCCTGACTACGTTACTTAACCCAGTCTTCCAGAACCAGATCCGGCACCCGCTCAAACTCTCTTGTATTATTCGTCACCAGGATGGCGCCCGCCGCGATGGCGTGTCCGGCAATGGCGGTGTCGTTCGGGCCGATCGGCGTCCCGGCGAGGCGCAGCGCCACCCGGATGTCCGTCGTGGCGTCCACCGCAGCCCGGTCCCAGGGCAGGATGGCATCGAGGCGCGCGCAGAACGCGTCGACCAGCTGAATATGGCGCGGCGAGGCCTTCGGGCCGGTGGCGCCGAAGCGCATCTCGGCATACGTCACGGCCGAGACCACGATGCGATCACCGCGCAGCACCACCTGCTCCAGGCGCTTCAGCACCGCTGCCGGCTGCTCGCGCATGATGAACGAGCAGATGTTAGTGTCGAGCATCCAGGTTTTCTTCATGGATCAAAGCGTCCTTCGTCGCTGACCACATCCTCACGCTGCGCCATAAAGTCCGGATCGGCCCTGTCTAGCTGCGCGAACGAGCCCCAGGTCGGCCGGACGGGACGCAGAATGATGCTGTCCCCTTCCCGGACGATCTCCAGCTCGCTGACGCCGTCAAAATCCAGGTCCCGGGGCAGACGGATGGCGCGGTTATTGCCGTTTTTAAATATCGATACTGTGCGCATGGATGTTCCTCCGGCTGATCATGCATGATGTATGAGTGCATATGTGCAGTATATGCCTGCCGGATGGGTTTGTATAGGTGTAACATATGCAGATGACTGGCATATGCGTATGTCTGCCCTATGCAGATGCGCGGCATATGGATATGCTGTGCATATCCTGCTTTCTCATTTTTCCACCGCAGATCCGAAAACTCCCAGTCCCGGACGTCTGCAAAGTTGACCTGTTTTCCACAGTCCTGGCCGTCCGCGGAGTTGACCTGTTTCCCACAGTCCTGGCCGTCCGCGGAGTTGACCTGTTTCCCACAGTCCGGGCCGTCCGCGGAGTTGACTTGTTTCCCGCAATCCCGGCTGTCCGCGTAGTTGACCTGTTTCCCACAGTCCCGGACGTCTGCAAAGTTGACCTGTTTCCCACAGTCCCGGACGTCTGCAAAGTTGACCTGTTTCCCACAGTCCCGGATGTCTGTAAAGTTGACCTGTTTTCCACAGTCCTGGCCGTCCGCGGAGTTGACCTGTTTCCCACAGTCCGGGCCGTCCGCGGAGTTGACTTGTTTCCCACACTCCCGGCCATCCGTGAAGTTGACCTGTTTCCCATAGTCCGGGCCGTCCGTGAAGTTGACCTGTTTCCCATAGTCCGGGCCGTCCGCGAAGTTGACCTGTTTCCCATAGTCCTGAGCGTCCATAAAGTTGACCTGTTTCCCACAGAGGATGGAAAACTCTTCTTGTGCTGAGCGTAAGAGCTATCTGCCGGAACGGTTCCTCTTCGCTTCCTCGCCAGTTCGCTCGCTACGCTCGGTTACATGGCTGCGGCGAGCGCTGATACCTTTCTCTATACCCTTTTGTACGACTTGTTGTGTGATGGTCATAAGTGCGTCTGCGTGTTGCGGCACTGTGATTGAGTGGCACGCCCGTCGAACTTCTCCCCCCTCCTGTTGAGAGCGAAATCAAAACAATATGATTTTTTGCTTGAAACATGACTCTTTTTGTTCAAAATGACAAAAAACGTCATGAGGTGATAAATGAACAATATTGAGCAGTTACGGAAAGTTGCTACACGTGCAGGTAAGCTTCTGACATCTTTGAGCGAGAGTATCCGCCAGCAAAAAGAGGAATTGAAGCTTACCGAGTTCTATCAGGAATACAGCAAAGCCGCTCTGTATAAGCTGCCTAAGCTCAGTAAAGGCAGTGTTGAGTATGCTGTGGCCGAAATGGAAGCCGGTGGCTACATTTTCAAAAAGAAACCTTCTGGTAATACGATGAAATACGCGATGACGATTCAGAATGTCATCGATCTGTATAACCACCGTAAAGTACCCAAGTACAGGGATCGCTTTGATAAAGCCTTTACGATTTTTGTATGTAATCTTAAAGGTGGTGGTTCCAAGACAGTTTCTACCGCTTCATTATCACATGCTTTTCGAGCTCATCCTCAGCTTCTGTTCGAAGACCTACGTATTCTGGCCATCGATTTCGATCCGCAGGCATCTCTGACAATGTTCCTGAGCCATGAAAATTCAGTGGGCCTGGTTGAAAATACGGCTGCTCAGGCCATGCTCCAGAACGTGTCTCGTGAAGAATTACTTTCCGATTTTATAGTACCGTCTATTATCCCTGGTGTTGATGTAATCCCCGCTTCCATTGACGATGCATTCCTTGCTGAAGGCTGGAAGGGATTGTGTGAAGAACATCTTCCAGGGAAAAATATTCATGCTGTGCTTAAAGATAACATTATCGATAAGCTCCAGCATGACTACGACTTTATTTTCCTTGATAGTGGTCCTCACCTTGATGCGTTCCTGAAAAACTGTATTGGGGCGGCAGACCTGATGTTGACCCCTCTTCCACCGGCTACGGTTGATTTTCATTCTTCCCTGAAGTTTGTGGCCAGCCTCCCTGCCCTCATAGATTCCATTGAAATGGATGGGCACACCTGCAATCTCATCGGTAATGTCGGCTTCATGTCCAAGATCCTGAACAAGTCTGATCACAAAATTTGCCATAGTCAGGCCAAAGAGGTTTTCGGTGCCGATATGCTAGACATGGTTCTGCCGAGACTGGATGGTTTCGAACGCTGTGGGGAGACTTTTGACACAGTTATTTCAGCAAATCCAGCAACCTATGATGGAAGTACAGAGGCACTAAAAAGCGCAAAATCAGCAGCGGAAGACTTTGCGAAGGCAGTCTTTGATCGCATCGAGTTCATTCGTACTAACGGAGGTATGTGATGTCGAATGAGAAAAGAAAAACCATCGGCAGACAGTTAAATACCCAGGCGTCAATTGCGGAAATGACGGACACCGGTAGAAGCCAGGTATTTACCTTAAAAACCGGCAGGAAGGTAACGTTCAGGTTTGTTCGGGTGCCTGCATCTGAAGTTGAAAGTAAGACCTTCGTAAACCAGGAAAACAACGGAAGAGATCAACTGGCACTGACCAGGGAGTCCCTGAAATCCATTATCCAGACGATTAAGTTTCAGCAGTTCTTTCCCTGTATTGGTATTAAGCAAAGTGAAAGGATTGAGATACTGGATGGTTCAAGACGGCGAGCCTCAGCAATTTTTGTCCGTACAGGCCTTGATGTAATGGTTACCGAAGAGCATTTATCAGCTGATGAAGCTCGCCAACTGGCTAAAGATATCCAGACAGCTAAAGAACATAATCTTCGGGAGATTGGCCTGAGATTGATCGCTCTTAAAGAGTCCGGATTTAATCAAAAGGAAATTGCTGAACTGGAGGGGTTATCTCAAGCTAAAGTTACCAGGGCGCTGCAGGCGGCGGCCGTACCGCAAGACTTGATTTCTCTGTTCCCGGTTCAGTCGGAGCTATCGTTTAGTGACTATAAACTTCTTTTAGAAGTTAATGAAAAACTCAGTGAAAAGGGATTAACGCCTGAAGAACTCATTCAGTCTGTATCAGCTCAGCTCGATGCAATTTTGAGTGAAGGCGAGCGACCAGAAGACGAACAGAAAGCCAGTATACTGAAGCTGATTTCTCAGGCATCTCAGGCATTGATAGATCCATCTCCCAAGGAAAAGTCAGTGGTTTCCCCACTCTGGTCTTTTGAAGAAAAGGACAAGTTCGCGCGTAAGCGTGTGAAAGGGCGTACGCTGACTTATGAGTTTAGCCGTATGTCAAAAGTGATTCAGGATGAACTGGACAAGGCTATCAACGAGGTCCTTGACAGAAATTTGAGTCAATAATTTCGCCATGGCGATTTCACATCTAACTTATTGTAATTAGGCAGTTTAGGCTGAGAATTTCAAGGTGAAATCGCCAAAGTTTTACGCCAGTTTCGCTGCAGGAATATCTGACCATCGTGTCGTATAAGCAGGAGAAAGCATCTCCCGTTTCATTTGCCATTCCGGGGCAATACCCCGCCCCGCAAACCATACTTTACCCAGCCCTGAGTTGTTGATCCCGTCCAGAACCTTCATCAGCTCAGCACTGTAAGGGCGTGGCGGGCGTTCGTCGAACAGCTGCAGCTGCGAAACGCCGGAGCCGGTGAAGTCATTCAGCATAACTCCGGCTTTGGCATACCGGTGTCCATCCCTCCAGATACGCTCCAGAGCCGTTGTGGCGGCTGCAATGATGTCCCTGGTGTCCTGAGTGGGTGTAAGAAGTTTTTCCGTAGCCACGTTGCCGTAGTAAGGTTCTTTAACGGCGAACGGAGACGTTTTGATGAAAACGGAAATATGCCGGCAATACTGGTGCTCTTTACGCAGCTTTTCAGAGGCCCGCTCTGCGTGCTGACAGATAGCCTGACGGAGTGACTCGTACTCCGTGATCTTCACGCCAAAACTGCGGCTGCAGACAATTTGCTGTTTCGTCGGAGGGGCTTCCTCAAGCGAAAGGCAGCTTTCCCCGTTCAGTTCACGTACCGTTCGCTCAAGGACCACAGAAAAATTTTTGCGGATGAAGGCCGGGTTCGTCAGGGCGAGATCGAGCGCGGTCTTAATGCCCAGCACATTCAGCTTGCGTGCAATACGGTTACCCACCCCCCAGATTTCTTTAACCGGCTGCAGTGAAAGCAGTTTCCGCGTTCTCTGCGGATTTCCCCTGGTCAGAGCAAGTACGCCACGAAGCTGTTTCCACTCTTTTGAGGCCCACTGGGCTGATTTTGCAAGGGTCTTCGTTGGTCCGGCGCCCACGCCAATGGTCAGGTGGGTACAGTCATACACGTGCTGACGCAGCTGCCGGCCGAAGTCCTCAAGCTCCATACAGTGCTCCACGCCGGTCAAATCGAGGAACATCTCATCAATTGAATACTGTTCCACTCTGGGGGCCAGTTCCTCCAGGCAGTTCATCACGCGCGCCGACATCGAGGCGTAAAGTTCATAGTTACTTGAAAACGAATATATTTTTTCCGGGTACCTTTCGTTTTTTATCTGAAACCACGGAGTTCCCATTTTGATCCAGGGCTTCGCCTCGGCACTGCGAGCGATTACGTTCCCGTCGTTGTTGCTCAGGACGACTATCGGCTTTCCTTTCAAATCCGGTCGGAAAACACGTTCACAGCTGGCATAGAAGCTGTTCACATCGGCCAGGGCAAACATCAGTACATCTCCCTCGGGCGGTGGATGATATGCGTGACGACGCCAAAGATATCCAGCTCGTCGGGGTCAGGATAAATCGGCGACCAGGAGGCATTCATGGGCTGCAGCGTCAGTCGAGGCGTCAGCAGAAGCCGTTTAACCGTAAACTCCCCCTGTACGCTGGCGACAACGATATCGCCGTGCCGCGGCTTTTCAGCACTGTCCACAACCAGCAGATCGCCATTGTACAGACTACCGTCCGCCATGCTGTCTCCGCTGGCACGCAGGTAGTACGTCGCGCTCGGATGCCGTATGCAGTAATCATGGAGATCCAGATCGGACTCGACATAGTCAGCGGCAGGGCTGGGAAAACCGCAGCTGGCCAGATCGGCAAACAATGGATGGGCCTGTGGCGGGTGTTCTTTCCCGGTGCTGAAAAGCTGTAGCTTCATCTTTCCTCCTGATACTCTAATTTTACTGGTTATGCATACAGTGTGCGCCGGGAGACCGGTAGAGATCAAGGGGTGAAAGTCCCCGACCATTGAAGGACCAGCAATCCACAAGGTCCCCGAGTCATGCGTTGCATACCGCGAGGTATGGGGCGAAGCGTTGACAGGGGTGTTGACAGGCCAGCCATTGAGCCACGAAATGTATATTAAATTACCGGGTGCCGACGTTGTACTGTTAACGGAAGGCAAAATCATAGGGTGCGATACTGCGAGTGCCACATGGACCCGGCGGGGTCTGAGACCCTGGCATGTCAATACGATCTCTACGCGGGAACCGGGAGATCTCCCCTCTGACCATCTGCCAGTGGCGGAGATGGCCCGCACCGGGAAGACGAGGAGTCATAGCCGGTGATGTACGGAGAGGAGAAGTCGGACTCGCTCATAGTAGCGGCGAAGCAGGCGAACAACCCGAAAGGAGCGGAGTCAGTGGAGCGAAGGAGCGGGGCCAAGGGGAACGCGGAACAGCCACACATGCGCCGGACACAGAGCCGGGAAAGCATGTCACAGAGGCTGTCACGCGTGCGGGAAGCTGCGAAGCAGCGGAAGAAAGAACGGTTTACAGCATTGTTCCACCTGCTGACAGTAGAAGCACTGGAAGCCGCATTCCTCTCCCTGAGCAGGAAAGCGGCCGCGGGAGTGGATGGCATCAGGTGGATGGACTACGCCGGAAACATGAAGAACAACATAACAGATCTGCACCGGAGGCTACATCAGGGCAGCTACAGGGCGCAGCCCGGCAGGCGTCACTACATCCCAAAAGCGGATGGAAAACAACGCCCGCTCGGCATCGCCTCGCTGGAGGACAAGATCGTCCAGTATGCGCTGGTGAAAATCCTGAACGCAGTCTATGAAAACGACTTTATGGGGTTCTCATACGGGTTCAGACCCGGGCGAAGCCAGCACGATGCACTGGACGCACTGGCCACAGGGCTGGTACGCACTAACGTAAACTGGGTACTGGATGCCGACATCAGTCAGTTCTTCGACAGGGTGAGCCACGAATGGCTGATCAGGTTCACAGAGCATCGGATCGGCGACCGGAGGGTAATCAGGCTCATACGTAAGTGGCTCACAGCCGGGACGTCGGAGGAGGGTCAATGGCGAGCAACGGAGGAAGGCACCCCACAGGGTGCGGTCATCTCACCGCTGCTGGCAAACATATACCTCCACTACGTCTTCGATCTGTGGGCGCATCAGTGGCGACGTCGCTATGCCACAGGCAATGTGGTAATGGTCAGATACGCCGATGACATCGTCATCGGGTTCGACAAACGATACGATGCCCGGCGCTTCCGTATAGCCATGCAGCGCAGACTGAGGAAGTTCGGACTCACGGTTCACCCGGAGAAAACCCGTCTGATGGAGTTCGGCCGCTTCGCTGCCGAAAACCGTGCCATCAGGGGAAAAGGCAAACCAGAAACGTTCAACTTCCTCGGGTTCACGCACATCAGCGGGAAAGATCGCAACGGCAGGTTCATGCTGATACGAAAGACCCGCCGGGATCGGATGACGGCAACTCTGAAAGCCATCAAAGACGGTCTGCGAAGGCGCTGGCATTACTCAATCCCCGAACAGGGAAAATGGCTCAGGAGAGTGGTTCAGGGATACCTGAACTATCACTCGGTACCGGGCAACTTCCCCACCATGCAGAAGTTCAGGACACACGTAACAAACCTCTGGCGCCGGGCGCTCAGGCGCAGGAGCCAGAAGGATGATACGACCTGGACGAAAGCAAACAAACTGGCAGCCGCATGGCTACCAAGGGTTCGGGTTCTTCATCCATGGCCTGTGGAGCGGTTCACCGCCAGACACCCGAGGCAGGAGCCCGGTGCGTAAATCGCGCACGCCGGGATCTGTGCGGGGGGTATCCGGTAACGGGCGACATATTTAACAGCGTGACGATAATCCAGATCGCCTGCCGGGTAATGGTGCCAACTTACTGATTTAGTGTACGATGGTGTTTTTGAGGTGCTCCCGTGGCTTCCATCTCCATCAGTTGTCCCTCCTGCTCAGCTACTGAAGGCGTGGTGCGTAACGGTAAAAGTACTGCCGGACATCAGCGCTATCTCTGCTCTCACTGCCGTAAAACATGGCAGCTACAGTTCACTTACACCGCCTCTCAGCCCGGTACACACCAGAAAATTATTGATATGGCCATGAATGGCGTCGGATGTCGCGCCAGTGCACGCATTATGGGCGTTGGCCTCAACACGATTTTACGACACTTAAAAAACTCAGGCCGCAGTCGGTAAACTCACGCATACAACCGGGCAGTGATGTGATTGTCTGCGCTGAAATGGACGAACAGTGGGGCTACGTCGGTGCTAAATCACGTCAGCGCTGGCTGTTTTACGCGTATGACAGGATACGGAGGACGGTTGTGGCGCACGTCTTCGGTGAACGCACTCTGGCCACACTGGAGCGTCTTCTGAGCCTGCTGTCGGCCTTTGAGGTCGTGGTATGGATGACGGATGGCTGGCCGCTGTATGAACCCCGCCTGAAGGGAAAGCTGCACGTTATCAGCAAGCGTTACACTCAGCGCATTGGGCGACATAACCTGAATCTGAGACAACATCTGGCAAGGCTGGGACGGAAGTCACTGTCGTTCTCAAAATCGGTGGAGCTGCATGACAAGGTCATCGGGCATTATCTGAACATAAAACACTATCAGTAAGTTGGAGTCATTACCCCATTTTTCGCGGATGAGTTTACGGGCGATTTCGCCACCGATTCCGCCTGTTGCGCCCAGGATGAGTACCTTGTTTGTGTTTTTCATTGTCTTACCTCTGCCGGATGTCTGCTTGACATCGTAGTGTCTGTGCGAGCTAAATGTAATTGCATGACATCAGGCAGCAGGTATGCATTTTTGTATGAATCTAAATATTCCATGGGAATGGTATCGAACCTTCCTGGCGGTGATGAAAGAAGGTTCCCTCTCGGGGGCAGCACGCATGCTTGCCATCACCCAGCCCACTGCGGGGCGACACATAGCAGCGCTGGAATCCGCCCTTGGCCTGGTTTTGTTTACACGTTCGCAAACGGGCCTGCAGCCTACGGATGCGGCAGTCGCGCTGCAAGGCCATGCGCAAGCGATGGAAAACACGGCCAGTATGATTGAGCGTTCGGCTGCCAGCTTCAGTGCCCACTCCGCCGGGTTACATGGCGTGGTTCGCGTATCGGCGAGTGAAATCATCGGCACTGAGGTGCTGCCACCTCTGTTTGCACGAATTAAAGAAGATTATCCGCAGCTTACCCTGGAACTGGTGATCTCTAACCGAATGCAGGATTTATTGAACCGGGAAGCGGATATTGCGGTACGCATGAGCACACCGGTGCAGGAACAACTGATTGCGCGTCGGTTGGGCAGTATTGAAATTGGTTTGCATGCCTCGCCGTCTTATCTGGCACGCCACGGTACGCCGGAGAGTATTGACGCGTTGTTCACCCATACGCTTGTGGGCTTTGATAAAACGACGCCCTTTATTTTACAGGCACTGAAACACTTTCCTCAGTTGAATCGTGAACGCTTTACCGTACGCACTGACAGCGATGTGGCGCAATTGAACCTTATCCGCGCAGGTGCGGGTATAGGAATGTGTCAGGTTCAACTGGCATATTTCCCTGTTCCGTTGGAGCGAGTGATGCCTGGTTTCTTTGCCTATCATCTCGACACCTGGCTGGTTATGCATGAGGACTTGCGCCACAGTAAAGCCTGTAAAACGGTGTTCGATATTCTCGCCGCGGGCTTACAGACATATATCAATAATGCAGGTATGTAACAATCCCGTCGCGATTGCCGCGCTGCTGTTGACCGTAATGGCGGGCTTGAGTTCGCCCCGAACAGGATGATGTCGGCGCCGCCTTTTAACCGTTCTGTCCCGTTGATTAAGACACCTCAATTTACGTATTGCTTTGATCATTAGTATGAACAGCTTCAAACCGTGAATGTGATACTCACCACAGCCTGAATCACAGCCCGGAGATGAAAATGTCCCCGTTTCCGGGCGCACCCCCTATCTCTCTACCAGGTGGATATACAGCGAAACAGGTATCTGCGGCGCTGCTCTGTTATGGTGCGAAAAATTGCACCATGCACACTCTCCTGACAATGACCTGCCGATTACTCAAGGTTTATGTGCAATGTGCACACTTCGTTGTGTTAACTCTGCCCGGCTATTTTTGGCATACCTCTTGCTATTTCTTGCATAGCCATTCAGATAGCCACTCAGAGGTTTCACAATGTCAAACAGCAATGATTTTCCGCTCGTCGAAGCGCCCGCCTCCGGACGTAAAGGCGTATTTTCGATCTCCATGGTTTTGTTCAGCTTTACTTTTTTTACCGGCACGATGTTCGCAGGCGGCAAACTTGGCGTCTCCTTTTCTATCGTCAATCTTTTATGGATTGCGGTTATCGGTAACTTTTTGCTGGCCCTCTACGCCGCTTCGCTCGGCTGGATTGCCGCCCGTAGCGGGCTGAATACCGTACTGATGGGCCGCTTTTGCTTCGGAGAAATCGGCAGCAAACTCGCCGATTTTATTCTCGGCTTTGCCGAACTGGGCTGGTACGCCTGGGGGACCGCAACGGTCGCCATCTCACTGGTCAAAATCCTCGCCCTGCCCGCCGCCATGACCATCCCGCTGATGATCCTGTTCGGCATCCTGTTCTGCGTCACTGCGCTGGTGGGTTACAAAGGGCTGGACGCGCTGTCTCGCGTGTCGGTGCCGCTGATGTTTATTCTGCTGGTGGTGTCGATGTACCTGGCCGCCAATCACGCCGGTGGCTGGCAGGCGATGACCAAAATTGAACCGGGCGAAACCATGACCTGGTCTGCGGCTATCACCATGGTCTTTGGCACCTTCGCCAGCGGCGCGACCCAGGCAACAAACTGGACCCGGTTGGCCAATTCCAGCCGCACCGCTATCGTTGCCAGTATGAGTAGCTTTCTCATCGGTAACGGGCTGATGATTGTTGCCGGAGCGTGGTGCGCTATCGTCTATCAGCAGGCCGATATTGTGGAAGTGCTGATTTTGCAGGGGTTGTCGATCGCCGCGGTGGTAATGCTGTGCCTTAACCTGCTGACTATTCAGGGGCCGACGATTTACAACGTCTCGGCCGCCGCCTGCCATCTGCTGCGCAGCGAGCGCCGCCGTACCCTAACCGTGGTCGCCGCTGGCGTCGGCATTGTGCTGGCGATTGGCGGTATGTATGAAATGCTAATCCCATTCCTCGTTCTCCTGGGCAGTATCATTCCGCCCATTGGCGGCGTGATCCTTGCCGACTACTGGTTTTATCGCGGCGGTCGTTATCCTCTGCTGCAAACGGCCCGTTTGCCGCGCTTCAACTGGTTGGGACTGGGCGCCTATGCCGTGGGCGCAGTGGTGGCGTATCTGTCGCCGTGGATCGCCCCATTGGTCGGCATTACCGTCTCCGCGCTGCTCTACATCGCCCTGACGCGTCTGAGCAAACGTCAGCCCGCCGCTGATTCGGTCGCGGAGCAGTAGTTATGAGCCTGACGGTCAGCGAAATCCTCGCCCTGGAGGAACTCTCCCCCATGCGCCTGCGTGCCGGTAAACAGGGGCTGCAACTGGCGGTTCGCTGGTACTACGTGGCGGAAAATGAAAATATCGCCGAATGGATCATGGGCGGGGAGCTGGTCTTTATCACCGGCATCAACCATCCCCGCGATGAAGACAACCTGATCCATTTACTGATGGAAGGCAAACAGCGCGGGATAGCCGGGATGGTGATCCTCACCGGCGATGCGTATATTCAGGCGATCCCCCCTCGCCTGATCGCACTGGCCGACGAGCTGGGCATTCCGCTGATCGAACAGCCCTATCTGCTAAAGATGGTGATTGTCACCGAACGCATCGGCACTGCGCTGGTGCGCAGTGAAAATGCCCTGCAATCGCAGCGCGATATTCTGTTGCAACTGTTAACCGGCGATTTTCCCGATCTGCACATCCTGCAGCAACGAGCTATCCACCAACAACTGGATTTTAGCCGCCCCCTGCGGGTAGTGGCATTGCGTCTTGAGGGGATACAAAACCTGTTTCGCCAGTTTCCACCCGGGCAGGCCGAGGCCTGGTTACAGCAGGCGCGACGTACCATCCGTCAGCGATTGCAGCAGCAGCTCAATCAACAGGAGAACCCCTTTCCGCTGGTCGAGCGCAGCAATATGTTTATCTTCCTGCTGCCGGATGAGGACGGTGAGTTTTATCAGCAGAAAAAGTGGTTAGCACAGTGGCTGCTCGCGCTGGCGGAAGGTGACGACAGGCTGTCGCTACTGTGTGGCCTTTCCGCTCGGGTGCAGCAATTACAGGACTATCAGCGCGCGCTGTCGCAGGCGCGTCAGGCCCTGGATCTTAGCGATACTCTGCGCCCGGCCCAGCGCATTACCGACTATCAACAACTGGGATTTATCAAGCTCCTCTCTGCCATCGGCGACCCTGCGCTGCTGAGCGATTTTATGCACGACACCCTTGGCTGCCTGATAGAACGCGATCGCAAAAGTCCGTGGCTATTGATGGAGACGCTGGAAACACTGCTCCAGGAGAACGGGAACGTGGTCAGAGCAGCCGAGCGGCTTGGCATTCACCGCAACACGTTACATCAACGCATCCAACGTATTGAAAAGCTGACCAGCTATCTGATTAGCCATCCGCAATTCCACCTCAACGCCTCGGTCGCGTTAACGATCTGGCGTATGTCACAAAACCATTTACGGGAATACTCATGAAAATTATCAACGCACGCCTGCGCCATAAAGAATCGCTTTATACCCTCGACTTAGATGACGGCGTGATCAAGAGCATCACTCCGCAGGCCGCCGTGCAGACGGCTGACGCCAGCGATATCGACGCGCAACAAAAGCTGGTTATCCCGCCGTTCGTCGAGCCGCATATCCATCTTGATGCCACCCTGACCGCGGGCGAGCCGGAGTGGAATATGAGCGGCACACTGTTTGAGGGTATCGCCCGCTGGAGCCAGCGCAAAGCGAGCGTAACGGTTGAAGATACGCGCCAGCGGGCGCTGAAAACCATCGGTATGTTACGCGATAACGGCGTGCAGCACGTGCGCACCCATATTGATGTGACCGATCCTTCCCTGACGGCGCTTGAGGCGATGCTGGCAGTGAAAAAGGAGGCGGCCCAGCTTATCGACCTGCAAATCGTCGCCTTTCCGCAAGAAGGCATTGAATCCTTCCCCGGTGGCCGAGAGCTGATGACGCGCGCTATCGAGATGGGCGCCGACGTGGTGGGCGGCATTCCGCACTACGAAAATACCCGCGATAAAGGCGTCAGTTCGCTGGGCTTTTTGATGGATCTGGCCCAGCGCCATGGCTGTCTGGTCGATGTGCATTGCGATGAAATCGACGACCCACAATCACGCTTCCTGGAAGTGCTGGCGGAAGAAGCCCGGGTGCGTGGGATGGGCGCACAGGTCACCGCCAGCCATACCTGCGCCATGGGCTCTTACGATAACGCCTACTGCTCGAAGCTGTTCCGCCTGCTTAAAGCGTCGGGCATCAACTTTATCTCTTGTCCAACCGAAAGCATTCACCTGCAAGGACGCTTCGACACCTGGCCGAAACGTCGCGGCGTAACACGGGTGGCAGAGCTGGACCGCGCCGGGATCAACGTCTGTTTTGCGCAGGACTCCATTCAGGATCCGTGGTATCCGGTGGGCAACGGCAACATCATGCGTATTCTCGATGCCGGTCTGCATATTTGCCACATGCTGGGATATGAGGATTTGCAGCGCTGCCTCGATCTGATTACTGATAACAGTGCCCGTGCGCTGTGCTTAGGTGATAACTACGGCATTGCCGAAGGGCGCCCGGCGAACCTGCTTATCCTAGATGCGGAAAATGACTACGATGCGGTGTGCCGCCAGGCCAAAGTGCTGACCTCTGTTCGTCACGGTAAAGTCATCATGCAGCGCCAGCCGGAAGAGATTTGCTACCCGGTCTGACACGTTCCCCTCGCCCGGCCGGTTAATCTGTCGGGCCTGGTAAGCATCACCACAGCCGCTGGTTTTCATCATCGCGCAGATAAGGATCATGCGGCTCGCCTGCCAGGCAGTCACTCATCGGCTTTTGCATCTGACATCATAACAATACGGGTAGCCCTTTTCGCCATGGCCCGTAAAGGGTGAATTTTTACGCCCGATTTCTGTTTCCGGTAGTGATGGGTATTGGTGACAACGTTAAACGGCACGACCTGATCTTTCATATGTCTGTTATCACGCAGCAGAGAAGCGGGTAATGGTGCCAACTTACTGATTTAGTGTATGATGGTGTTTTTGAGGTGCTCCAGTGGCTTCTGTTTCTATCAGCTGTCCCTCCTGTTCAGCTACTGAAGGCGTGGTGCGTAACGGTAAAAGTACTGCCGGACATCAGCGCTATCTCTGCTCTCACTGCCGTAAAACATGGCAGCTACAGTTCACTTACACCGCTTCTCAACCCGGTACGCATCAGAAAATCATTGATATGGCCATGAATGGCGTCGGATGTCGCGCCAGTGCACGCATTATGGGCGTTGGCCTCAACACGGTTTTACGACACTTAAAAAACTCAGGCCGCAGTCGGTAACCTCGCGCATACAACCGGGCAGTGATGTGATTGTCTGCGCGGAAATGGACGAACAGTGGGGTTACGTCGGCGCTAAATCACGCCAGCGCTGGTTGTTTTACGCGTATGACAGGATACGGAGGACGGTTGTGGCGCACGTATTCGGTGAACGCACGTTGGCCACGCTGGAGCGTCTTCTGAGCCTGCTGTCGGCCTTTGAGGTCGTGGTATGGATGACGGATGGCTGGCCGCTGTATGAATCACGCCTGAAGGGAGAACTGCACGTTATCAGCAAGCGATATACGCAGCGCATTGAGCGGCATAACCTGAATCTGAGGCAGCATCTGTCAAGGCTGGGCAGGAAGTCACTGTCGTTCTCAAAATCGGTGGAGCTGCATGACAAAGTCATCGGGCATTATCTGAACATAAAACACTATCAGTAAGTTGGAGTCATTACCTAAATGTGGGTGATGCTGCCAACTTACTGATTTAGGGAAGGTGCGAATAAGCGGGGAAATTCTTCTCGGCTGACTCAGTCATTTCATTTCTTCATGTTTGAGCCGATTTTTTCTCCCGTAAATGCCTTGAATCAGCCTATTTAGACCGTTTCTTCGCCATTTAAGGTGTTATCCCCAGTTTTTAGTGAGATCTCTCCCACTGACGTATCATTTGGTCCGCCCGAAACAGGTTGGCCAGCGTGAATAACATCGCCAGTTGGTTATCGTTTTTCAGCAACCCCTTGTATCTGGCTTTCACGAAGCCGAACTGTCGCTTGATGATGCGAAATGGGTGCTCCACCTTGGCCCGGATGCTGGCTTTCATGTATTCGATGTTGATGGCCGTTTTGTTCTTGCGTGGATGCTGTTTCAAGGTTCTTACCTTGCCGGGGCGCTCGGCGATCAGCCAGTCCACATCCACCTCGGCCAGCTCCTCGCGCTGTGGCGCCCCTTGGTAGCCGGCATCGGCTGAGACAAATTGCTCCTCTCCATGCAGCAGATTACCCAGCTGATTGAGGTCATGCTCGTTGGCCGCGGTGGTGACCAGGCTGTGGGTCAGGCCACTCTTGGCATCGACACCAATGTGGGCCTTCATGCCAAAGTGCCACTGATTGCCTTTCTTGGTCTGATGCATCTCCGGATCGCGTTGCTGCTCTTTGTTCTTGGTCGAGCTGGGTGCCTCAATGATGGTGGCATCGACCAAGGTGCCTTGAGTCATCATGACGCCTGCTTCGGCCAGCCAGCGATTGATGGTCTTGAACAATTGGCGGGCCAGTTGATGCTGCTCCAGCAGGTGGCGGAAATTCATGATGGTGGTGCGGTCCGGCAAGGCGCTATCCAGGGATAACCGGGCAAACAGACGCATGGAGGCGATTTCGTACAGAGCATCTTCCATCGCGCCATCGCTCAGGTTGTACCAATGCTGCATGCAGTGAATGCGTAGCATGGTTTCCAGCGGATAAGGTCGCCGGCCATTACCAGCCTTGGGGTAAAACGGCTCGATGACTTCCACCATGTTTTGCCATGGCAGAATCTGCTCCATGCGGGACAAGAAAATCTCTTTTCTGGTCTGACGGCGCTTACTGCTGAATTCACTGTCGGCGAAGGTAAGTTGATGACTCATGATGAACCCTGTTCCATGGCTCCAGATGGGCTTTGTTGAATAAATCGAACTTTTGCTGAGTTGAAGGATCAGATCACGTATCTTCCCGACAACGCAGACCGTTCCGTGGCAAAGCAAAAGTTCAAAATCACCAACTGGCCCACCTACAATAAAGCCCTCATCAACCGTGGCTCCATAACTTTCTGGCTGGATGATGAAGCTATTCAGGCCTGGTATGAGTCAGCAACACCTTCTTCACGAGGCAGACCTCAGCGCTATTCTGACCTTGCCATCACGACTGTGCTGGTCATTAAACGCGTATTCAGGCTGACCCTGCGCGCTGCGCAGGGCTTTATTGATTCCATTTTTTCTCTGATGAACGTTCCGCTACGCTGCCCGGATTACAGCTGTGTCAGCAGGCGGGCAAAGTCGGTTAACGTCAGTTTCAAAATGCCCACCCGGGGTGAAATCGCACACCTGGTAATTGATTCCACCGGGCTGAAGGTCTTCGGTGAAGGAAAGTGGAAAGTCAAAAAGCATGGCCAGGAACGCCGCCGTATCTGGCGTAAGCTGCATCTCGCCGTTGAGGGGTTTGAGGGCCAATGGAACGAAAACGTACGCTAAGAAGTTAATTCATTGTTTAAATTGAAATTTAGTTCTCTCAGTTCCCCCTTCAAAATATCCTCCGGTAGCGTAAACGTATAATGCCCCAGCATATTGATATGCCCGTGCATCAGTGGGGACAACCGGGCGATATCTTCAACCCCGATTTCTTCTCCATTACTGCGTATCCAGCTCAGGGCTTCCTGCATATAAAGTGTGTTCCACAGTACCACTGCGTTAGTGACCAGGCCCAGTGCCCCCAGCTGATCTTCCTGACCTTCACGATAGCGCTTTCTGATCTCACCGCGCTGCCCGTAGCAGATCGCCCTCGCCACAGCATGGCGGCCTTCCCCCCGGTTTAGCTGCGTCAGGATCCGCCGACGATAATCCTCATCATCAATATAATTAAGAAGGTACAGCGTCTTGTTGACGCGCCCCACTTCCATGATCGCCTGTGCCAGCCCTGATGGGCGCGAGCTTTTCAGCAAAGAGCGAATGAGTTCTGAAGCATGAATGGTGCCCAGTTTCAGCGAACCGGCGGTTCGCATCATCTCATCCCACTGATCCTCGGCTTTCGACAGATCGGCACAACCACGTGCCAGTTCGTCCAGTGCACCGTAATTTGCCGATTTATCCACTCGCCAGAATACCGCTTCACCGGCATCGGCAAGCCGGGGGGAAAACTGGTATCCCAGCAGCCAGAAGAGGCCAAAAATAATGTCGCTGGTACCGGCTGTGTCTGTCATGATCTCAACCGGATTCAGCCCTGTCTGCTGCTCCAGAAGGCCTTCCAGCACAAAAATGGAATCTCGTAATGTGCCGGGCACTGTTGCAAAGTTAGCGATGAGGCAGCCTTTTGTCTTATTCAAAGGCCTTACATTTCAAAAACTCTGCTTACCAGGCGCATTTCGCCCAGGGGATCACCATAATAAAATGCTGAGGCCTGGCCTTTGCGTAGTGCACGCATCACCTCAATACCTTTGATGGTGGCGTAAGCCGTCTTCATGGATTTAAATCCCAGCGTGGCGCCGATTATCCGTTTCAGTTTGCCATGATCGCATTCAATCACGTTGTTCCGGTACTTAATCTGTCGGTGTTCAACGTCAGACGGGCACCGGCCTTCGCGTTTGAGCAGAGCAAGCGCGCGACCATAGGCGGGCGCTTTATCCGTGTTGATGAATCGCGGGATCTGCCACTTCTTCACGTTGTTGAGGATTTTACCCAGAAACCGGTATGCAGCTTTGCTGTTACGACGGGAGGAGAGATAAAAATCGACAGTGCGGCCCCGGCTGTCGACGGCCCGGTACAGATACGCCCAGCGGCCATTGACCTTCACGTAGGTTTCATCCATGTGCCACGGGCAAAGATCGGAAGGGTTACGCCAGTACCAGCGCAGCCGTTTTTCCATTTCAGGCGCATAACGCTGAACCCAGCGGTAAATCGTGGAGTGATCGACATTCACTCCGCGTTCAGCCAGCATCTCCTGCAGCTCACGGTAACTGATGCCGTATTTGCAGTACCAGCGTACGGCCCACAGAATGATGTCACGCTGAAAATGCCGGCCTTTGAATGGGTTCATGTGCAGCTCCATCAGCAAAAGGGGATGATAAGTTTATCACCACCGACTATTTGCAACAGTGCCAAGCAGATTACCCAGCTGATTGAGGTCATGCTCGTTGGCCGCGGTGGTGACCAGGCTGTGGGTCAGGCCACTCTTGGCATCGACACCAATGTGGGCCTTCATGCCAAAGTGCCACTGATTGCCTTTCTTGGTCTGATGCATCTCCGGATCGCGTTGCTGCTCTTTGTTCTTGGTAGAGCTGGGTGCCTCAATGATGGTGGCATCCACCAAAGTGCCTTGGGTCATCATGACGCCTGCTTCGGCCAGCCAGCGATTGATGGTCTTGAACAATTGACGGGCCAGTTGATGCTGCTCGAGCAGGTGGCGGAAATTCATGATGGTGGTGCGATCCGGCAGGGCGCTATCCAGGGATAATCGGGCAAACAGGCGCATGGAGGCGATTTCGTACAGGGCATCTTCCATGGCACCGTCGCTCAGGTTGTACCAATGCTGCATGCAGTGAATACGCAGCATGGTCTCCAGCGGATAGGGCCGTCGGCCATTGCCCGCCTTGGGATAAAACGGCTCGATGACAGCGGTCATATTCTGCCATGGCAGAATCTGCTCCATGCGGGAGAGGAAAATCTCTTTTCGGGTCTGACGGCGCTTAGTGCTGAATTCACTGTCGGCGAAGGTGAGTTGATGGCTCATGATGTCCCTCTGGGATGCGCTCCGGATGAATATGATGATCTCATATCAGGAACTTGTTCGCACCTTCCCTGGAGCACCTCCACCAACAAGGGATTATCCAGCCCCATCCTGCCGGTGAGGTTGCTCTGTCCGCCGCCGAGTTTGAAGTGGAGAACCCGTACGCCACAGCCAGGCGCTGGAGCGCGCTCTTCGACCTCCCGATGACAACGCGCGCGGGCAATCCGGCGCTGCGTATTGGCGATAAGTATTTCCAGTTCAATCAAGGGAACAGCAACGCGCTGGTGCAACTCGATTTTCTCACCGACACGGCGGCGCTCAAGGGTCAAACCATTTTGGTGGGCGAAGGGCGTTATGCGTTTCACTGACTCACAATGGGCACCTGCGCGAACGAAGACCGACAACAGGGAAACAGCGTATTCACGTTTTCCACCATCGGGATACGCTGCTGAGGGTACTACAACAACCCGGCCTGATGTTCCACACGCGCAATGGCGCTATACAGTGCGCCCGCTGTGACCGGAGCCGGCATGTTCGCCATATCCGGCGCATGCAATGCCATATCAATAATCCCCGCCAGTTCCGTGCTGTCCAGTTCAGCAATTTCCCGCAGGCTGAGCGGGATAGCGCACGCGCGGGCCAGGCCAATGGCCTCCAGCAATTCCTCATCGCTGCGGTTCTCCAGCGCCAGCAGGCAAAGGTTGCCAAATCCCACCAATAAGCCATGACCAAATTCGCGGGTTTTATCGCATACGGTAAACCCCTCATAAATTGCATGAGCGGCAGCAGCATGTGCCCCACTGCTCATTAATGAGGTCAGTCCGGCAAACATAAATATCGCATCCAGTACTTGCTCCAGCGCAGCATCGGGCACCCCTTTGCGAACTGCATCGCAGGCGGCGGGGCCGTGGGTATTGATCAGGTCATAGCAGATACGGCTGTTGGCAATGGACGCCCGGGCGATACCGCTGTGATTGTCCAGCCCGGCGCTGATAGCGCGAAACTCGTACCATTTCGCCAGTGTATCGCCAAGGCCTGCCGCCAACCAGCGCAGCGGCGCGGCGGCTATGATTTCTGTGTCAATAATCACCACAGCAGGCGCCTGATTCAGTGGAAAGAGATCCCGAAAATGGCCGTCATCGTGATAACGGACAGTGAGTGGCGTCACCGCCGCGCAGGTTGCCGCAATGGTTGGCACGGTGACCACCGGGACACGGGTCCCCACGCCCACGGCTTTACTGGTATCCAGGGCTTTTCCCCCACCCACGCCAATGACCAGGTCTGCGCCGGTGGCCTGCACCACTTGCGCCAGACGATGAATATGGCTTTCGCTGCACACGCCGCCAAACCACTCCCGGCCAACCACCGTCACCGATGATGCCGCCAGTTGATAGCGGATATGCGCTTCCACCGCCGCCAGGCCACTATGGCCGCCGATAATCAGCGCCCGTGAACCCAATAATCCGCAGACCTCACCGATACGCGAAACCGCACCTGCGCCACGCAGGATCTGCGCCGGGAAGATAATATTTTGTGCCTGCATAACTGATGCTCCGTGATAACGATGGTGTACATATTAAAACCCCGCCATAGCAGGCTGAAAACGCAGCAAATGCGGCCCTAACTGGGCAATCGAAGTGCATCCCAGTTGCGCCAGCGTGCGATCCATCTCCTGCAAAATAATGTTCAGCGCTTGTTTCGCACCCGCCTCACCAAAGGCAGCGACGCCATAGAGCACAGGTCGGCCAATCAGCACGCCATTCGCGCCCAGCGCCAGTGCTTTCACCACATCGGTGCCACGGCGAAATCCACTGTCGATAAGGATGACAGCATCAGGACCGCAGCACTGACGAATCTCCTGCAGTACTTCCATGGGGCTGACTGAACCGTCCAGTTGTCGCCCGCCATGGTTTGATAACACAATGCCATCCACGCCCGCGGCAAAAGCGCGCCGGGCATCTTCAGGCGCCAGGATACCTTTAATTAACAGGGGACCTGACCACTGTGTGCGGATCCAGTGCAGTGTGGCCCAGTCCAGGTGGGTATCCATCTGTTCGGCAAAATAGCTCGCGCCACCTGCGCCTCGTTGTTTGTCAGCCGGAACATAAGATTTCAGGTTGCCAAAGCCAGGGATGCCTGCGGGCCTGATGGCTCGCCACACCCAGCCGGGATGCATCGCAATGTCCAGCATGCTCGGCAGAGATAGTTCCATGGGCCGTCGGTAATTCCGTTTGTCCTTTTCACGGTTGCCAAAGTGCACCGCATCCACAGAAACCACCAGGGTCGTACAACCCGCCGCCCGGGCCCGGGTCAGTAACCCTGTCGTGACGGCGCGGTCTTTCAGCACATAGAGCTGGAACCAGTGTCGGGGAATGTTTTCTGCGGCGATCTCTTCAATGGAGGCCGTCGAAACCGTACTCTGTATATAGCCGATGCCCGCCTCTCTGGCGGCCCGCGCCAGCATCACATCTGCGCCAAACCGCAGCATGCCGTTGTAGCCTGTCGGGGCGATAAACAAGGGCGCAGCCAGCTTCTGTCCACACAGCGTGACGGATAAATCCCGTTGCGTAGCATCTGTCAGCACAGGGGGAATAAAGCGCCAGCGGCCGAAAACACGGCGATTATCCTGTAACGTTTGTTCATCATCGGCCCCACCCTCCAGATAACTGAAAGCAAAACGGGGAAGCGTGCGCTTTGCCTGCCGACGTAAATCATCAATGTTCAACACTGTCACGCGGCATCCTCCGCCAGGATACGTTTCAGGCTCCGAATAAACTGCTGGTTATCCTGTTCATTCCCCACAGACACCCGGATCCAGTGTTCATACCCCTTCTCCCGCCATGGCTTGATAATGACGCCATCGCACAGCAGACGCTGCGCCAGTTCTGCCGCAGGCTGCCCGCAGTCAAAAAACAGGAAGTTGGCGCAGGATGGCGCAACGCGGAAACCCAGCGCCGTGAGCTGCGCCGACATCATGTCGCGCTGCGCACTGACCAGCGCAATGCTGTCATTAACATGTTGCTGATCCCCCAGAGCTACCACGGCCGCCGCTTGTGCCGAACGGTTAATATTAAACGGTGTGCGAACGCGATTGAGCAGATTGACCAGTTCAGGGTGACTGGCTAAGCCATAGCCCACCCGCAATCCCGCCAGGCCGTAGGCTTTCGAAAAAGTACGCAGCACAATCCAGGGGCGCGACTGCGCGGCCAGCACACGCTGGCTGTCCGGATAATCCGGGTTGTTCCGGCAATATTCGAAATAGGCCTCATCAATCACCAGCACACAGTCCTGAGGTGCCGCGGCGATGATGCGCTCAAAACCTGCATTGTCGAGCATGCAGCCCACGGGATTCGACGGGTTGCTGAAAATCACCATTTTGGCGGGCATCGAAAGTGCCTGAGTCCAGGCGGCGATATCGAACTGATGCTGCTTATTCACGTCAACCAGGGTGACGTCCGCGCCCATCATGCGCGGGAAAATCTCATGCAGACCAAATGAAGGTCGCAATGTGACCACGCGGTCCCCGGGGTTGAGAAAGGCCAGTGCCAGCATATGCAGGATATCTTCTGAACCATTCCCGATAACAATATTCCCGGCCTGCACACCGGTATACGTTGCCAGCGCATCGCGCAGCGCTGTACTGGCAGCATCCGAATAGACTGCGCTGAAACCGGCATCCGCCTGCAGTGCCGCGATGACCTGCGGGCTGGCGCCCAGCGGATTTTCATTACTGGCCAGTTTGGCGATATGGCTCAACCCATATTGCTGTCGTACCGCTTCCGCCGACAACCCGGCGTTATACAGGCTTAATGACCGCGCTGTGGGCCTGGCGAGGTTTTTCAGTATCTGCTGTTGTGAATCAACAAGTGAACTGGAAACTGCTACATCAGAAGCCATTGCATATCCCTCAAAAAAACGCCGGAGGCACAACACCAGGCCATCCGGCATTCAGGCATCAGATCATCGGCAAATTCAAATGATGACGTTCAGCACAGGCTTTTGCCTGTTCATAGCCAGCATCCGCATGGCGCATCACCCCGGTGGCAGGGTCGTTCCACAGCACACGCGCCAGTCGGGCATCGGCATCTTCAGTGCCATCGCACACAATCACCATCCCGGCATGTTGTGAAAAGCCCATGCCAACACCGCCACCATGGTGCAGACTGACCCAGGTGGCACCCCCGGCGGTATTGAGCAATGCATTGAGTAATGGCCAGTCGGATACCGCATCAGAGCCATCTTTCATCGCTTCGGTTTCACGGTTCGGCGATGCCACTGACCCCGTATCCAGATGATCACGGCCAATAACAATCGGCGCTTTCAGTTCGCAGTTACGCACCATTTCGTTAAACGCCAGCCCGGCGCGGTGACGTTCACCCAGGCCCAGCCAGCAAATACGCGCAGGCAGCCCCTGGAAGGCAATGCGCTCACGCGCCATGTCCAGCCAGTTGATCAGATTGGTGTTGTCCGGGAAGAGTTCTTTGAGTTTCGCGTCGGTCTTATAGATATCTTCCGGGTCGCCGGAAAGGGCAACCCAACGGAATGGCCCTTTGCCTTCACAGAACAGCGGGCGGATGTAGGCCGGGACAAAACCCGGGAAATCAAAGGCGTTTTCAACGCCCTCTTCTTTGGCGACCTGGCGGATATTGTTGCCGTAATCGACGGTGGGGATCCCCATATGGTGAAAATCGAGCATGGCCTGGACATGTTTTGCCATAGAAGCGCGGGCGGCTTTCACCACGGATTGCGGATCTGACTGACGGGCGGCCTGCCATTTTTCCAGGCTCCAGCCTTCCGGCAGATAGCCATTAAGCGGATCATGAGCGGAGGTCTGATCGGTCACAATATCCGGACGCAGGCCACCCGCTTTTGCCCGCGCCGCCAGTTGCGGCATCAACTCAGCGGCATTGCCCAGCAGGCCGACAGAGATGGCTTTTTTCTCCGCACAGGCTTTTTCAATCATCGCCAGCGCCTCATCGAGGCTGCGGGTCTTATAGTCCACATAACGGGTACGCAGACGGAAATCAATGTGGGATTCCTGGCATTCAATGGCCAGGACGCAGGCCCCTGCCAGCACGCCAGCCAGCGGTTGGGCGCCGCCCATACCACCAAGCCCTGCCGTCAGAATCCATTTGCCCCGCAGGTCGCCGTTGTAGTGCTGTCGGCCCGCTTCGGCAAAAGTTTCATACGTCCCCTGCACAATGCCCTGCGCACCAATGTAAATCCAGGAGCCTGCTGTCATCTGGCCGTACATCATCAGGCCCGCTTTATCCAGTTCGTGAAAGTGGTCCCAGTGGGCCCAGTGCGGCACAATATTGGAGTTAGCAATCAACACGCGCGGCGCATTGGTATGGGTGCGAAAAACACCGACCGGCTTACCGGACTGTACCAGCAGGGTTTCGTCTTCACGCAACGCCCGCAGGCTGTCCAGAATGGCTTCGAAGGCAGGCCAGTTGCGGGCGGCTTTACCAATACCGCCATAGACCACCAGGTCTTCCGGGCGTTCGGCAACATCGGGGTCAAGGTTGTTTTGGATCATGCGATAAGCCGCTTCGATCAACCAGTTTTGACAACTCAGCGCTGTTCCCTGGGGAGCGCGAACGACATGGGCGGCGGCATTTTTCTGTGGCGCGTTCATGGTCATATCCTTCTATAAAAAATGAAATTTATGTAAAGCGTTATCAGGCAAAGCTCGGCAGTAATGCTTCAATGGCCGCAGGCCAGTGTTCACGGGACGCCCACAAACGCATCATTTCGACATCCGGCGCCATCAGACGATCTTTTTCGAGAAAAGCGACATGTTGCCGAATCGCCTTCATTTCGCTTTCCAGTGTGGCGGAACTTTGCAACGGACGATGAAAATCAAGTCCCTGGGCAGCGGCCATGGCTTCGATACCGACAACCACACTGGTGTTAAAACACATATTGCCCAGACGGCGGGCGGCATAGGTCGCCATTGAAACGTGATCTTCCTGATTGGCGGAGGTGGGCAGGCTGTCGACACTGCCCGGATGTGCCAGCGATTTATTTTCTGATGCCAGCGCGGCGGCCGTGACCTGCGCAATCATAAAGCCGGAGTTAACGCCGCCATCGTTTACCAGGAAAGGCGGCAAGCCGGACAAACCGCTGTCCAACAATAAGGCCATTCTGCGTTCAGAAATCGCCCCCACTTCGGCAACCGCCAGCGCAATGATGTCCGCGGCGAAAGCCACGGGTTCTGCGTGGAAATTCCCGCCAGAAATCACGTCGCCATTTTCGGCAAAAACCAGAGGGTTATCGGATGCTGCGTTTGCTTCAATACGTAGAATGCGGGCCGCATGTCGCAGGTTATCAAGGCAGGCACCCATAACCTGAGGGACACAACGAATGGAATAAGGGTCCTGAACCCGGCCGCAGTTAGCATGGGATGTCACAATATCGCTACCGGCCAGGATCGCCGTCAGCGCAGCGGCGACAGCAATCTGGCCTTCCTGGCCGCGTGCTTCATGAATACGCGGGTCAAGCGGTTTAACTGAGCCTTTAATCGCTTCCAGTGATAATGCCCCGGCCACCAGGCCTGCGGAAAACACCCGTTCTGCTTCAAACAAACCTGACAACGCGAGGGATGTCGATACCTGGGTGCCGTTAAGTAATGCCAGACCTTCTTTCGGCCCAAGTTCAAAGGGGCTCAGCCCTGCGGCAGCCAGGCCTTCAACCGCGGACATCGTTTCGCCACCCAGTGTCACCTGCCCTTCGCCAATCAGCATCAATGACAAATGCGCCAGCGGCGCCAGGTCGCCCGAAGCGCCGACGGATCCTTTTTCCGGAATACAGGGGTACACACCCGCATTAAATAACGTTATCAGTGCATCAATCACCTCAATACGAATACCGGAATGACCCCGGGAGAGGCTGAGAATTTTCGTCGCCATCACCAGGCGAACAACGTTATCCGCCAGGTTTTTGCCTGTGCCCACACTGTGGGACAGCACCAGGTTTCGTTGCAGTTCGGTCAGACGTTCCGCCGGAATACGGGTTTGCGCCAGTTTGCCAAACCCGGTATTAATGCCGTACACCACGTTTCCCGATGCCACAATGCGGGTGACTGTTTCCTGGGAGGCCAGCACATCGGCACGGGCCTCTTCGGCCAGCGCAAGGCGGACATTACCCTGGTATATTTGTCGCAACATGGGCAAATGGACATGCCCGGGTTGCAGGCGGCAAAGGGTGTAATCGGTGGATGAAGCAGCCATAATCTATTCCTGTATATACAAGTAAAACGGGAAGTAAACCCGGTGTAACACCGGGTGTTTATGCACAACCTGACTCACGCTAAAACATGATTAACTGCGCTGCATACCGCGAACTTAGTGATCGATGGTTTGCAGGGTTTCCGTACGAATTTCTTCCGTGATACGCGCCTTCAATGCCATAAATTCTGGTGATGTTTTCAGGGTATAATCACGCGGGTGCGGAAAATCTACCGCCACTTCCGTTTTGATTCGCCCGGGGCGCGCACTGAAAATCGCCACTTTATTGGCCATAAAAATGGCCTCATCAATATCGTGGGTCACAAACAGGACTGTTTTGCGGGAAGATTCCCATATCGACAACAACAGTTCCTGCATCATGACGCGCGTCTGGTTATCCAGTGCGCCGAAAGGTTCATCCATCAGCAGAATTTTCGGGTCGTTGGCCAGGGCGCGGGCAATGGCTGTGCGCTGTTGCATACCGCCGGACAACTGACGGGGGAAATGCTGCTCAAACCCACGTAAACCGACCTTATTAATAAAGTAGTCGCTGCGCTCTTTTTGTGCCGCTTTACTCACGCCGCGTTCCTGTAGGCCAAAGCAGATATTCTGCTCAACCGTCAACCAGGGGAACAGTGTGTAACTCTGGAATACCATGCCGCGATCCGCGCCCGGACCATCGACCAGCACGCCATCCAGCCAGACCTCGCCGCGGGTGGGCTGATCCAGCCCGGCAACAATGCGTAAAAGTGTGGATTTACCGCACCCGGAAGGCCCGAGAATGGTAATAAAGTCGTTCTCATTGACCTGATAATCCACGGGCAGTAATGCCTGGGTCTTCTCGCCTTTCGGGCCACTGAAGACGCGTTCCACCTGGCGAACACTCAGCTTCGGATAGCTCATCACAGCGAACTCCATACAAACAGGCGGCGATTCACCGCTTTAAACAACAGATCAGACAGCAATCCAATGCAGCCAATCACGATAATGCCGAAAATCATTTGCCCGGTATTGAGTAACGCCTGGCTATTGACAATCATGTGACCTATCCCGCTGGATGAACCAATCAGTTCCGCCACGATGACATAGGTCCATGCCCAGCCCAGCACCAGGCGCAGCAGTTCCGCAATTTCCGGCGCCGCCCCGGGGATTATCACCCGACGCACCACGCTCTTGTTGGTCGCGCCAAGGGTATACGCCGCTTCCACCAGATCGCGCCGCGCCGCGCCGACAGCCACCGCAACCATCAGGGTTATCTGAAAGAACGAACCGATAAAGATCACCAGTATTTTTTGCATTTCGCCAATCCCTGCCCACAGAATAAGCAGGGGGACAAACGCCGATGCGGGCAGGTAGCGGCAAAACGAAACGAAGGGCTCAAAAAACGCTTCGATCAGTTTGTATGAGCCCATCAGAATACCCAGCGGCACGGCGATAATGCACGCCAGAATAAAGCCGCCCAGTACACGCATTACCGTCATACCGATATCTGTTGTGAAATCAAAATCGGTAAATAACAGCCCCCCTTCCTGCAACATACTGGCCGGACTGGCAAGGAATGTCGGCGACACCAGCCCGGTAAAAGTCACCAGCGCCCACAGCGCGAAAAACAGCACAAAAAAGCAGAAGCCCAAAAACCAGCGATGACGGGACGCCACGGGGCGCAGTGGCACCATCATCGGGTTGTGCCAGACCTTTTTACTTGCCGGCAGAGGCGCCGGCTCACGTAAAACTGACTGCGTACTGGCGGGAAATTCCGCGGCCTGACTGACAGGACTGTTCATCTTGTGGTCCTTCATGGCTGAGTCACATACTTCGCGTCATACAACGTATTAATATCCGGCGTTTTATGCAGGATTTTCATTTCCGTCAGCAAACGCGCCGCTTCGTTGGTAAAGGTGACAATCTCGCCACTGAAGAACTTCTTGTTCGCATCACGGTCTTGCCAGCGCAGATAGCTGGACTCTTCAGCAAACTGTTTGCCGGTTTCTTTGACCGCCGCCCCCATAATCTCATTGGCTTTATCCGGATCTTTTTTGATCATATCCAGGGCTTCAAAGTAGCTATTTACCAGTGCCTGAGCCGCTTTGGGGTTTTTATCCAGCCAGGATGGCGTACAACCCAGGGTGTCCATCACCATGGGATAATCCAGTGTGGTGGTCAGAATTTTGCCTTTGTCCGGGCTTTGGCGGATGGTGGAGAGATACGGCTCGTACGTCACAGCGGCATCGTTCTGCCCGGCAATAAAGGCATGAGCGGCGGCATCCGGCCCCAGGGTTGCCAGTTTGACGTCTTTCATCGTCATGCCGTTTTTATCGAGGATCCAGGCCAGCAGAAAATAGGAGGAGGTTCCTGGTGCATCGACACTGATGGTTTTCCCTTTCAGGTCAGCCACTTTATTGATACCCCCACGTACTGTAGTGGTCAAGTAATATTGGCCACGGTTTTACAGTAAAAATGGTATCTGTTCTCTGACTCTTCCGGCGTCAGCCCACCGTTATAATGGTGAGGTCTGACGCTGTTGTAGTAGTTCAATATGTAATCATTAATTTGCTGCCGGGCCTCGTCCTTGCCTGCGTAACCATTCGTTGGCACCCATTCTGTTTTCAGACTGCGGAAGAAGCGTTCCATGGGGCTGTTATCCCAGCAGTTTCCCCGCCGACTGACGCTTTGATTTATTCTGCAACGCCAGAGAAGTTGTTGATATTTAAGGCCTGTATACTGGCTTCCCTGGTCGCTATGGAACATGACATCCCGGGGTTGGCCACGCGTCTCATAGGCCATCCGCAGGGCACTGCTTATCAGTGCGGTATCGGCATGCGCTGACAGACTCCAGCCGATAACCCTGCGGGCAAAAAGATCCATAACAACCGCCAGATAGCACCAGCGATTTCCTGCCCAGAGATACGTAATGTCTCCGCACCACACCCGGTCTGGCTCGGGCACAGCGAACTGACGCCCGAGCAGATTCGGCAGGCAGGTGTGCTCCTGACGGGCATTTTTATACTGATGTTTTCCGGGCTGGCAACTGCTCAGGTTCAGGTATTTCATCAGGCGTCCGGCACGGTAACGGCTCATCGGGACGCCGTTTTGGGTCAGCATGTCAGCCAAAGTGCGTGCCCCCGCAGAGCCCCGGCTCTGGTTCCACGCCCGACGTATTTCGCTGCACAACCTGACGTGTACCGGATTAACCATATCGCGTCGTTTTCGCCAGTACCGGTAACTGCTGCGGTGTATTTCCAGCGCGGAGCACAGGCTGACAACCGTGTGGCTGTCGCTCAGTCTGGCAACTATCGTGAACCGTTCAGCGAGTCGGACATTAAGAGCGCGGTAGCCTTTTTTAATATTGTATTTTGTTCCTCCAGACGGCGAACCTGCTTTTCCAGCTCGCGGATACGTTGCTGGTCTGGAGTAATGGGTGTGGCAGAGGGCGTAATCCCCTGGCGCTCTCGCCTGAGCTGGCGTACCCAGCTCTCAAGCGTGGTTGAACCGACATTCATCGCTTCACTGGCCTGTCGATATGAGTAGCCCTTATCAACAATCAGCTGTGCACATTCCAGCCTGAACTCAGGGGGGAAGGTTCGTTTGGTTTTCTTGTTCATTAAGTCACCTGTTTTGTGTTGTGGTGAGAATATCACCTTTCATCAGGTGGCCAAATTTAGTGTGCCACTACACATGCCATGAGGCAGGCACCCAATATCCGGTCTGCCTCAAGCCAAAATGCCATTAACCCGGGAGCCATCTTTGGTATTCTGCTGATGTCATCCCCGCATTAATGAGCGCCATGCATAAGTCCATGCATATTTACCCGTATTATCATTGAATCCTGCTTTGCATACACTGCCGGTATCAGGGCGCACGCCCTTCTCTTTTTCGCAATACACCCGGAGATTTGTTATGCAAAACAGGCTGGACAATAAACAGCAGGCCATTAACCGACTTTGCCCGCCTGCTGACACAGCTGTAATCCGGGCAGCGTAGCGGAACGTTCATCAGAGAAAAAATGGAATCAATAAAGCCCTGCGCAGCGCGCAGGGTCAGCCTGAATACGCGTTTAATGACCAGCACAGTCGTGATGGCAAGGTCAGAATAGCGCTGAGGTCTGCCTCGTGAAGAAGGTGTTGCTGACTCATACCAGGCCTGAATAGCTTCATCATCCAGCCAGAAAGTTATGGAGCCACGGTTGATGAGGGCTTTATTGTAGGTGGGCCAGTTGGTGATTTTGAACTTTTGCTTTGCCACGGAACGGTCTGCGTTGTCGGGAAGATGCGTGATCTGATCCTTCAACTCAGCAAAAGTTCGATTTATTCAACAAAGCCCATTCAGTCCTCAATTTGTGCATTTTTTAAACGAAAAAAGGGTGTCTAATACGGTGAAATCATAGTATTACCAAAGTAATAAATAAAAAGTTATTTAAATCAGTAATTTAGATTGGATTTGTAATACCTGGGTAATACCGCAGCATGGCTAAATTTTGTTTTTTTCCTTTTAAATCAGTGTGATAGCGTGATTTATCACGCTGCGTTAGGTGTATAGCAGGTTAAGGGATAAAAAATCATCTTTTTTTGGTAGGGCGATCTCCGTAGGTTAAGGGGCATTTGGCTAAAAAGCGTCCTATTCTTTGATGGTCATGCTTGCATGACCATCTGAGCAACCAAAAACTACAGATAAACTACAGATAAACTACAAAAAACGTTTTGCCTTAGTGTTGTAAGACTACAAATAGACTACAATAAAACTACAAATAAACTACAAAAAACGTGACAGACTACAAATAGACTACAATAAAACTACAGATAAACTACAAAACTCGATTGACCCCTTCTTACGAGTGTTGTAGAGTCATTTTCATACAACGGAGGGGGTTATGAATAAACCAGCAGATCTGAAACCCCGCAACTTATCGGCTGCTGTCAGATTGCGCCTAAATGAAATCGAGAACTGGCTGGACAGAGGGCTAACGCGGCATGAAATTGCTGAAATCCTCGACAGCGAATACAGCTTTTCGGTAACAGCCAAAGGGCTTGAGATGGCACTGTATAGAACGCGGCAAAACCGAAAAAATGTATTGCACAATACACATGATAAGAGTAGCGCGAAGGGTGCAGCGGAAAGTGTATTGCACAATACACAACCGTCTGAGCCTGAAGCGCAGGAAAGTAAAAAAGCAGAGAGTCCCGGCATTATTGATAAAGAATTCTTCAAGAAAATCGGTGAGAATTTCGACCCTAAGAAGTTCAACAAAAAATTCTGAGGTGATTTATGAAAGTAGCGGTAATTAATTACAGTGGCAGTGTTCGTAAAACCTTAATTTCATCTTACCTGTTAGCCCCGCGCCTGACTGGTGCAAAGTTCTATGCGGTAGAGACTATCAACCAGTCTGCTTCCGATCTGGGTATTGAAAATGTGACCAGTTTTAAAGGTGACGACTTCTCACGTTTGATTGAGGGGTAATGACTCCAACTTACTGGTAGTGTTTTATGTTCAGATAATGTCCAATGACTTTGTCATGTAGTTCTCCCTTCAGGCGTGATTCATAAAGCGGCCAGTCATCCGTCATCCATACCACGACCTCAAAGGCCGACAGCAGGCCCGGAAGACGCTCCAGCGTGGCCAACGTGCGTTCACCGAATACGTGCGCCACAACCGTCCTCCGTATCCTGTCATACGCGTAAAACAACCAGCGCTTGCGTGATTTAGCGCCGACGTAGCCCCACTGTTCATCCATTTCAGCGCAGACAATGACGTCACTGCCCGGTTGTATGCGTGAGTTTACCGACTGCTGCCTGAGAGGCGGTGTAAGTGAACTGTAGCTGCCATGTTTTACGGCAGTGAGAGCAGATATAGCGCTGATGTCCGGCAGTACTTTTACCGTTACGCACCATGCCTTCAGTAGCTGAGCAGGAGGGACAGCTGATGGAGATGGAAGCCACTGGAGCACCTCAAAACCACCATCATACACTAAATCAGCAAGTTGGTAGCATTACCAGTAATTTGATTGTCAGCCTGCTGTCGGCGGTACCTTTCCTTTTCGCCTGTATTTTCATGTATTTGAATGGTCGCCACTCGGACCGCACCAAAGAGCGCGCCCTGCACCTTGGGCTGCCACTGATTGTGTCGGGCTTCTTACTGCTCGGGGCGATTTTCACCCATAACTTGGTTCTGGCTTACATCATGCTGGTGCTGACCGTTGGGCTGAACTGGGCCATCACCCCCATCTTCTGGGCGGTGACCACTGAGACGGTGGCGGGCGTGGCGGGTGCCGCCTCGATTGCGCTGATTAACGCGGTGGCGAACATTGCCGGGTTAACCTTCCCGCCGATTATGGGACGCATCAAAGACGTGACTCACAGCTACGACGCGGCGCTGATTGCCGTGGCCGCCGCGCTGATCCTGGGCGGTCTGCTGGGGCTGGTTCTGGGCCGCAAACGCTCCATGCTGGTGAATGCGGGCAAAGGGGCCATGCCCGCCGCCAAATAGTGTTCCCATAAACAAAAACGTTTACTCTTAAACAAGGCCGCACAGGGGCAGAGAATAAGAGGAAGCAAACGTGGTGGGTGAAAAGCAGTTAACCGACGATGCTCGCGGGCATCAGCTGACCAACATTAACGTCTGGACGCCGGACGGCCAGTGGCTGGTCTATGATGTCCGGCCGCACGGCGGTTCATTTACCGGCTCAACCATTGAGCGGGTGAATGTCGAAACCGGCGAAGTGCAGGTGATTTATCAGGCCAGGCAGGCGGCGCACGTCGGCGTGGTCACGACCAGCGCGCAGCTGCCGGTGCGTTATGCCTTCATCCACGGGCCAGAAAACCCAGATGCACAGTGGCAATATGATTTTCATCATCGCCGTGGGGTGATTGTCACTGAGCCAGAAGCTGAAGCAGTTACTCTCGATGCCCTTGATATTACGGCACCTTTCACCCCCGGCGCGCTGCGCGGCGGCACCCACGTTCACGTCTTCAGCCCCGACGGCAGCCGCCTGAGCTTTACCTATAACGACCACGTTTTGCACGAGCTGGATTTGCGGCTCGATCAGCGTAATGTCGGCATCGCGCTCTCTTCCTCGGGCGTAGTTTCTCCTAAACATCATCCGCGTGAATATAACGGCAGCCACTTCAGCGTGCTGGTGAGCCACACCACGCCGGACCCTCAGCCGGGCAGCGATGATATTACCCGCGCCTATGAAGAGGGCTGGATTGGCACCGAGGGCTATCTCAAGCCGGACGGCAGCCGCCAACGCTGGGCGCTGGCGTTTATCGGCGACACACTGTCGGCCAGCGGCGAGAAGCTACCGGAAGTCTTTGTGGTTGATTTACCAGAAGATGACGCCAGCTATCGGCAGGCCGGAGAGTTGCCGTTACAGGGCACTGCTGCTTCGCTTCCCGCGCCGCCCAAGGGAGTGCGCCAACGCCGCATAACCTTCACCGCGCAGCAGGCTTTCCCCGGCGTCGCCTTGCAGCCGCGCCACTGGCTGCGTGCTTCCCCGGACGGCTCAAAAATCGCCTTTTTGATGAAGGATAACAACGGCGTAGTTCAACTGTGGACGGTTTCGCCGAACGGCGGCCAGGCGCAGCAAATCAGCCGAACCACCACCGGAATTCAGTCGGCATTTAGCTGGCACCCCAATGGCAATGCGTTAGCACTGGTTTGCGATAACAGCGTGATGGTGCTGGACGTGGCGAGTGGCGAGATGCGCCGCCTGACCGAGCGCAGCGAAATCGCGCCCTGCGGCGACGCGGTGGTGTTTTCACCCGACGGGGCGAAAGTCGCCTATATGCGCCAGTGCGGCCAGTTTGCCCAGCTTTTTGTGGCGCAGAATGTAGGCTAAATAAAGAAGCTTGGCTGCATAAAAAGCAAAAAACCGGCCTGATGAATGGGCCGGTCTGTTTTTAATAAAAGAGGCTGAGGTGGGGAATATTAATGTGACGCCCGCTTTTTCTGCTTCGTCGACTCAGTCATTGGCGGCACGTGGTCAATATCAATGCCGTGGCTGATCGCTAAATTCTGCTCCTCGCTGGCTTTTATACGATCCCGCGTGTTGAGTTTGTCCTGGCGGTAATAGTCATAAGGCAGCAGCAGGGTATCAAGTAATGCACTAAAAGGCAGATCGACAATCAGCAGTGGCGTCATGGCCCAGCTGGTGTCGTCGCTTGAAATCATCGATACGTCGGCGCGTGTGCCCGGATAATAACCCTGATGGCCGCCGGTATGACTCATTACGCTAGAGCAACCGCTAACCGATAAAAACGCGCATCCCGTCACGAGCGGTAATAAAACTGATTTCATCATGTAGAACTCATCTCATGCTGTCGGGCTGAGGATATTTCGTCAACGTTGATTTATATCATTCAGCTAAAAGATTTAACAAAGCAAAGCGCGGCTCTGTGCTAGCCATCCCAATTTATCTTTTTCATCCTTGAATCGTGTTTATAAATGTCGCAGCGATCTGTCCTAATTATTTCGCTGGGTTATCTGTTTTGGCTTTGTCACAAAATTACAGCGTTAGTTATAGTGTAAGAGATAACTGAGATCCTGCCGCCCAATGTCAATTTTTATAGGGTTTAAGCTTTGTTTAGACATCTATAGCTCCCTGCTGACATGCACTGATAAAAAACTTTTCTTTCCCTGACTTGAAAATCTTTTTTCCGTCGCCATTTTTATCATACGACGCAGGAAAAGCATACGCCGACAGGGTATGAAGCGTCGCAGACCTGTCCATGAGGAAGGTCGTTTAACCGACTCGCTGCATAATCAGGAGAAGTAATAAATGCGTAATTTTGATTTATCCCCTCTATACCGTTCCGCTATTGGTTTTGATCGCCTGTTTAATTTGATTGAATCTGGTCAAAATCAGGGTGGCGGCTACCCTCCTTATAATGTTGAACTGGTAGATGAAAATCACTATCGCATCGCGATAGCGGTCGCCGGTTTTGCTGAGTCTGAGCTGGATATTACTGCTCAAGATAATATGTTGCTGGTCAAGGGCGCGCATAAAGATGCAGCCGCAGAGCGTACCTATTTATATCAGGGTATCGCTGAGCGTAATTTCGAGCGCAAATTCCAGTTAGCAGAACATATTCAAATTAAATCCGCCAATTTGGCGAATGGTCTGCTGTATATCGATCTCGAACGCGTGGTCCCCGAGTCCTCAAAACCGCGTCGGATAGACATTCGCTAATTTCTAACGAATTTTAAATTTTCCACCTTGCTCGCCGTCAGGGAGCAGCAGCGTCACGCCGATGAATAACGTGGCGCTTGATGAATAAACATTATCTCGCTTCACAGAAGGAGTTTTAAATATGCGTAACTACGATCTTTCCCCATTACTGCGTCAGTGGATTGGCTTCGACAAACTCGCCAGCTCCATGCAGGGCGCTGAACAAGGCTTCCCGCCATATAACATTGAGAAATCAGACGATAACCATTATCGCATCTCACTGGCGCTGGCCGGTTTCCAGCAGAGCGAACTGAATATTGAAGTCGAAGGCCCGCGCTTGACCGTCAGCGGCACCCCGGCTGAGGCGGATAAAAAAGTGGAATATCTGCATCAGGGGCTGGTGATTAAGCCTTTCAGCCTGAGCTTCACGCTGGCCGAACATATGCACGTATCGGCGGCCGAGTTCGTCAACGGCCTGCTGCATATCAGTCTGGTGCGCGATGTTCCGCAGGCGCTGCAACCGCAGAAAATCGCCATCGGCACTGAGAAGCCTGCGTTAGAGAATCAATCGGCTGAATAACAGCCAAAAGCAGCAGAAATGAAAAAGGAGGACATCACGTCCTCCTTTTTTATGTGCGTTTTCCAGCAGTTAGCGAATCAGCCCTTCGGCGTGTGCTCGCTCGACTTCTTCCGCCAGAATCTTCACCCCGCGTTCGATCTGCTCGGCGTCCGGCACGTAGTTCATGCGCATACACTGGTGAGTGTGCGGCCACGGGTGCTCAAGGCCGGGGAAGAAGAAATGCCCCGGCACCATCAGCACGCCGCGCTGTTTTAGGCGCTGATAGAGCGTTTCAGTGCTGATCGGCAAATCTTTGAACCACAGCCAGAGGAAAATCGCCCCTTCGGGTTTATGAATTAAGCAGCGATCTTCCGGCAAATAGCGGCGTAAAGTGGCAATGGTTTCCTGCACGCGCTGATAGTAAAACGGTTTAATGACTTCCTCGGAGAGGCGCAGCAGATCGCCGCGAGCAATCATTTCATTGGCGATGGCTGGCCCTACGCTGCCCGGCGCGAGGCTGATAATGCCGTTCATGTTGCTAATTGCCGTAATGATTTTCTCATCCGCGATGACAATACCGCAGCGCGAACCCGGCAGGCCGAGCTTGGACAGACTCATGCACAGAATGATGTTCGGATTCCACAGCGGCGTGGCTTCGCTAAAGATAATGCTCGGGAAAGGCACCCCATAGGCGTTGTCGATCAGCAATGGCACGTCGTGCTGCTGGGCGAGAGCGTCGAGGCGCTGTAATTCCTGATCGGTTATCACATTGCCGGTCGGATTGGTCGGGCGTGAAACGCAGATCAAGCCAACTTCTTCATTGATGTTCAGATGGTCGAAATCAACGTGATACTTAAACTGCCCTTCGGGCAGCAGCTCAATGTTTGGTTTGGCGGAGATAAACAGGCTCTCGTCCAATCCGGCGTCGGCATAGCCCAGATACTCTGGGGCCAGCGGGAACAGCACTTTGGACATTGAACCGTCTGCGCGACGACCGGCGAACAGATTGAATAAATAGAAAAACGCGCTCTGGCTGCCATTGGTTAACGCAATGTTTTTTGCATCTAACTCCCAGCCCAGCTCTTTCTTCAATAGCGCCGCCAGCGAGTGGCGCAGCACGTCTTTACCCTGCGGGCCGTCATAGTTGCACAAGGCCTCTGTCAGCTTGCCTTCGCTTAACATCTCGGTAAACAGCGTCTGGAAATAGTCCTGCATTTCAGGTATTTGCGCAGGATTCCCCCCGCCGAGCATCACAGCGCCCGGCGTGCGCAGACCTTCGTTCATATCACCCATCAGGCGGCTAATGCCTGTGGAACGGGTAAATTTATCGCCGAAAACAGAAAACGTCATAGTCAAACTTTGTGTTATCAGAATGTGATGACCACCTTAACGCTTGCTTTAAAACAGTGCAATCAGGTGCAGGTTTTTGCATGAATTCCTCTCCCCGCGCAAGGCGAAGGGAGAGGTGAAGTGGCGCGGTTTTTACAGCAGAAAAGGCGGAAGAAAATTACTTATTTAGAACCTGCGGGTTGACGCAATTCTCTTTCACATCGCCGGTCAGGGCGGCAATCAGGTTGTCCACCGCGCAGGCGGCCATGCCGTAGCGGGTTTCATGAGTGGCAGAGCCAATGTGTGGCAGCGCGACAACGTTCGGCAGGCTAAGCAGTGGAGAATCTTTCGGTAGCGGCTCAGTTTCGAACACGTCCATACCTGCGGCGTGAATGGTGCCGTCCTTGAGCGCGGCGATCAGCGCCTTTTCATCAATGACCGGGCCGCGACCGGCGCTGATCAGAATCGCGCTGGATTTCATCTTCGCCAGCTGCTCTTTGCCGATGGTGTGGAAGGTCTGGTCAGTCAGCGGCAGCAGCACGCAGACGAAATCAGATTTAGCCAGCAGTTCGTCCAGCTCGCACTTTTTCGCGCCAAAACGCTCTTCCGCCGCTTTATGCTGGCTGCGGGCGTTGTACAGCACCGGCATGTCGAAGCCGAAGTGGGCGCGCTGGGCCAGCGCCATGCCGATGCGGCCCATGCCGATAATGCCGATAGTTTTGTGGTGCACGTCAACGCCAAACCAGTCTGCGCCGATGTTGCTGGTCCATTCGCCCGCTTTGACGCGCTCGGCAACGTTGACCACGCGGCGCGCGGTGGAGAGCACCAGCGCCATCACGGTGTCGGCCACGGTGTCGGTCAGCACGGTCGGGGTGTGCATCAGCGGGATTTCGCGGCGAGTCAGCTCGTCCACGTCGAAATTGTCGTAACCCACGGAAATGGTGGATACGCCGCGCAAGCGCGGAGCGTGGTCCAGCAGCTCCTTGTTTACCGCGCCGCCCGAGCCAATCAGCCCTTCAGCCTGTTGCAGGGCATCGAACACCTTGGCGCGGTTTCCTTCATTAATTCCGTCGAATTCGACAATTGAAAAATGCTCTTCCAGACGTTGATGCAGGTCGGCAGGTAGTTTTTTGTATAAAACGATAGACGGCTTCATTACGGACTCCAGAAACGAATGAATGTACCCAACTTATTGAAATGGCTGGGATAGCGATTTAAAGGTAATGTCTAAACATAGCACAGGCTTAGGCCGACTGCGGCTTGGCGGCATCGCGTTCCGGCTTCACCATCAGGGTCAGTATCACGGACACCAGCAGGGAGACGGCCATGAAAATGAAAGAGGCCGCCGGACTGCCGGTGTTGCCGTTGAGGTAGCCGACGAACCAGGAGCCGAAGAAAGAGCCGAGCGCGCCGAGGCTGTTAATTAAGGCCATCGCGCCACCCGCAACGTTTTTCGGCAGCATCTCAGGGATGATGGCGAAGAACGGGCCATAAGGCGCATACATCGCGGCGGCGGCGACCACCAGCAGCGAGTAGGAGATCCAGAAATTATTCGGCCCAATCGCCCACGACGCGAAGAACGCCAGCGCGCCAATCAGCAACAGCGGCCAGACGAAAATTTTGCGGTTTTGCATTTTATCCGACGCCCATGACACCAGGATCATGGCGATGGTCGCCGCCAGGTAAGGCACCGAGGAGAGCCAGCCGGCTTCCACCATGCCCATCTGCATGCCACTGCGCAAAATCGACGGCAGCCACAGCACGAAGCCGTAAACCCCGATACTCCACGCAAAATATTGCATGCAGAGTAAAATCACATTGCGCGACTTAAAGGCTTCCGCGTAGTTATGCACGGCCTTGATGTCCTCCTGCTCCTTGGCCAACTGCGCGGCCAGCGCCTGTTTTTCGTCCTGCGACAGCCAGCTCACTTGCTCCGGTTTGTCCTTCACCAGGAACCACCAGCAGAAGGCCCAGATCACCGCCGGAATGCCCTCGAAGATGAACATTTCGCGCCAGCCGAAGGCGTGGATCAGATAGCCGGAGAGCACTGACATCCACAGCACGGTGACCGGATTACCCAAAATCAGGAAGGTGTTGGCCCGCGAACGTTCGGATTTGGTGAACCAGTTACTGATATACACCAGCATGGCGGGCATCACGGCGGCTTCTACCACGCCGAGGGCGAAACGGATCACCGCCAGCATCGGAATGTTGTTGACCACGCCGGTCAGCGAGGCAAAACCGCCCCACAGCAGCAGGCACCAGAAGATCAGTTTTTTGACGCTACGCCGTTCGGCGTAAATCGTGCCGGGGATTTGGAAGAAGAAATAACCGAGGAAAAACAGTGCGCCGAGCAGGGAAGACATGCCTTTGGTGATGCCAAGGTCGTCATTGATGCCCGCGGCCGAGGCAAAGCTGAAGTTCGAGCGATCTACATAGGCCAGACTGTAGGTAATAAAAACGATGGGCATGATATACCACCATCGTCTGATGGCAATTTTGGCTTCGTTCATGACTTTTATCCTCAGTTTCGCGACTGATTAGTATTATTTGATGTTATATAGGGTGCTAACTAAGTGTAGCAAACAGGGTATTTTAGGCTTGGCCCAGTTGCTCGCGGGTCGGCAATCCTTCGCTATCGCCCACCGCCTGCACCGCCAGGCTGCCAATCTTATTGCCGCGCTTCACGGCTTGCTCAAGGCTTAATCCTTCCAGCAGGGCGCTAATCAGCCCAACCGCGAAACCGTCGCCAGCGCCGACGGTATCCACCACGTTTTCCACTTTGCAGGCCGCAACGTCTGCCTGCTCGCCGCCGGCGCTTTTAAACCACGCGCCGTCCGCGCCGGTTTTGATGATCACGGCTTTCACGCCTTGCTCGAGGTAGAAGTCGGCGATGCCCTCTGGCGTTTGTTGACCAGTCAGCAGCTGGCCTTCACCAAGGCCGGGCAGAACCCAGTCTGCGGCAAAGGCTAAGGCATTAATTTCTTTGCGCATTGTCTCCTCGCTGCTCCACAGTATTGGGCGCAGATTGGGGTCAAACGAGATAGTTTTGCCTGCTTTACGCATCTCGCTGGCGGCGAATTTCGACAGTGCCAGAGAGGTATCCGACAGCGCAGCGGCGACGCCGGACAGGTGCAAATGTCGCGCAGCGCCGAAGTAGTCCGGATTGAAGTCTGCGACCGACAGATGGCTGGCCGCCGAGCCTTTGCGGAAATACTCGACGCGCGGATCTTTACCGCCCAGCTCTTTGGATTTGAGCTGGAAGCCGGTCGGAAAACGCTTATCCACCGTCACCTGCCCGGCGTTAATCTGCTCTTTTTCCAGCTGTTTAAGCACAAAGCGGCCAAATACGTCATCACCCACGCGGCTGGCCCAGCCGACCTTCAGCCCGAGGCGCGACAGGCCGATCGCCACGTTCAACTCCGCCCCCGCCACCTGACGAGTAAACTGGCTGACGTCCTCTAAAGGACCGGTTTCACAAGCGACAAACATCGCCATAGCTTCGCCGACGGTGACCACATCCAGCGCGTCGGGTTGCGACAGTTTCGACATCTTATTGCTCCTTGGCTTAGTCGCGGAGTAAATCCACATAGTGGCGCGTCACGGCGGTCAGATCTTCGCCCACCAGTGGGAATTCGATGCCGCGCGGCGCGTCCTGCGGTAGCTTCGCCAGCAGAGGTTTCCAGCTGCCATCGCTGTCGTCGAGGGCCACGGCGTGCCACTTGTCACCGCGTTTTTCGGCGGCTTTGACGTGGACATAGCCCACATGGCTTGCCAGACGATCGGCGGCGGCCATCGGGTCTTGCCCGACCCACAGCCAGTTAGCCATGTCGAACGTCATCGCCAGAGGTAAATGGCGGGACTCGGCGGCAAACATAAACGAGTTCATCAATGACAAAATGCCGCAATCCGACGTCTGGTCATTTTCCACCACCAGTTTCACCGGACTGGCGTCCAGCGTGACTTTCAGCGGCGTCAGGTCTGCGCCCACGTTGAAATGGCCCAGTGCCAATTTCAAGCTGCGCGCGCCTAGCGTTTCGGCTTCTTTTAAAAAGGTCGGCAGCGACGGGTTCACTCTTCCACCCTCGACAAACAGGGATTCCGGTACCGAATAAACCGTAAATAAATTTTTCTGGCGGATCTTTTCGGCCAATTCGGACAGTGAATTAAAGTCGGCGTCATCAAACAGTTCGCGACGAATTTCTACGCCATCGGCACCGGCGTCGGCAACCACCGATAGCAGCTCCGCCTGGCCGCCCAGCGCCTTCACGTCGTCGTTCCCATAGGCCGCCATCACTACCACAATGTCTCTTTTCATCTTGATGATCCTTGTTAGAAATGGCCCAGTCACGTGGGTCAACGTTCAATTTTAGACGGTTAAACGCAGTGCCGTTTTTTGTTAAGCACTTGCTGTACCTTTTTAACGCCTTTTCCACAGTAATTGGGACCGGTACCATTCGAAAGCCGTAAGGCTGAAAAGTATGATCCCGCTCACGAAGTAAAAACTGGATTTCACGGCAATAGGGTATATGCTCAACACTATATGTGGACTCATTGTGCCCACAAATAACCGGAGGCGTTATGGAAACCAGTATCAAAGCCCGCGTGTCAGAGGAGCTTAAGCGCGAAGCGGCCGAGGTTCTGCATGATTGTGGGCTGAACGTGAGCACGGCAATCAGGCTGTTTCTCGAACAAGTGGTTAAGTCAGGAGGGCTGCCATTTGAAGTCAGGAGATATCCGTCTGAGAGTATGAAGACGGCATTGAAAGAAACGGCGGAAATCGAGAGTCATAAAGAGAAATAGCCTACCGCGCGGGGTGGGTAAGCTATTCGGCTAATCAATTCATTCCTAATGTCGAACCACGCACAATCAGTTCTCCGGCGAAGGCTTGCTCGCGGATGGGGTCTTGGCTGCCCTGAATGCGGGTGACCAACTGCTCTAGCGCCGCGACGCCCATGTCATAGGTGGGTTGCTTCAGGGTGGTGATGCCCACGCCAGCCAGCTCGGCCCATTCCAGTTCGTCGAAGCCCAACAGGCCAATGTCCTGACCCCACACCAGCTCCATCCGGCGCATGGCGCGGGCGACCAGCAGCGTCATGGCGCCGTTGGCGGCCAGCACGGCTTTGCATTTGTGCGGGTGGCGGGAGACGAAATCGTGCAACAAAGCTTCCAGACCGGCGGTGTCGCTAAGCTCCACTTCGCCCTGTTCGGCAATGCGGTCCGGCTCGCGCTGCATGCGTTTGAGAAAGGTGTGTAGACGGTCAAGACGAGTGTTGACCGTCATCGGCTCGCTGAGGAACAAAATAGCCTCGAAGCCTTGCTCTAGCAGATGTTCGGTGACTTCGCTGGTGGCCTGAGCATTGTTTAGGCCTATGACGTCGCAGGAGAAGTTCTCCACTTTGCGGTCAATCAGTACCATCGGCAGTTGGGCCTGTTGCAGCGTCGAAATCGCCGCTTCGCGCATACCCACCGCGTTAACCACCATGCCATCGACCCGATAGCTGCTGAGCAGCTGAAGATAGTGCTTTTCTTGATCGAGCTGATTGTTGGTATTACACACCAGCAACGTCAGGCCCTGCTGGCGGCAGGCGGCTTCGACGCCGCGCATCACTTCGACAGAATAGGGGTTGGTGATATCCGCCAGAATCAGGCCGATTAAGCGCGTTTGCCCACTTTTCAGGCTGCGCGCCATCTGGCTTGGCTGATAATCCAATAAGGTAATGGCCCGCTCAATCCTTTCTTTCAGATCGTCGGAAAGCAGATTCTTTTCGCCATTCAGATAGCGTGAAACGCTGGTTTTACCGGTTTTAGCCGCACTGGCAACATCACGTATCGTGGGGCGGACGGCGTTGCCCGGCTCCTTTTTTCTGCTCACAACCTTATCCTCAAAATGCATAACCACAGGAGACTAGCATAAAAAACGGGGCCATTAGGCCCCGTAATTACCAAATCGACGCGACTTACTGCAACGGACTGAGGGTGATTTCTACGCGACGGTTCTGCGCTTTGCCCTGTTCGGTGCTGTTGCTGGCGATTGGGTTATCCGGGCCTGCGCCCTGAGTGCGCACGCGGCTACCAGCCACGCCTTGGGTGATCAACGCGCTGCCCACGCCGTCAGCACGCTGCTGGGACAGTTTCATGTTCAGCGCGCGAGTGCCGGTGCTGTCGGTGTAGCCGACGACGTTAACGGCAGTTTTCGGATATTCTTTAAGTACCATCGCCACGCCGGTCAGGGTGTTGGCACCGGCCGGTTTCAGGGTGCTGCTGTTGGAGTCAAAAGTGACGTTATTTGGCATGTTCAGCACGATGTTGTCGCCCTGACGGGTCACGCTAACGCCGGTACCGCGCATTTTGTCACGCAGTTTGGATTCCTGCACATCCATGTAATAACCCGCGCCGCCGCCCAGTGCTGCGCCTGCCGCCGCACCGATCAGGGCGCCTTTGCCGCGGTCATGTTTAGATGATGAAAGCATCCCTACGCCCGCGCCCAGTGCGGCCCCAAGACCCGCGCCGATGCCTGATTTTCCTGCTTCAGATTCGCCGGTGTACGGGTTGGTGGTACAGGCTGACAGGCCCATAGTGACGCAAAGTGCGCCCGCGACCACAAGAAGTCTTCTGTTCATCTTAATTTCCTTTAGGGATGTTTTATTTCAAGCCGAATCGTTTTGATTATGACGCCGCAATTCGTCATAAGTTGCACATAAAAAGGTGTCAAAACATAAAGAAATGAAACCGGCTGTCATAGGGATTTCGGCGTTCTGGCGCTCTTTATGCGGAATTTTGCTGCGTTAAGCAGTAGGAGAATTCTGGTTCTCTTTTTTTGTCACTTCTGCGGATTTTTACGGAACTTTTTAAAACTTACTACGGCGCTAAAGGCTTTTGCCAGCGCAGTACCCAAGTGGGGAGAGAAGTACCGGGATGAGTTGTTTCATTGACCACCAAAAAACCCTCTTTGCGATAAAACGCCACCGCGCGGTGATTTTGTTGGTAAACCTCTAACAGCAGCAGTGGGAAATTAGCCTTGGCTTGCTGCATCAACTGTTGAGCAACACCTTGACCATAAAGGCTTTCCTTGATGAACAGCGCGCCAATAAACTGCTTGTTAAGCACGCTGATAAAGCCCTCAATCTCTCCCGCCGCGTCGCAAGAAACCCAGGTTATTGCTTTAGGTAAGAACTCTTCGCGCACCATCGCGGCACTCTCGAACCAGTACGACTCCTCGATAAAGGGGTGGGCGGCGAGGGTGCTTTTCAGCCATAGCAGCATAATGGCTTGCGTGTCGTCGAGCGCGGCGAGGCGGATCATGCCGGGCGGTTTTTAGGGTGGCAGAAGCAGTAAGATTGATGATCGTTCACCAGCCCGGCAGCTTGCATAAAGGCATAGCAAATTGTTGAGCCGATAAACTTAAAGCCCTTCTTCTTCAAAGCCTTGGACATGCTGTCGGACACCGCGGTTTTGGCCGGAATGCCTTCTGGGCCGAGGGGGTTATTGATGACCGGTTGGTTATCGACAAACTGCCAGATGAACGCGGAGAACTCTTCGCCGCCGGCTTGCATTGCTAAATACGCCTGCGCATTGGAGATGATGGCTTTGATTTTACCGCGATGGCGAATGATGCCCGCGTCTAGGACCAGCGTTTCCACATCTTCATCAGTCATTTTTGCGATGCGAACCGGGTCGAATTGGTGAAAACAGCGGCGATAATTATCACGTTTACGCAACACGGTTATCCAGGAAAGACCGGCCTGCTGGCCCTCAAGACACAGCATTTCGAACAGTTCGCGGCCATCTTTCACCGGAACGCCCCATTCTTTGTCGTGATACTCCAGATAAATGGGCTCTTTTGATACCCAACTACAACGTGTCATTACGTTAATCCTTATCGTCATGGCGGTGGCCCATAGTCCTACTAATGGGGCGAGTCTGCAACTTCATGAGACTACTCTGCAACTTCCCGCTTTTGCGTTCTCTTCCTTGACTCCCCGGCATTCTGAACCATAGTCAAAACCACAAATTACGCAATCCTTACATATTGATTGAATTCGACCTCTCGTTAATGATGGAAAATATGATGAGCAAACCTCTGATGGATAAGAAGAAAAAACCTCTTTCGCGCCTGAGCCTATGCGCGCTGGCTACCGCCATTTTGTTAGGTACTAGCGCCTCTGCCCATGCTTATGACCAGCTCTACGTCTTCGGCGACAGCCTGAGTGACACCGGCAACATCGGCCGCTGGACCTTCGACAGCAACACCCATCAGCTGTATGACGAAATTTTGGCTGGCAATATCGGCACCACCTTAAGCCCTTCTTCCAAAGGCGGGTTGAACTATGCCGAAGGCGGCGGCGTGGCCGTGCCGGGGCTGGATTCGGACTACACCACGCAGGATCAGGTAAAAAGCTATTTGGCATCGACCGGCGGGAAAGCTGACCCGAATGGCCTGTATATCCACTGGATTGGCGGTAATGACCTGGCAGCTGCGGCGCTAAACCCCCTCAAAGCCTTGGATATTGCAACCAACAGCGCAACTCAGGCCGCGTCGCAGGTCAATGATTTGCTGAAAGCCGGAGCAGGAACCGTGGTGGTGCCGACGGTGCCAAACATCGGCCTGACGCCGGTATTAATGGAAGGCATTATTCAGGTCGGTATGCTGCCAGTGCAGCAAAAAGCGCTGGAGGCGGCCTATAAGTACCTCAATGCGCAAAATACGCCGAGCACCGATGCTCGTACTCAGGCGATTCACGACGCCTTAAAAGCCTCGACCACCGCAGGATTAGACTTAGAGATCGTGCAGGACTTGGTGTCGAAGGGGATGATTGCCGCCTACGACGCGCTGCGAGGCGTGGCGGAGGGACTGACTGAAACCTACAACACCACCGAAGATATCGCGCTGGCCCAGACCGGCGGCAACATCGCGCGCGTGGACATCAACGGCCTGTTCAACGAAGTGATCGCCAACCCGGCGATGTACGGCTTCGCTAACACAGCGGGCACCGCCTGTCCGGTCGGCACCTCGGCGTCAGAATGTACCTCGAACCTGCCGGGCTTCGACAGCAGCAAAAACTTCCTGTTTGCCGACCACTTCCACCCAACGCCGCAGGCCCACGCGCTGATCGCGCAGTATATGCAGTCGGTGATCAACGGCCCGCTGGAAGTTACTGCCCTGAACCAAGGTTCACTGGCCTTAGCGCGTAATACCCAAGGGCTGCTCGACAGCCGCTACCAGCAGCTGCGCACGCAGGATAACAAAGCCGGTACCTTCGGCATGTTCGGCGGTTATGCCGGGCAGCACTTTGATAATAAAGCGAATTCGTCCTTGAGTAATGGCGATACCACTACCAACTCCGGCAATATCGGGCTGGATTATCAGCTGACCGACAACTGGATGATGGGCCTGATGATCTCCGGCTCCAGCGACAAGCAGTACCCGACCGACAACTACAGCTATCGCACGCGTGGCTGGATGGCGACGGCCTTCACCGGAGTGAAAATCGCCGAAAACGGCTGGATAAACGGCGATTTCCACTATGGCTCGCTGAACTATGACGACATCAAGCGCAGCATCACCCTCGGCCCGGCGACCCGCACCGAGCAGGGCGATACCGACGGTAAAAACATCGGCGGGCGCGTGACCGCCGGTTGGGATATCCCCGTCCTGCCGGTGCTGACTACCGGCCCGGTGGCGCAATACAGCTGGGATTACAGCAGCGTTAACGGCTACGCCGAGAAGGACAACACCAGCACCTCGATGCGCTTTGGCGACCAGACCTCCCACTCGCAGATTGGTGCGCTGGGCTGGCGTCTGAACGCACAGCTGGGCATCGTCAACCCGTATGCGCAGGTCACCTATGACCGTCAGTTCGGTGATAACAACTACACCGCCACCGGCGCGATTAAATCGACCCGCACGCGCTTTAGCCGCACCACGGAAGATCAGGATAAAGACTGGGTGGATATGACCCTCGGCGCCAACGTCCAGATAACCGACAGCGTCGCGGCCTTCGCCGCCGTTTCCCAGACCACTGGACTGGATTCAGGCGAACAGACCTCTTACAACGCGGGTATCAGTGCAAGGTTCTAAAAGAATCTTTAAAGGTGCTTTTAAAAGCACCTTTAAAGGCTATAATTACGGCATAGTCTGACAGGAGAAAAACTATGCCGTTTGAAATACTCACCTCATCAGCTGCCAGCATTACTGAATTAAAACGTGACCCGATGGGGACGTTTAGCGCAGGAGAAGGCGAAGCCGTGGCGATTCTCAATCGCAACGAGCCGGCTTTTTACTGTGTCCCGCCTGACGTCTATGCCTACCTCATGAGTTTGGCGGAAGACGTTGAACTGAACCGCATTATGGATAAGCGGCAGGGTGAAGAAAGGATAAGGCTGACTCTGGATGACCTATAAACTCGATTTTTTAAAGTCGGCGCTCAAGGAATGGAAGGCGCTGGCTCCCCCCATCAAAGAGCAATTCAAGAAAAAACTGGCCGAGCGGCTGGAAAACCCCCATGTCCCTTCAGCTCGCTTATCCGGGCCAAAAGCCAATCGATATAAAATTAAACTCAAAAGTCTGGGTTATCGGTTGGTTTATCAGGTGGAAGACCAGCAAATAGTGGTCGTGGTGGTGGCGATAGGCAAGCGGGAAGGCGATGCAGCCTGCCGATTAGCCGCCAGTCGATGAGCGCAGAGAGGCCGAAACCGACTGCAACCGATCTGTTGTGTCATTCTGGCTGATTATCTTCCGCTCAGCGGGTATACTGTCCGACTCTTTTAAACTCACTGTCTCGCGTGCGAAACCAACATGCAAAAGTTTGATACCAAGACCTTTCAGGGCCTGATCCTGACACTTCAGGATTATTGGGCGCAGCAGGGCTGCACCATTGTTCAACCACTGGATATGGAAGTCGGCGCGGGTACCTCGCACCCGATGACCAGCCTGCGCGCACTCGGCCCTGAGCCTTTTGCGGCAGCCTATGTCCAGCCGTCACGCCGCCCGACTGACGGTCGCTACGGTGAGAACCCAAACCGCCTGCAACACTATTACCAGTTCCAGGTGATGATCAAACCTTCCCCGGACAACATACAGGAGCTGTACCTCGGCTCGCTGAAAGAGCTGGGTATTGACCCGCTGATCCACGACATCCGCTTCGTTGAAGACAACTGGGAAAACCCAACGCTTGGCGCATGGGGTCTGGGTTGGGAAGTGTGGCTGAACGGCATGGAAGTGACGCAGTTCACTTACTTCCAGCAGGTTGGCGGTCTGGAATGTAAGCCTGTGACCGGCGAAATTACCTACGGTCTGGAGCGTCTGGCGATGTACATTCAGGGCGTAGACAGCGTTTACGACCTGGTCTGGAGCGACGGCCCGCTGGGTAAAACCACCTACGGCGACGTGTTCCACCAGAACGAAGTTGAGCAATCGACTTATAACTTCGAATACGCCGACGTTGATTTCCTGTTCACCTGTTTCGAGCAGCATGAGAAAGAAGCGCAAACCCTGTTGGCTCTTGAGAAGCCGCTGGCACTGCCTGCTTACGAACGCATTCTGAAAGCGGCGCATTGTTTTAACCTGCTGGACGCGCGTAAAGCCATCTCCGTGACTGAACGCCAGCGCTACATTCTGCGCATCCGTACCCTGACTAAAGCGGTTGCTGAGGCGTATTACGCTTCCCGCGAAGTGCTGGGCTTCCCGATGTGCAAAAAGAACGAGAAGTGAGAAACAGTGATGACTGAAAAAACTTTTCTGGTGGAAATCGGTACTGAAGAACTGCCACCGAAGGCTCTGCGTAGCCTTGCTGAATCTTTTGCGGCTAACCTGACTGCGGAGCTGGATGCGGCAAATCTGCCACACGGCGACGTAAAATGGTTCGCAGCACCGCGCCGTCTGGCGCTGAAAGTCTCCAATCTGAGCGCCACTCAGGCCGATCGCGAAGTCGAAAAACGCGGCCCGGCCGTGTCTCAGGCTTTCGATGCCGAAGGCAAACCGAGCAAAGCGGCCGAAGGCTGGGCGCGCGGTTGCGGCATTACTGTCGATCAGGCCGAGCGTCTGGTGACTGACAAAGGTGAATGGCTGGTTTACCGTGCGCACGTCAAAGGCGAAAGCGCGCAACACCTGCTGGCACCGATGGTCGCTAACTCGCTGGCCAAGCTGCCAATCCCTAAACTGATGCACTGGGGCGACTCCGACGTGCAGTTTGTGCGTCCGGTTCACACCGTAACCCTGCTGCTGGGCGATGAGCTGATCCCAGGCACCATTCTGGGCATCGAGTCTGCGCGCACGCTTCGCGGCCACCGCTTCATGGGTGAAGCTGAATTCACCATCGACAATGCTGACCAGTACCCGCAAATCTTGCTGGAACGCGGCAAAGTGGTTGCCGATTATGAGCAGCGTAAAGCCCTCATCAAGCAAGATGCCGAGAAAGCTGCCAAAGAGATTGGCGGTATTGCTGACCTGAGCGAAAGCCTGCTGGAAGAAGTGGCCTCGCTGGTGGAGTGGCCGGTCGTGCTGACCGCCAAGTTCGAAGAGAAATTCCTCAAGGTGCCTGCCGAAGCGCTGGTTTACACCATGAAGGGCGACCAGAAGTATTTCCCGGTGTACGACGCCGCGGGCAAACTGCTGCCGAACTTTATCTTCGTGACCAACATTGAGTCGAAAGACCCGCAGCAAATCATTTCCGGTAACGAGAAAGTGGTTCGTCCGCGTCTGGCCGATGCCGAGTTCTTCTTCAATACTGACCTGAAAAAGCGTTTGGAAGATAACTTGCCGCGTCTGGAAACCGTTCTGTTCCAGAAACAGCTCGGCACTTTGCGTGACAAGACCAACCGTATCGAAGAGCTGTCAGGTTGGATCGCCGATAAAATCGGTGCCAACGTTGAGAACGCCAAGCGCGCTGGCCTGCTGTCTAAGTGCGACCTGATGACCAACATGGTGTTTGAGTTCACCGACACTCAGGGCGTGATGGGCATGCACTATGCGCGTCATGACGGCGAAGCGGAAGAAGTGGCCGTGGCGCTGAACGAGCAGTATCAGCCGCGCTTTGCTGGCGACCAACTTCCAGAATCGCTGGTGGCCTGTGCGCTGGCGATCGCCGACAAAATGGACACGCTGGCCGGTATCTTCGGGATTGGCCAACATCCAAAAGGCGATAAAGACCCATTCGCTCTGCGCCGTGCTGCGCTGGGCGTGCTGCGCATTATCGTTGAGAAAAACCTGCCTCTCGACCTGCAAACCCTGACCGAAGAAGCCGTTCGCCTGTACGGCGACAAGCTGACTAACGCCAAGGCTGTGGATGAAGTGGTTGATTTCATGCTCGGCCGTTTCCGCGCGTGGTATCAGGAAGAAGGTCACGCGGTCGACACTATTCAGGCCGTATTGGCGCGCCGTCCGACCAAACCAGCTGATTTCGACGCCCGTGTGAAAGCCGTGAGTCACTTCCGTACGCTGGATGAAGCCGCGACGCTGGCCGCTGCCAACAAACGCGTTTCCAACATCCTTGCTAAGTCTACCGACACCCTGCTGGACCACGTTCACGCTTCAGTCTTGAAAGAAGCGGCAGAGCTGAAGCTGGCGACCCATCTGGTGGTGTTGCGCGACAAACTGGAACCGCTGTTCGCAGCAGGCCAGTATCAGGAAGCGCTGGTGGAGTTAGCCGCGCTGCGTGAAACCGTCGACAGCTTCTTCGATACCGTGATGGTTATGGATGAGAATGAAGCTATTCGTGTGAACCGCCTGACGCTGCTGTCCAAACTGCGTGAGCTGTTCCTGCAAGTCGCGGATATTTCTCTGCTGCAGTAAAAAGCTATTTATCACCATGCTGCATGGGTTTCAGCCCATAGCACCAGAGGGGGCAACAATCGTTGCCCCCTCTTTTTTGGCGAAAAACTTAGCGGGAGAAAACGGTTATTACGCCCAGAATAATTAAGATCACGCCAATGGCGTATTGCGCAGTAAAACGCTCCTGAAAAATAAAATAGCTCGCCAGAGGGACTAAAATAAACGCCAGTGCCATCAAAGGATATGCATGCCCTAGGGCTATTTTTTGTAAAACCCATACCCAGGCCAGCGTTGTTACCCCATAGAGAGCTAAAGCTGCCGTCAGGATAAGCAGTCCGCGAACAGAGGTATATGAGCCAGCATGATGGAAGCTCATCGCGCTGAGTTTGAACAGTATTTGCCCAGCCGAAATACCCAAAACGCACAGCAATGCCACGAAGTACGTCACGATTTATCCTCTATTGAGTGGGAGGGGAGGCTATCCCGCTGATGTAAAACCCGCGTCGGGATGGAGGTGGTATCGTGGCCGATAAAGGCCAAAATAAACTGAATACCTATAATGATGGGCATCGCTGCCAACATCACCGTACCGGCGGGCGTGGGTAGGCCAGTGTCCTCAGCGCTTATCCATTTAATCGAACCAAAAATCACACCAAATAATAGAAAGATTATCCCAATAGGTAGCTCGACAGAGGCAAGCGACATGTCTCGAAGATAATAATTATAAAAAATACGCTTTATAAAATTGCGGCAGTGCTTAGCCAAAAAACCACCAATGATAGCGGGAATTTTTAGATTACTTATTTCATTCCCATATTTCGAGTGCATGGGGACATCCATCACTACTGCTCGTAATATATTGAGGTGAAACAGCATATCTGTTTCGAAGAAGTAGCGGTTGCTGATTTTGTCTAAAGGGAGCTGAATGGCCACATCGCGATGCAGCGCGGTATAACCATTTGTAGGGTCAAAAATATTCCAATATCCAGACGAGAGTTTGGTCATAAAGGAAAGTACGGCATTACCGGCAAGCCTAATTCGCGGCATAGTGAGGAGATTTTCCAGATTATGAAATCGATTACCTTTGGTATAATCTGCCTCGCCGCGCAGAATGGGTTTAACAAAGTCCATTAACAGTGCAGGATCCATTTGCCCGTCACCGTCTATCTTTACCAATATCTCCATTTTCTGCTCAATCGCCAGACGATAGCCGGTCATCACGGCTCCGCCGACCCCTTTATTTTCCGGGTGTCGGACAATGTGAATACGCGGATCGCGGGTATTTTCCCGAACGTAATCCCCGCTCTGCTCTGGACAACAGTCATCCACAACAAAAATAAGCTTCACCTCAGGCCCAATAGCAGCAATTACCTGAAGAATGTGCTCCCTGACTTTGTAGCAGGGAATAATGACGGCTATGTTCGGTATCACTCTTGGCTCCCCTTTTTCTTATATTGCTGTCTATCATTTAGCAGAATTAAGGTTGCTATTAAGGCTGAGCAAAGACTCCAGACCATGTAGCGGAAATCTGCAGCAGTAGCGATAAAAAAGAGCGAAGCTGTATTAACTAAGCCACTTAAACTGACCGCAATAACTAACCCACACCGGCCTTTATTATCATCATGGTTGAGAGCTCGACGCACTGATATTAACAGTGCAATAATAGCCAGCAGAGTATAGAGCCACGCTCGGTAAATAATCGACGAAGTAAAAGTATCAAAAATAGTTAATAACTTTCCCACATCCTCCATGGAGAGATGAGTGAAATTGATACCCATATATTCAGCGCGATTACCTGGTTGATAGGGATTATAAACCGGCTCGCGATCAGCACCTAAAAGTCGCGTAAATATATAGAGCCGGTGTTGCAGATAGTCACCGGGGTAATGGTGCCAACTTACTGATTTAGTGTACGATGGTGTTTTTGAGGTGCTCCCGTGGCTTCCATCTCCATCAGTTGTCCCTCCTGCTCAGCTACTGAAGGCGTGGTGCGTAACGGTAAAAGTACTGCCGGACATCAGCGCTATCTCTGCTCTCACTGCCGTAAAACATGGCAGCTACAGTTCACTTACACCGCCTCTCAGCCCGGTACACACCAGAAAATTATTGATATGGCCATGAATGGCGTCGGATGTCGCGCCAGTGCACGCATTATGGGCGTTGGCCTCAACACGATTTTACGACACTTAAAAAACTCAGGCCGCAGTCGGTAAACTCACGCATACAACCGGGCAGTGATGTGATTGTCTGCGCTGAAATGGACGAACAGTGGGGCTACGTCGGTGCTAAATCACGTCAGCGCTGGCTGTTTTACGCGTATGACAGGATACGGAGGACGGTTGTGGCGCACGTCTTCGGTGAACGCACTCTGGCCACACTGGAGCGTCTTCTGAGCCTGCTGTCGGCCTTTGAGGTCGTGGTATGGATGACGGATGGCTGGCCGCTGTATGAACCCCGCCTGAAGGGAAAGCTGCACGTTATCAGCAAGCGTTACACTCAGCGCATTGGGCGACATAACCTGAATCTGAGACAACATCTGGCAAGGCTGGGACGGAAGTCACTGTCGTTCTCAAAATCGGTGGAGCTGCATGACAAGGTCATCGGGCATTATCTGAACATAAAACACTATCAGTAAGTTGGAGTCATTACCAGTCACCGGGATGTGCCAATACCAGTGTTAACCAATCATGAAAGAGGGCCGATTGCTCCTTTTTCTCGAGATAGGGTGAAACCACCTCAAAGGTGGTGGTATTGACATTGGGTGAATACCTTTCCTGCAGATAACTGAACATATCGCGTTGAGGATCTATTCTTGGTAGATAATCCGGCAGCAAGTTTTTATTTTCGGCAATAGAAATGGCGGCCATGTCCCAAATTAACAGGGTGCCGGTCGAATATATGCGTACAGTTTTATGTTTTATCAATGAGCTGACAGCGGTCATTGCTATCAGCACGATGAAACAATAGGTCAGAGTTAAGGCCCAGAGGCGGCGGAGTGATTGCGTTAATTTCTTGCTGAATTGGAAACTCAAAAATAGCAGTAATATCACACCGGGAATGAACCCATTGATGCGTACTGAAATGGCATAGAATAGTGCAATTAGCGCGACGGTGATCCATCCCCAGTGAGCATGGTTACCATAGCCAAGCAGTGCGGCGACACATAATACCAAGGCACTCATCATGCCGACGTCTTTCCAGACATGCAGAGACGTTATAATCAATGGCGGGCAAAGACCTATCACTAATAGTAATATCAAACGCGCAGCAAGACTTCGCGTGAGCTGCGTGACCAGCATTAGCAGCGAAAGCCAATAAATAAACTGATGAAACATCAGCATGCTGCCGATGAAGCCCGTGATGTTAAGTAAGCCTCGCCAAAGGTAAACCATGATGACGGGATGGGCGTCGTTGATAGATTGCAAACCGGCAGCTTGACGATATTGCGACAGGCTATCCACCGACATAAATCCTGGATTGAAATACCAGGAAAAGAAAATGCAGCAGCCAAGAGCAAGCAAAGAAACAATGAAAAGGTTGGCGCGCCGGCTGATGGTCTTATTATCTGATTCCATTGGATGAACTCCTTGTCGCGCACGACGAAAACAGGGCTTTGCCAGTGGCTATCTACATATCTTGCGAAGTAAAGCTTTAACAAGCGTAGTTGTCGCCTCGCATATGCTCAACCTTACTAATGAAAAGAGGCACTCACTAAATTTTGGAAGAAAATCTTTCAAGATATGGAGTCACTAAATTTTATTTTACCTTTGTATATATATGATTCTGGTTAAAGATAGAGCTAAAAATAATCCCCTGATTTAATAGTAAGTTGCGGGCTAATTTAATTTAATAAGTTAGTCTGTTAATGATTCATATTCGCTATCTACCACTCCACCTTTTACGTTAACTCGAAGTGATAGGTATAATCTATATATTAAGATGGAAGGATTCAAAAGGCTGGGCTACTTTTAATTTGGGTTAAGTCAAGTAAACAAAGAGAGAGAACTATTATGAATAAAACAATTATATTATCTGTTTTTATCGGGTTAACTTCCTTTGCCGGTATTGCGGCGGCGGCGGAGCAATGCCCAAAACCTGAAACGGTCGTAGCCACAAAGCAAGAAGAAGATAGTGATAAAGTCATGAGTATGGTTTATTGCTCTCCATCTGCAGATGATTGTAAGTGGAAAGGGTATGACCCTATGGCTGAAAAAGGGAGTGAGGTTGAGACTCTCTTAAACCCTAATGGGGAGCCGACGAAAAATAATGGGTTAACCTATTGTGACTATAAATTAAAAACAGGTGACCAAATTAGGATGACCCTGTCTAAATAATTTTGTTGATAGTTTTTATATAACCTCTGGGCTTATTTCTTTAATAAGATTTAAGCCTTTTTAATTTTTTGTGCAGGCCTATTTTTTCGACAATAACGCCTCTTAAGGCTGTATCACATTTTTTTAACCGCCAAGTTGTTGTTTGTATCGCATTCCCCCCAGATGTTCTATTCTATTACTCGCATGGAAAGCCCAGATCGGCACGGAACTGGCCGGTAAAAAGAACATTGAAATCAGGAGTCAGGACTCATGGCTGTAGGGATCAGAAGCAGGGCATTCGGGCGTTGGTTAGCGCCGTTTGTGGCATTGCTGGTCGTGTTTCAACTCACGGCATGCGGCGATAAAGAGCCGGAGCAACGCAAAGCTTTTATCGATTATTTGCAAAATACCGTGATGCGCAGCGGGCAGAATCTGCCGTCGCTGAGCGAAGATCAAAAACAGAAGTTCGGCAATTACGCTAATGATTACGGCATCATTCTGTCGTTCTCGCGTCAGCTGAAGTCATCGGTTGAAGGCGGTCTGGTGCCGGCGGTTAGCGCCATTGGTCAGATTCGTGCTCCGCAGGACTACATGACGCAACGCTCTGCGCTGCAACAGGCGGCGGGTTCGTTAAATCTTCTGAGTGCGCAAATTCGTGATTCGAAGAACAAAGCGGATACCGCGATGGCCGCGCTGAAGCAGCCGGACGATTTGAAAGCGGTTTATGGTCAGGTTTATTCCAATGTCGTGACCGAACCTGCTAACGTGCTGACACCGCTGGTGCCTGCGCTCAGCAGCTTCACTCAGGACATCATTGCCGTGGGCGATTACCTGCAACAGCAGGGCAATCAGGTGGCTTTCGCCAATGGCGGCGTGCAATTCCCGACTCAGCAGCAGGCAACGCAGTACAACACCATGATGTCGAATCTGGTGGGCAAACAGCAGACGCTGCTCAGCGCGCAGAAAGTCGCGCAAGGCGATTACAGCCATTAATTTCTGGTAACTCGCTGAATTATTGTTAAATAATCGAGCCACGTGGGAAACCTCGTGGCTTTTTTGTCTCTCGCGCCAGCGTCAGGATCTGTAAATTTATAAAAAATAACAATTTCTCACCTGCAACTGGCTGCGATTTACTCTACTTTTCAGCAATACATTTTCCTCTTTCCCGACTTTATCGATTAAGGATCTATGAATGAAACGTCAGACGATGACTTTGCTGGCCGCACTGGTAATGACCCCGACGCTAGCGATGGCGGCTGATGCCACCACCGCCGATTTCACCCCGGCTCAGCAAGAAGCGATTGGCAAGATTGCGGCCGATTACATGGTCGCGCACCCAGAAATTTTGGTGCAGGTGAGCCAGAAGTTGCAGGCCCAGCAGGCTGACCAGCAGCAGCAACAGGCTCAGGATGCCGTGCTGGCTAACGCCAAAGCGCTGGTGAATGACCCGGCGACGCCAAGCTATGGCCCGAAAGATGCCAAAGTCGCGTTTGTGGAGTTCTTCGATTACCAATGCCTGTATTGCAGCCGTATGGCCCCGCTGGTAGAGCAAACGGTGAAGGCCAACCCAACGGTGCGTTTCGTGTTTAAAGAGTGGCCAATCTTCGGCGATCGTTGGAAAGAGTCGATCACGGCCGCTGAAACCGGCATGGCAGTGTGGAAAGAGAAGGGCTCTCAGGCTTACTTCGACTATCACAACAGCCTTTATCGCACTGGCCATGACGAAGGTAAGCTGACCAACGCGGATATTGCCGCCGCGGTGAAAGCAGCGAAAGCCAGCACGCCAAGCGCAGAACAGCTGAAAGCGACCCATGAAGCTCTGGCATCCAATGACGAATTGGCGCGTACTTTAGGCTTCGGCGGCACGCCGGGCTTCGTCGTGATGCCAACCTCTGGCGCCACCGCTGCAAACACCACCGTATTGCCAGGTGCCGTGTCTGCCGAGGAGTTACAGGCCGCCATCGTCAAAGCTCAGGGTAAATAACCCGCTAGCCACACCTTCAGGCTCCTCGATTGGGGGGCCTGATATTTTTTCGCATCTCGTGAGTTGCCCGACCTCTTTTCTTCACCTCTCCCCAACCGTAATTTTCTTTCAACCTTCCCCTCGTAAACCGGTTCATTGACGGCGCTCATACAGCTGGCCGCTTTTTATACAGATTTTTTGTCGTCATCGAAAAATAAATTGTGATGAATGTCACATTTTAATAACAAAGCGACAAAGTAAAAGTGTGATTTTAATCACATTTTAAGGGCGATAACGCGCAAAAATTATTCGTTGTACCTAAGTTTCAGGGGTTTTTTGTGATGAAAGTCACTAAAAAGTGGGGTGTGACGGGGTGGGCTGCGTGATCTTGCTCACGTAATGCGCAGCGTCTACGCGGTGCCATAATCACGTGGTAGAGTCCGCCTCGCAGACAGCAATTCGACGGACGGATTTTTAAAGCAGTGGCACGAAAACCGTATTAACCGTCACCGATAATTAACAGATATCACGCGCTCTTATTGTTAGCGCGTATCAATAGGGGTGCGTTTTATGTTTTCACCAGACGTTAAGGTCGGAGTTCAAAACTTTGGCCGCTTCCTGAGTAACATGGTGATGCCTAACATCGGGGCATTTATTGCCTGGGGTATCATCACGGCGCTGTTCATCCCAACGGGTTGGTTGCCTAACGAAACGTTAGCGAAGCTGGTTGGCCCGATGATCACTTACCTGCTGCCATTGTTGATCGGTTTCACCGGTGGACGTCTGGTTGGCGGCGACCGTGGCGGCGTGGTGGGTGCTATCACCACCATGGGCGTTATCGTCGGTGCAGACATGCCGATGTTCCTCGGTGCGATGATTGCAGGTCCGCTGGGCGGCTGGTGTATCAAGCGCTTTGACCGTCTGGTTGACGGCAAAATCAAAAGCGGCTTCGAGATGCTGGTTAACAACTTCTCAGCCGGTATCATCGGTATGCTGCTGGCGATCCTCGCCTTCTTAGCTATCGGCCCGCTGGTGGAAGCGCTGTCCAAAGTGTTGGCGGCTGGCGTGCATATCATGGTTATCCATAACCTGCTGCCACTGGCTTCTATCTTTGTTGAACCAGCGAAAATCCTGTTCCTCAACAACGCCATCAACCACGGTATCTTCTCTCCACTGGGTATCCAGCAGGCGACTGAAACCGGTAAATCAATCTTCTTCCTGATCGAAGCTAACCCAGGTCCGGGTATGGGCGTACTGATGGCCTATATGTTCTTCGGTCGTGGCAGCGCTAAACAGTCAGCTGGCGGCGCGGCAATCATCCACTTCTTCGGTGGTATCCACGAAATTTACTTCCCATACGTTCTGATGAACCCGCGCCTGCTGCTGGCGGTAATTCTGGGCGGTATGACTGGCGTGTTCACCCTGACCGTATTGAACGGCGGCCTGGTTTCTCCTGCATCTCCGGGCTCTATCCTCGCGGTTCTGGCGATGACGCCAAAAGGCACTTACTTCGCTAACATCGCGGCAATCGTGGCGGCGTTCGCGGTCTCCTTCATCGTGTCTGCTTTCCTGCTGAAAACCAGCAAAGTGAAAGAGGGCGACGATCTGGACGAAGCCACTCGCCGCGTTCAAGACATGAAAGCACAGTCTAAAGGCGGCAAAGCTTCTACCGCTGGCGTGGCTGGCGACTTGTCTACCGTGCGTAAAATCATCGTAGCTTGTGACGCAGGTATGGGTTCAAGTGCCATGGGTGCAGGCGTGCTGCGTAAGAAAGTGCAGGATGCTGGCCTGACTAACATCAGCGTCACCAACAGCGCAATTAACAGCCTGCCGGACGACGTTGACTTGGTTATCACCCACCGTGACCTGACCGAACGTGCAATGCGCCAAGTGCCACACGCACAGCACATTTCACTGACTAACTTCCTCGACAGCGGCCTGTACACTGATCTGACTGCCCGTCTGGTTGAAGTGAATAAAACCAGCCAGTACAAAGAGAAAGTGAACACCACGCTGAGCGACAGCCTGGTGAGTGAGCAAGAGAACGAACACCTGTTCCGCCTGAGCGAAAGCAACATCTTCCTCGGCTTGCAGGCGAGCAACAAAGAAGACGCGATCCGCTTCGCGGGTGAGCAACTGGTGAAAGGCGGCTACGTTCAGCAGGAGTACGTTGAAGCGATGCTGGCTCGTGAGCAGCTGACCTCGACTTACCTCGGCGAATCTATCGCAGTACCGCACGGGACTATCGAAGCGAAAGACCGCGTGCTGAAAACCGGTATCGTGTTCTGCCAGTACCCGGCGGGCATTCGCTGGGGCGATGACGAAGATGACTCAGCCCGTCTGGTTATTGGTATCGCGGCGCGTAATAATGAGCACATCAACGTGATCACCAAGCTGACCACGGCGCTGGACGAAGATGGCGTGATTGACCGTCTGGCCAACACCACCAGCGTTGAAGAGGTTCTGACCATCCTTCGCGGCTAATCAGCCAACAAGGGAAACGGTCGAGAGTATTACTAAGCGGGTCTTTCGAGACCCGCTTGTTGATTCGGACTCGAAGGAAATATTGTTATGAAAGCACTACATTTTGGCGCGGGCAATATTGGCCGTGGATTTATCGGTAAACTGTTGGCCGATGCGCAAGTTGAATTAACCTTCGCTGACGTCAGCCCTGTGCTGCTGGAAGCCTTAAACAGCCGTCATGGTTACGACGTGCACGTGGTTGGCGAGAAGGCCAGCGTCGAGCCAGTGAAAAACGTTAACGCGGTCAACAGCGCAGGTCAGGAAGCTATCGACCTGATCGCTAAAGTCGACCTAGTGACCACCGCCGTTGGCCCAACCGTGCTGGAGAAAATCGCGCCGAACGTGGCGAAAGGTCTGGTTCTGCGTCACCAGCAGGGCAATGAGTCTCCGCTGAACATTATCGCCTGTGAAAACATGGTGCGTGGCACCAGCCAGTTCAAACAGCACGTGTTCAACGCGCTGCCAGAAGATGAGAAAGCTTGGGTTGAAGCCCACGTTGGTTTCGTTGACTCCGCCGTTGACCGTATCGTGCCTCCGGCTGCGGCGGGCACCACGGATCCGCTGGAAGTGACGGTTGAAACCTTCAGCGAGTGGATTGTCGATCAGACCCAGTTCAAAGGCCCGTTGCCGACTATCGCCGGTATGGAGCCAACGGATAACCTGATGGCGTTCGTCGAGCGCAAGCTGTTTACCCTGAACACCGGTCACGCGATCACCGCGTATCTCGGCCAGCAGGCAGGCCATGCCACCATCCGTGATGCAATTCTCGACGAAAAAATCCGTCTGGTGGTGCGCGGCGCGATGGAAGAGAGTGGTCAGGTGCTGATCAACCGTTACGGCTTTGACCCGCAAAAGCACTTCGCTTACATCGAAAAAATCATCACCCGTTTCGAAAACCCGTACCTGCATGACGACGTTGAGCGCGTTGGCCGCCAGCCATTGCGTAAACTGAGCGCGGGCGATCGTTTAATCAAGCCACTGCTGGGTACATTGGAATATAATCTGCCACACAACAATTTGGTGATCGGTATCGCCGCCGCAATGCACTACCGCAGCGATGAAGATCAGCAAGCTAAAGAGTGGGCAGAGTTGCTGGAAAAAGTCGGTCCAAAAGCGGCGCTGGCTCAGGTTTCAGGCCTGCCAGAAGACGGCGAAGTTGTCGCCCAAGCCGTGAGCATCTACGAGAAAAAGCACTAATTTTCAAAAATTAATGCCCAAGTGATGAAGCTACAGCGGTTCGCGCCGTTGTAGCTTCAAACACAACTGGGACTCACGGATGACTATGGACACATCAGAAGCCGTAATTCATGACGCGATTCTTAACGTAAGTAACTCGATGGAAAAAGCACAGGCGTTTGAAAACCGGGTACTGGAAAAACTGAACGCAGGAAAATCTGTGCGCAGCTTCTTGATGACTGCCGTAGAATTACTGGCTGAAGCGCTGGATATTCTGGTGATTCAGGTATTCCGCAAAGACGATTACGCGGTGAAATATGCCGTCGAGCCTTTATTGACCGGCAACGGCCCGCTGGGCGATCTGTCCGTCAGGCTCAAATTGATTTATGCGCTGGGCGTGATCAGCCGCCATGAATATGAAGACGCCGAGCTGCTAATGGCGCTGCGCGAAGAGTTAAATTATGACGGTGAAGACTATCGTTTTACCGACGATGAAATCCTTGGCCCCTTTGGCGAACTGCACTGCGTAGCCGCACTCCCCCCTGCGCCAACCTTCCTCAAACCCGGTGAAGCCGACGAATCCTTGATCGCCATGCAGCAGCAGCGCTATCAGCAAATTGTCCGTTCCACCATGGTGCTTTCCATTACCGGGCTGATTGCTCATATCAGCAATCAGCAGCCGTCGCGGCTCTCTCCCGTTCAGCGTTAATCCCTTTGTTACTTAGAAAACGCGCTAGTTAAAAGCATGGCGTAACTCGTCAAACATCAGCCAGACGGCGGTGATCGCCATCAGCCCGGCCATGATGCTATTGAACAGTTTCAGCTTCCACGTCACCCGCAGGGCCTGGCGCAGACGGTCGCCCATCACCACCCAAACCAGAATGCACGGCAGGTTGATCAGCGCGAAACCGATACAAATCATCAAGGTATGGCTTAACAATGCCCCTTCGCGCGGGGTGAAGAGGATCGCCACGTTGGTCGCCATCAGCCAGGCTTTGGGGTTCACCGCCTGAAACAGCGCGCCGTGGATCATCTTCATCGGTGCTTGCTCCGCACCTTCTCCCGGCGTGCCGGAGCGATAAATTTTCCACGACAGCCAGAACAGATAGGCGCAGCCCAACACCGCCATCGGCAGGCGGATCACCTGCATCCAGCTGAGTAAAATCGCCAAAAGAGAGGTGGTGAGTGCGCACTGGATCACGCAGCCAAGGGTGATGCCGAGCATCATCGGCACGGTGCGGCGCAGGCCGAAATTCACGCCAGAGGCGGCGAGTAAAATGTTATTCGGGCCGGGCGTTATCGACATGACGGTGACGTAACTGACAAAAGCGGTGTCCAGCATAGGGCGTTCCTCGGAAAAAAATCTGTACCGCCAGAGTAAACAGTCAGTCAGTTAGGTAACAGAACCAAAAATAAGCTATTGTCATGGTTACAGTTGTACTAAAAATAAACTGTACTCATTCAATTTTGCGGAACTGACACCATGGCCGAGATGCTAACCCCTTTGATCGATGCAAACAGCGCGGGCGACACGCGCTACAACCTGTTGGCCGATAATCTGGCTGAGGCGATTCGGCGCGGCACCTTGCCCGCTGGCAGCCGTTTGCCTTCGGTGCGGCGCTCGGCCCAGACCTATTCGGTCAGCATTAATACCGTGGTGGCGGCCTATCGCCGGTTGGAAGATCGCGGGCTGATTGAAGCGCGGCCGCAGTCGGGATTCTACGTGCGCACGGCGCTCCCGGCCCTGGAGGTGCGGCACTTGCCCCACGGGCCAGCGGCGGAGCCAGCCGACAACGTGCTGGACCTGATCGATACCGTGTTTGCCGCGCAAATCAACCCGGCCTACACCAATCTCTCGCTGGCTTGCCCACAGGCCAACGACTTCTACCCCGGCGCGAAACTGGGGCGCATCATGTCCTCGCTGCTGCGCCGCCAGCCACACTTGATTGGCCAGTACGCGCTGCCGCCGGGGAATCTGCCGCTGCGCCAGCAAATCGCCCGGCGCTCGCTGGCTCTGGGCATGATGCTGGAAGCCTCCGACATCACTCTGACCCACGGCTGTATGGAAGCGCTGCAACTGGCGCTGCGCGTCACCACCCAGCCGGGCGACAGCGTCGGGCTGGAGACGCCGACCTACTTCTATTTGCTGCCGCTGCTGGCGAGCCTTGGGCTGAAAGCGGTGGAAATCCCTACCGATCCGCAGACCGGCCTGTCCCTCGACGCCCTCGAGTTGATGCTCAATGAGAAGCGGCTAAACGCGGTGATCGCCATGCCAACCGCGCAAAACCCGATGGGCTTCACCATGCCGCTGGCGGCGAAAAAACGGCTGGCGCGCCTGATGAACGATCATCGCGTGCCGCTGATAGAAGACGGACTGTATGCCGAAATTCAGTTTAGCGACGCGCTCTCTCCGGCGGTGAAATCCTTCGACAAGTACGGCTGGGTGCTGTTTTGCACCAGCTTCACCAAGACGCTGGCCCCCGATTTTCGCATTGGCTGGATTGCGGGCGGGCGCTTCGCCGACAAACTTCGCAAGCTGAAGGCGGTGTCGTCGATGACCGAGTCCTCTTTGCTGTCGCAAACGCTGGCGGTGTTCCTCGAGTCAGGGGGTTACGACCACCATCTGCGCAGTTTACGCCGCCGCTATGAGGCGCAGGTCGACGAAGCGCGAGCGCTGATTGCGCAATATTTCCCGCAGGGAACTCGCTCCACTCGGCCGATGGGCGGTTTTGTGTTTTGGGTAGATTTCCCGGCGGGCGTGGATACCGTGGCACTCTTTAAGCAGCTGATTGAAGAGAAAATCTGCCTGACGCCGGGCACGCTGTACTCGCCGAGCGGGCGCTACAGCAATGGCCTGCGGCTCTCCTGCTGTTACCCTTTCGACGTGCGTTACACCGCCGCGCTGGCGCGCCTGGGGCAGCGAGCCTGTGAGATGAGCGGCTTGCCGCCGGGGCTGGCGGAAACTACCGATGATGCGCGGGCTGATGAAACCCGCACTTCCTGATACACTAGCGGCTATTGTCTTTAGCAACATCGTGCCCGCTGCGGCACCTACGGGTCGAAAATACTATGAAAGAAGTCGAAAAAGCCGAAATCAAACGCCTCAGTGACATGCTGGACGCGTTGAACCACAAAGATGCGACCGTTATCCAACAGGGTAACGCTGAGCTGATTGCCAAGCATGAAGAAGAGAAAGAGAAGCTGGCGGCCGAAATCGCTCGCCTGAAAGACGTGCGCGTTAAGAAGCTGAGCAAAGAAGCGCAAAAGCTGGAAACGCTGCCATTTAGCCGCGAAATCACTAAGAAAGAGCAGGCCGACATGGGCACGCTGAAGAAAACCGTGCGTGGCATCGTGGTGGTTCACCCGATGACCGCGCTGGGCCGCGAAATGGGCCTGAAAGTGGTGACCGGTTACGCCAAAAAAGCCTTTTGATCAACGTTGCACCCCGAATCTTGTGAGATCCGGGGTGCGGTTGCACACCTAAACTTTAGGTTTATTACCTTATTTCAAAGCATCCAGGAAGGTTGTGGTGTACTCGTAATCCTTAGTTTGCTGAGGATTTTGAGTACAGGTTGCCAGATCGCCCATCCCTGGGAAGTCACGTACCAGCGACCAGATAGATACCAGATTTAGCCCTTTCTGTTTGGAGTATTGCGCGGTCTGCGTTGCGTCCTGGAAGCTGAACATCTCGCCCGCTGCATCGTTCTGACCAATCATTGGGATCACCCCAATCATCTTGTACAGATCGGCTTCTGATTTTGCCGGATAAATCTGTGCCAGATTGGCCTTGGTTCCTTCAATCGCACTCACTGCCGCATCGCCCATATCCAGATTCGCTGGACCGTAGTCCATCGCCATAATCTGTATGCTCAACGTTAAGCCAATTTCTTTGGCGTAGTTGATCATCGCTAGACCTTCGCTTGTCAGGCCAGTGGTCGCAACCGGTAGTGTCAGGCTAAACCACAGTGATGGCTCTTGTTTCTGGGCATCAAGTGCGGCAGGGAAAGCCACCTTGTAGTTATATTGACTAGGGGTTTCAAAATCGAAATCAATATGTTTAACATTGAAATCTTTTTTAAGATCTAGATAGATTTTGGTCAGCTCTGCCTGAGTTTTACAAACTGAAGGGTCAACGCCGCTTGCGCCACCAAAGGCCACGATAGCTTCACCGCCAGCTCGATTAATGATGTCACTGATTGGCTTAATCGCGTTGTAAGGGAAGTAAGAGTTACCCCACATTAGTTGCTTAGTCCCGTTATCAACGACCAAGAAGGCTAAATGGAATTTCTTCACGCCGAGGGCCAATGCTTCGGTGACATATTTGGTGTTGATCGCGGGAGGGGTGGTGGTCCAGTTAGCATTGATGGTGACATCAACATAAGGTGCGAAGCTGATTGAGGTCGCCACAGGATGCAATGTTTTCGCTGAGATCGCCTCGCTATAGGCCGAGATGTTCTTGCTAGCATCAAAGGCAGCTACGCAGAAACTGTATTGCGTATCGGCAGATAAATCGTTCAGGTTGCAAGCTATTGTTGTTACGTCGATAGTCTGGCTAACGCCGCCTTCGGGGGTGTATTTCACTTTATAGCCGGTGACTGCAACGTTGTCCGTAGAGGCATTCCAGCTCAGGGATACTGAAGAATCAGTCACATTATTGACGCTCAGGGCCGTCGGTACACTTGGTGCTGTGGTGTCGATAATAACTTGTTCGGTGGTGACCTGAATGGCAGCAGAAGGTGTGGAGGTATTACCTGCTGCATCTACCGCAACAACTGAAACAGTGTAAGTCGTTGCTGAGGCAAGATTGCGCAGTACAGCGGTTGTACCTGTTGCCACATGAGTTTTTGCCGTTGAACCTGCGGCCTGATAAGACACGACGTAGTGATCAACGCCGATATTATCGGTAGAAGCATTCCAGCTCAAAGAGGCGCTATTGCTGGTTACGCTGAGCGATTTAAGGCCATCAGGAGCCGTTGGCGCAGTGGTATCTGGGTTGGCATTACCGTTAATGGCATCTTTCCCATTAACCCAATAAGCCACTGGCAATACGTTCATATTGCCGCCGTTGGGGAAACTTGCATTTACGGAGAAGGCTAAGGTTTCACCATTGGCGATATTTTGCAGATGTGACACCAGATGGCCGATAAGCATATCGCCAGTCTGGATGAAATCGAAACCGGTATTCGCTGATGCAGTAAAGTGTTGGCCAAGTTGAATTTTTATTTCAGGATTAACTATCGTTGCACCTGTATTATTAGTCATATCAAATTCAAGAGTACCGGACCATGCACTTGCACCATTCCAGCGAGATTTAAAGGTTACGTTAATTTGTTCAGACATTTCGAATCTCCATTTATGTGGTTGTCTCTTATTAAGACGTAATCAACGTAATCCGTAATTCTGTGATAAGGTAATCAGGGTTTCTTAGTAATTGTCACTGGGGTATAAACATAATAATTAAATATGAAGAATCATCAGATCTCATAATCATTTTGATTGCATGAGATTGATTTTATTATGTGTGATCTTTGTGTTTTAGATCATTAGCGCTATCATTCTTTAAATTTATACGGTTAGCCCGCAACAGGTTTTCTCTTGTTCTATTAGACCTTATCAGCCTTTATCTTCACGTGTTGTCACTATTAGGCTAACTGTTAGTCTTTAATCTCCGCTGCTTATTGCCCTTGTAAATTGGCAGAGGAATTAAATTCATAACCTATATAGTCATATCAAAGGGAGATATTATGTCTGATTTTATTTTGGTAGATAAACAAGATACGCGTTATAGCACTTTGCAGAAGGGGTTTAATTTACGATGGCCAACCAGTGGTAATGGAGCTGATTATATTTATGTTTGCCACTCGACACAGGATGTTATAGATGCCGCCAACGATGCACTGTTAAAAGGAAACCGAATCACCGTGCGCAGTGGGGGACATTGTTACGAAGGTTTTGTAGCGAATAAATTATCCGGAGAGGGAGAACAGCCTTTAGCCATTATTGATATTAGCCTGATGACCGGTATGATTTATCGTGAGGAAGGTGATGTCGTTTCTCCTTATGATCAATCTGCAACCTACAAATTCTCATTGTCGAGTGGAAATCAGAACTGGGACGGCTATGTCAATTTGTATAAAGGCGCAAATCGCACCATTCCTGGTGGATCTTGTTATTCTGTCGGGGCAGGTGGTCATATAACCGGAGGCGGTTATGGTCTGCTTTCCCGTATGCATGGCCTGACTGTCGATTGGCTTTCCGGGGTTGATATTCTTATCCCTAATACCTGCGGGAACGGTATGGTGGCAAAACATGTCAATTTGTCTAGCGAGGGTAATGATCGTGATTTATTTATCGCCTGTCGTGGGGGGGGCGGTGGTAATTTTGGCATTGTGCTGAATTACTATTTTGCAGATTTGCCGGTTGCCCCTCAGAAGGCCTATTTGCTGACACTTTCCTATCCCTGGTCTGACTTCATTAGTCAGGATCAGTTCGATAATTTCATGCGCGCTTACTGGCAGTGGTTCGCTGATAATGATGCCGACTGGAATAGCGCGGATCTGGCGAAAGCTAATGGAGGGTTGTTTGCGTTACTGAAAGTTCAGCATCGTTCAACCGGTGATATTAATTTGGTGGTGCAGTATACAGGAATCAATGGCACCGTCGGTGGAATTCAAGATCAGCCCTTTGTTGATTTTGTGAATACAATGAACGCCGCTGCGGGTTTTACTCCACAGGTTCGCCATGAAATACGTTTACACGGTGCTTTGCGCGGTGACGCAGAAATGAGCGCTTCAAAAGGCCATCCTGTTAAAGATGCGCGTCTGATGGACTGGCTATATCTTACACAAACTATTAATGGCTCAGGAGATAACCAACGCGGGAAGTATAAGTCCTGTTATCAGAAGGCTCAGTTTGGCCAGAGGGAATTGGATACGCTGTGGAATTATCTGAACATTACAGGCCGTCCCGAAATGAATCAAATGCTGGTGCAGTTTGATTCTTATGGTGGCTGTGTCAATGTTAATGATGAAATCAACAACCCGACTTCTGTTTTCCAGCGTAGCTCATTACTAAAAGCACAGTTCCAGATATATTGGAAAGATTATAATGATGATGAGATGTTTATCGGCTGGATGCAGGGTTTTTATGCCGCTTACTTCGCAGAATTTGGCGGTAAGCCAATGCTTGGAGATAACTATGAGGGGTGCTATATCAACTATCCTGATATTGACATGAAATATACAGATGAGTCTCGCTATACAGTAGATAAAAATTGGTTAAGACTCTACTACGGAGATAAATCTACTCAGCTTATCGCCACAAAGAATAATGTTGATCCTCACAATATTTTCCGTAATGAACTTTCTATTCCATTAATTAAACCGTAATAAAATAAAGTAAAGCCCTGGCTTCCTTAAGGGCGTCAGGGCTTTTTTATTACCCATGTAAAACCACGCCCCGAGACGTGGTTTGTTTTTAAAATTAACTAAATAATTTTCCCTGAGAGGGAATATTATTTCAGGTTTACGTCTTCAACCTGATAAAAAGCATTGCTGGTATCAGAAATACTCCAGACACCCAGAATAACGTTATAGCCTTTCCGGTCAGCGGGAATAGTACATTTTTGCACAACAGGCGTAGTGGGGACTTGGCCTTTACCATCATAGTGGCAGAAAGGTGTTAAATCGAAATCTGCGCGAGTGAGTGGTTTATTTTGATTCCAGTCTGGTTTAGTAAGATAGTAATCCCAGCTTTCAGTTGCATGTTCCTTGGTAAGGGTCCAGACAAAGTTCATGTCTCCCGTTTTTTGATCTACTTGTTTCCAGCGTGTGGGTGTTTGAGCATCTAACTCATGGTATTGATCTTTACCAGCGCTGGCAATGTGTCCATCAGCCGGCCCTCCTTGCGGGAAACCTTTTGGCCCTTCAAGGCTCTGGGGTTCATACTGGATTGAACCGCAGTCTACGTTGCCTCCCTGACTACATAAAAATGATCGGCTTGCTGGGGAACTAATATAACCGTGAGCACTGGCAGCACCTGCTGACAATAAAAGTGCGGCGCCGATAGCCACAGACAGAATGTTTTTTTCGTTGAATGTAGTTTTCATTGGTATTTCCTTTTTTATACGAGGGGTATTCCTCGTTGAAAATATCTTATCCTTATTTCTCTGTGTGAGAAGTGGGTGTGAGAATAGCTAATTGATAAATGATGTTGCATGAATAGTAACGACGATTTTTAATGTAAATTCATTTTTTAAAATTAAAAATGATAAAAAAGCATTCTATATAAATAATTATTAATTGTTCCCATGTTTTATTTAACTGCGTGAGGTTTGTTGGCTTGAATGTTATTTTATACAATATTTATTTTTTTAATAAAATAAGAGGTGCATGCTTATATTGAAGGGGTAATATGTCCCCATAGAGTCCGAGTTATAATTGACGGAGTCAGTGATGCATAAGTATATAGGTCTAGTTCGCGGCTTGTTTACAGGTTTTTCTTCAGAAAGTCGGCAATCAATGATTGATGCCCTGTTATCTGTTTCGATGGCAGTTCTGCACGATATTTATCGTAATATGAGATTGCGTAGATGTTTTTTAGATGCTGCGATGTGCGGGCTTTTCGCATGGGGAGCCAGAGACATTATTATGATAATGGGATGGGGTTTGGAGTGGGCCGATATCGTAAGTGTAATAATTGGTTTTTTGGGAGTTGATTATATCGGTCATATTTTAAGAATTATTATTGGTCGATTGATTAATGTGAAATAAAAACGAAATACAGTAACATACCTCACAACCATGTAGCACTAAGCGTGATCTTTTAACATTAACTGATATTATGAAAACTTATTTTTTTTACATATAGAAACATAATATAATTATTATGGAATATAACTCACTCATTAATCTACTTTCTTACATCTTCATATGAATAATCATAAAAAGCTAGTGACATGCTAGTTGTTGTCACTAAAATGCAGGTGGATAAATAACATGGAACTATATAATGAATAGCAAGTTTATTATAAATAATATCATCTGTTTTGATGCGGATGATTTTACAGTTACCAGTATTACCAACAATACTTGTCGATGCCTTGCTGGGGTGAAAGGGCGTTGTCTTCTCGTATTGTTAGAATCAAAGGATAATGAGGTTACGACTAAAAAACAACTTCATTTTGACGTATGGGAAAAGTTTGGTTTTTATTCCAACGATAATTGTCTTCTACAAACTATATATTCTTTACGTAAGGAGTTAAAACAGTTAGGGCTGGAGGATATAATACTTACCTCCCCACGGTTAGGTTATAAGATAAATCCCAACTATGAGATAAGTATTTTATCAGAGAAGCTCCTTTCTGCAGGAGAGGCGATTGAGATGCATAATAATTGCCTTGTACAACAATATACAGAACCTCCCGTTACAGGGCTTGAGAGTAAAAATGCAATAACAATGATTTCTAGCCGGGTACCACCACCAGTATTAAAAAGCACAATGCTCGCAGTAATTCTTTTTTCCCTGTCGATCATATTATATATTGGTCTTCAGGAGCATGATGTATATCTGATTGGGAGTAAAGAGAGAATATCGCGACTCGAGTCAATGCATAAAGATCACAAGATCAATACTAAGAAATATTTACAGACCTGTAAGCCAAGCGATATTGAATCTACAACAGATGCAGACGTTTTTATTTGTAATAGCGATTTTGAAAACCAGAAAATTTTATAGCAGTAATTATTATATTCACCTGATTCGACACGTCCTCTGGTGGGGAAGTTAAGTTGCCCCACCAGATACCACGATATTGATATGGGTTAACATTATGTCTTTTTCAGCTATTTAACATGACGTTATTTACCCGCCGAACCAAACAACCTTCTGCCAAAATCCTCAATCTTGCGATTAATCAGCCGCATCTGCATGGTTTTATTCCAGCTGGCGGACAGCCCCGCTGCGTTCATTAATCGGCGATACTGCTCTTCGTCGAAAGGCATGTTGAAAGCGATGGAAATCGCCTCAGCCACCGACACGTCGCTGTTGCGGGTCATCAATTCAAAGGGTTTATCTCCGCTCACGCTGCCAGTGGCGATCACGCGGTAGAGCCAGCCGCATTTACCGGTGTCTTGTAGCACCTGCGACATCTGCGGGCAGTGCAAAAAGGTATTGAGCTTGTAGCAGGGGGATCGCGGCTGAGTGACCTGAATCAGCGCGTCGCCCCAACGGAAAATATCGCCGATAAAGACGTTAGCTTCGGTCAGGCCGAGGGTGGATAAATTTTCTCCAAAGGCGGGCGGATGGAAACGCTCTTCCTGCTCGGGAAAGTGCTGGCGCAGCCACGCATAGTGCTCGCGGGGGAAGTGGCATAAGGCGCGATCTGGCCCGCCGTGGTAGCTGCTTTCGGCCTGCTCGTCACCTTCTAACCCTAGCGCTTTGAGCTGTAAAATACCGTCTACCTGCCGCTTGCCGATGTCGCTCGGTCGGTCATTGTCATAGGGTTTGACCGCGCCGATATACACGTCCGGGTAATGCATAAAAACCTCCTGTCATGTCGTTGCCCCTGGTGCTTCAGCATACCCCGCAATTGCCCGGCTAAACAGGCGAAAAAAATGCGCCCGATGGGGCGCATTTCACGGGGAGGGCGACAGGCTTAGAAAGTTTCCCAATTATCCTGACTGACACCCGCCGGGCGCGGCAGCAGCGGAGACTGCAACTGCGGCGCGCGCGGAGTGACTGACGCACTCTTGCTGTCACTGTCCGACAGGCGGAACACCGACACGGCTTCGGTCAGCAGGCGTGACTGCTCTTCGAGAGAGTCGGCGGCGGCGGCAGACTGCTCAACCAGCGCGGCGTTCTGCTGGGTGGTGCTGTCCATCTCGACAATGGCTTGGGAAATCTGCGTGATGCCCCGGCTCTGCTCGTCAGACGCGGAGGCAATCTCGCCCATAATGTCGCGCACGTTGGTCACCGACTGCACGATATCCTGCATGGTGCGCCCGGTACTTTCGACCAGCTTGGCCCCGGTATTCACTCGCTCGACCGACTCGGCAATCAACCCTTCAATCTCTTTGGCGGCCTGCGCGCTGCGCTGGGCCAGCGTGCGAACTTCAGAAGCCACCACCGAGAAGCCGCGTCCTTGCTCACCGGCGCGGGCAGCTTCCACCGCCGCGTTCAGCGCCAGAATGTTGGTCTGGAAGGCGATACCGTTGATAACGGAGGTTATCTCGGCGATGCGCTTGGAGCTGCTGGAGATCTGTTGCATGGTGAGCACCACGTCGCCGACCTGCTTGCCGCCGAGGGTGGCGGTTTGCGAGGCGTCAGAGGCCAGTTTGCTGGCATGGTGGGCGTTCTCGGCGTTTTGTTTCACTGTCGAGCTGAGCTGCTCCATGCTGGCGGCGGTCTCTTCCACTGCCGCCGCCTGCTGCTCGGTGCGCGAGGATAAATCAGTATTCCCCGCGGCAATTTCCGCCGCCGCGTGGGACACCTGACCGACCCCCGTGCGAATTTCATAAATCATATTGCGCAGGTTCTGGCTCATTCCGGCCACGGCGTTCATTAACATGCCCAGCTCGTCGCGGCGGGCGGTAGGCTGCGCCGCCGTGAGATCCCCCTTGGCAATCAGCTCGGCGGTGGCCAGCGTGGCGCGCAGCGGATGGGTTAACTGGCGGGTGATGTGCCACGAGAACAGGGTGCCGATAACCAGCACCGCCAGCGTAATAATACCCATCAGCATCAGCGCTTTGTTGATGTCGGCGTGGGTGCTCTCCAGCTCGTTTTTGAAGATATCAGCCACTAATGCGTTCATATCATTAGCTTTTACCGCCAAGATTTGCGAGGCCGCCTTCTCGCGCTCGACGGCAGGCAGGTAAGCCACGACGTGTGATTTATAGCTCGCCAGCGCGTTCATCAGCGGCGCCAGCGTCTCTTGCTGGTTTGGCAACAGCAGGGCGTTGAGCTTGGTGGCATTGGCCTTGGTATCGTCAATCGCCTGCAATAATGGCACTTCTGACGCCTGAGTTGGGCTGAGCAGCAGCCCGCGGACGTAATAGCGGATGCTGATCAGCTTCTGAATCACTTCAGAAAGCGACATGCGAATCGACGGATCTACATCTTCTACCCGCAGCTGTTCTTGCAAGCGTTTGAGGATGTCCTCAGTGTCCGACAAGTTCCAGCTCTTGCGCACCGCGTCTTTTTCATCCACCGCGTGTTTGAAAGCCGCCTGCGCCTGTTTGTATTCACTAATTTTTACTGGCACCTGATCTAAATTGGCTTGATTCTTCGGCTCCCAGCTCATCTTGCCTTTGGACTCTTGTAGTAACTGCTCAACTTGGCCGATAAGTTGCTGGTTTTTCTCCAGATAAACGGGGTCGTAATTGAATTGGTATAAGGTGCGATTAAGACGTGCGTCGTGCAATAAGGTATTAATTTGATTGCTGAAATCGACCTTATCGGCCCGCTGGTCGATGCTTTTGAACTTCATCATCCCCACGGCGGATATCACCACGGCAATCAGCAAAATAAACCCCAGGCCCAGCCCGAGTTTGGTGCCGACTTTTAGATTATCGATGCGTTGTACTAAACCCATTCCCATCAGTATTTTCCCCCAACGTCCATGCTTAAAAAGAGATGCCTTTGTGAAGGGTCTATCGGAATGACTTAAGCCAAACTTTAGGGGGGTGAGGCAGGATATTTAAGAAGTGCGAGCAAGGTCTGAAAATTGAGAGAAAAGGCTGCAATAAGGGGGCGAAAAATGGGCGTAAAAAAGGCGGGGAAGCCCCCGCCTAATGTGCGTTGCTGAACCCCAAGGGGCGCGAAATTACTTCGCTTCAGCCAGACGTTTTGCCGCTTCGTCCCAGTTCACAACATCCCAGAATGCTTTGATGTAGTCAGGGCGTTTGTTCTGATATTTCAGGTAGTAAGCGTGTTCCCAAACGTCCAGACCCAGCAGAGGGTAGCCAGATGCGCCAGAGATTGCTTCACCCATCAGCGGGCTGTCTTGGTTAGCAGTAGAAACTACCGCCAGTTTGCCGTCGGTTTTCAGCACCAGCCACGCCCAGCCTGAGCCGAAACGAGTAGTTGCTGCTTTCTCGAAGGTTTCTTTGAAAGCGTCAACGCTGCCGAAGTCACGTTCGATTGCCGCTTTCAGGTCGCCCTGCAGGGTGGTACCGGTTTTCAGGCCTTTCCAGAACAGGCTGTGGTTAGCGTGGCCACCTGCGTTGTTGCGCAGAGCAACTTTCTTGTCAGCTGGCACTTTGTCCAGGTTGGCAATCAGTTCTTCAACAGACAGTTTTGCCAGTTCTGGCAAGCTTTCCAGCGCAGCGTTAGCGTTGTTAACGTAGGTCTGGTGGTGTTTAGTGTGATGGATTTCCATCGTCTGTTTGTCGAAATGCGGTTCGAGTGCGTCGTATGCGTAAGGCAGTGATGGCAGTGAATAACTCATGTTCATCGTCTCCATAGTGTAGGGCGGCACCGTCATTGTGAGCACCGCGTAATCAGTAGGATCATTATAGTTAATTAAATGATATTGAAAATGATTATCTATGCTCCGCACTTTGTGCGGGTATTGTCTCAGGCCCGTCAGGCGGGGCTTTCGGCCGCCCTTAGAGCAAGTACAAATAAGCTGGTAATAAACAATCTAACGCTGAATTGAGAGCAATCCGACGCGGGCTCAGCCCCTCAACCTCTGTGGATGAGTATAGACCGTCGCCCGCCCCGGCTTGCTGAAGCCGACCAGCGTCAGGTTACAGCGTTCGGCGACATCCACCGCCAGTTGCGTGGCGGCGGAGACGGCAAACAGAATTTCGACGCCGCACATTGCGGCTTTCTGCACCATTTCATAGCTGGCGCGGCTCGATACCAGCGCCGCGCCCTGCTGCCAGTCGGCTTTCTTGGCCCGCACGCCGAGGATTTTATCCAGCGCGACGTGGCGACCGACGTCTTCACAGCCGCCGAGCAGTTCGCCCTGAGGGCTAATCCATGCGCCGGCGTGAGTGCAGCCGGTGAGCTGGCCGATGGTTTGCACCGATTTCAACTGGCTCAGCGCCTGATCTAACAGGGCTAAATCAAAGGTTTGAGTAAAGGGCAGCGGCTTGAGCGGGCGGAACAGATCGCCGAGTTGCTCAATGCCACACACGCCGCAGCCGGTGCGTCCGGCCATCGCGCGGCGGCGCTCTTTTAAACCGCTAAAACGTCGGGTTGATAACTCGATGTTAACTTCGATGCCATTGCAGTTGGATGACACATCCATACCGTACATGTCAGAGACGGATTCGATAATGCCTTCTGATAAAGAAAATCCGAGCGCGAAGGCGTCGAGATCTTTTGGCGACGCCATCATCACCACGTGAGAGATGCCGTTGTAGACCAGTGCGACCGGCACTTCTTCGGCGATCCAGTCATCTTCTGGCGCATCCAGATGCCCGCGCTGCATCACCGGCTTGCGGGTCGCCCCGACAATCGCCGTCAGGGTCTGATCGCCTTTTTCGTCAGAAGGGTTCTGGCGCAGAACATCCATCGAAATAACCTTTTAAACACTACGAAATTTAAACAATATTTTAACGCTTCGCTTCTCAGAGGGGAAAGCCTGATTGCGCAAAACCGAGGCTGACGCGGCAGAAAGGCATTTTTGGTGTAGGACGCGTGAAGGGCAATTCTTAAAAATGGCGCTTTGCGCGGCGTAGTTTGGTAAAGCGGGGCTTGGCTGCTAGCTTTAAAATAGGTCTTAACGCGGGAGAATATGATGAAGCTAGTCGGCAGCTACACCAGTCCATACGTGCGTAAAATCTCAGTCATGCTGCTGGAGAAGGGCATTCCTTTTGAGTTTGTGAATGACCCGCCGAGCGAGCCGGGCAGCAAAATCACCGACTATAACCCGCTGGGCAAAGTGCCCGCGCTGGTCACTGACGAGGGCGAGGTGTTTTACGATTCGCCGATCATCGTGCAGTTTATCGAGTTGCAGAATGCTTCCCCTACGCTGCTGCCCTGGCAGCCGCTGGAGGCATTGCGGGTTAAACAGATTGAGGCGCTGGCCGATGGCGTGACCGACGCCGCCGTGGCGCTGGTGTTAGAGAGCAAGCGCGATGCTGACAAACGTAATGAAGAGTGGGTGGTGAAACAGCGCGCCAAGGTGCTGCGCGGCCTCGACACCCTTGAGCAGCATGCCAAAAACTGCACGTTGTTGAATGGCGAAAGCCTGAACGTGGCGGATATCGCCGTCGCCTGCGCACTGGGATATATCAACTATCGCCGCGTGGCGCCCGGCTGGTGCGTCGAGCGCCCGAAGCTGGTTTCGCTGGTAGAGCGCCTGTTCCAGCGCGAAAGCTTTTCCCGCACTGCGCCGCCTTAATCCAGCCTCTTCTTGCAGATTCATCCCCCTTTGAGCATCTCGTGCGCCTCCGGCTGAAAAGTTGTGAGGCCGCTCGAAGAGTTCCCTTTACATCCCGCCCTCCATCTCCTCACTGCCTACGCTTTATACAGCATTCTGCGTTTTACTCTCGCTCAAGGCAGCATAAAGGAGATTCACCATGGCTTATGACAAGACCCCGCACGCCGTAAAACCCGAAGAGTATGGTTTCCCGCTGAAACTGAAAAAACGTTATGACAACTTTATCGGCGGCGAGTGGGTCGCGCCGGTGAAGGGCGAATACTATTCCAACCTGACGCCAATTACCGGCGAGGCGCTGTGCGAAGTGGCCAGCTCCAGCAAAGATGATATTGAACTGGCGCTGGACGCCGCCCACGCCGCCAAAGCCGCATGGGGCAAGACCTCAGTGCAGGAGCGCGCCAATCTGCTGCTCAAAGTCGCTGACCGTATGGAGCAAAATCTCGAGCTGCTGGCGAATGCCGAAACCTGGGATAACGGTAAGCCGATCCGCGAAACCTCGGGGGCCGATGTGCCGTTGGCTATTGACCATTTCCGCTATTTCGCCTCTTGCGTCCGTGCGCAGGAAGGGGGCATCAGTGAAATCGACAGCGAAACCGTGGCTTACCATTTCCACGAACCGCTGGGCGTGGTGGCACAGATCATTCCGTGGAACTTTCCCCTGCTGATGGCCTGCTGGAAGATGGCACCGGCGCTGGCGGCGGGTAACTGCATTGTGATGAAACCTGCCAAGCTGACCCCGCTTTCCGTGCTGCTGCTGATGGATCTGCTGAAAGACATTCTGCCCGCTGGAGTCATCAACGTGGTTAACGGCGCGGGGGGCGAGATTGGCGAATATCTGGCGACGTCTAAACGCATCGCCAAAGTGGCCTTTACCGGCTCCACCGAAGTGGGCCAGCAGATTGCCGGATACGCCGCGCAAAACCTGATCCCCGCCACGCTGGAGCTGGGCGGCAAGTCGCCGAACATCTTCTTTGCGGACGTAATGGACAAAGAAGACAGCTTCTTCGACAAGGCGCTGGAGGGCTTCACCCTGTTTGCCTTTAACCAGGGCGAGGTCTGTACCTGCCCGAGCCGCGCCTTGGTGCAAGAGTCAATTTACGAACGCTTTATGGAAAGGGCGATCAAGCGCGTGGAGGCTATTCGCACCGGCAACCCGCTGGACGCGGATACCCAGATGGGCGCGCAGGTGTCGGCGGGCCAGATGAAAACCATTCTGGACTATATCGAAATCGGCAAGAAAGAGGGCGCTCAGGTGCTGACCGGCGGTGCACGCAAGAAACTGGAAGGCTCGCTCAATGAGGGTTATTACCTGCAACCGACCATCTTGCTGGGTAAAAACAACATGCGCGTGTTCCAGGAGGAGATCTTCGGGCCGGTGCTAGCGGTCACTACCTTTAAAGACATGGACGAGGCGCTGGAGATTGCCAACGATACGGCTTACGGGCTGGGAGCTGGGGTGTGGAGCCGCGACGGCAGCGTGGCCTACCACATGGGGCGGAACTTGCAGGCGGGGCGCGTTTGGACCAACTGTTACCATGCCTATCCGGCCCATGCGGCCTTCGGCGGCTATAAACAGTCCGGTATCGGGCGCGAAACCCACAAGATGATGTTGGACCACTATCAGCAGACCAAGTGCCTGCTGGTCAGTTATTCCGACAAGCCGATGGGGCTGTTTTAAGCATAAAAGAAGGTCCGCTATTGCGGACCTTTTTCTGCTACACCACGCTATTCGGTGCGACGAACACCTGACGGCGGCGGATAAACACGGCCACTAAGGCTAACCAGCACAGTCCGCTTATCAGGTTGAAAAGGTTAAATAAACCACTTCCCCCCTCGACGTAAGCCACTTTCGCCAGCTCAATGCCCAGCGTAAACACCGCCATGCTGATCATCCCCATCGCGGCGGATACCGTGCCTTTGCTCATGGTGCTGGAGAACAGCGTTAAGCGATATAAGCCGGCGTTAGCCACCCCAATGCCGAAAGCGTAGAGGCTCAGCCCTGCGGTCATCCAGAAGTAGGCGTGGCCCGACAGCAGGGTGGCCGCCGCGGCAATAATCAGTCCGACTACCATGGGTCCGGCACCCAGCTTGATTAACTGCTCGACGCTGCGTTTGCCGGTCAGCTTCGCCAGCGTGATATTACCGATGATGAGCGCGCCGAAAATCGGCACCTGCAACAGGCCGTACTCAAACGGTGGCAGGCCTTCGCCGCTGATCAGAATCACCGGAGATTGGGCAATCCACGCCAGCAGCGGCAGGCTGGCAAAGCCAATGGCGAGCGCGCCGCACAGGAACTGACGGTTTTTCAGCACCTCTTTATAGTCTTTCCACAGGCTCTTCATGGAGAAGCTTTCGCCCAGGCGCGATGCGGTTTCCGGCATTGATTTCCACAGGCCCCAGAAGGCAATGGCGGCCAGCAGGGCGAACAGCACGAACATGGTTTCCCAAGGCGCGAACTGCACCAGCGCGGCTCCGGCCAGCGGCCCGAGTAGCGGCGCTATCAGCGCGACGTTAGCCATCATGGCGGTGATTTTAATGCACACCGACTCTTCGAAAGATTCCTGAATCGCTGCATACCCCACCGCGCCGATAAAGCACAGGCTAATCCCCTGCAAAAAGCGCATCACCATAAATTGCTCGATGCTTTGGGCGAACAAAATCGCCAGACAGGTTACGATGAAGAAACCGACCCCGGCCAGCATCACCGGCCGACGCCCACGGCGATCCGACAGCGGCCCGAGCAGCCATTGCAGGAACATGCCGCCAGCTAAATAGGCGGTCATCGAGGTTGGAACCCACTCTTCGCCAGCGTTAAAATTCGCCACCACGGCCAGCATGCCGGGTTGGATCATATCGTTGCCGATATAAGTGGCGAATTCAAAAAGCACCAGACAAAGCGGGAACAGAAGCGCCCGCCGATCCAAAAGGGACGCGGTATTTGGAGAGTTATGCATGTTGTTATTTCACGACGTAAGGCTAGATCATGGGAAACTAGCAAGAAAATAGGGACTGTCCGGGCGGGTAACGCAGGCGGGGCAGTAATGGCGGCTATTTTGCCGATTTTTTGAACTAAGCGCAATCCTCTTTTTGTGTTTAGCACTTTCTGAGAATGTCACTTTTAGCTTGTTAGCCCAGTTAAAGCTCATTAACCTGCTAATAAAGGTAGAAAGTGAAGGTCTTTGTAGGAATAAAGAGTTTAATGAATCAGAAAATCAGCTGGATAGACAATTTGCGAGCGGTGGCCTGCATGATGGTGGTGATGATCCACGCCAGCACGGCGCAGGTAGTGAATTTCGCCGCCATCCATACTCTTGATTGGACCCTCGCTAATCTGCTCAATTCCACCTCGCGCGTCTGCGTGCCGCTGTTTTTCATGATTTCGGGCTATCTGTTTTTCGGCGAAAAAAGTGCGGAGAAACGCCATTTCCTGCGTATCGGTTTATGCCTGTTGTTCTATAGCGCGGTGTCGCTGATTTACATCTTAAGTTTTACAAATGTTGGTTTTTGGCCTTCTTTACGTCTTATTCTGCAAAAGCCGGTGTTTTACCACCTCTGGTTCTTCTACGCCATTGTGGTGATTTACCTGCTCTCCCCACTGATCAACGTCAAACAGGTGTCGGGTAAGTATCTGCTGGTGGCCGGGCTGCTGCTTGGCGTGCTGGCTAACCCACAGCTTCCGGCGCTGCGCATTGACCGAGTGGCGATTTTGCCACTCAACCTGTATATCGGCGGCAACACCTTCTATTACGTGCTCTATGCGCTGATGGGGCGGGCGATGGGCATGATGAATACGCAGAAAAGCGGCGTCACGCCCGTGGCCTGCGGGCTGTTTATCCTCAGCACGCTGGGCGTGGCTTGGGGGACATTCCACCAGTCGCTGATCAACCAGAATTTCGCCGACACCTACTATGTTTACACCGGCCCGCTGGTGTTTATCTCGGCGATTTCGCTTTTCGTTATCGGCAAGAACGCGCTGGATTCGCGAGTGCTGCCCGGGCTAGGAATCATCTCGCGCCATTCACTGGCGATCTACGGCTTTCACGCGCTGATCATCATCGGCCTGCGCGGTGCGCACATTGGCTTTCCGCAGTGGCCGTTGGTCAATATCGCCTTCCTGTTCCTGTGCGGCCTGCTGGGAGGCCTTGGGTTGGCAGTGCTGCTGGCGAAAATCGACCGCCGAAAATGGGTCAGTTAGTGCCCACTCGGCCATCTCTCCTGTGCCCGCCGTAACTGCCTGCCGGAGGTAAATCCGGCGGCGAGGGCGGCTTTTTCAACCCCAAAACCCTGTTGCAGCCGCTGCTGGGCGACGGCGATACGCAACTGCTCATGGTAGTCGCGCACGCTGATCCCCAGGTGCTGGCGGAACAGGCGCGTCAGATGCCGCCCGCTGACATGGGCCTTCGCGGCAATCTCCTCCAGCTGCCACGGCGCTTCTGGCGTGGCTGACATCAGGTTTTGCGCGCGATGCACGGCGGGGTGAATGTGATTGCGATATCTCAGCCACGGCGAAAGCTGCGGGTCATCCCCGGCGCGGCGAAAATAGACCACCATCTCGCGGGCCACGTCCAGCGCGGCCTGCGCGCCTAGCCGGCTGGAAATGATGTGCAGCGTCAGATCTATCCCCGCCGTGATGCCCGCGCTGGTCAGCACAAAACGGTCTTCGACAAAAATGCGATTGTCTTTCACCTGCGCGCTGGGCACTTGTTGCTTTAGACGCGCGATCACGTCGTGGTGAGTGGTGCACTGGTAGCCGTCGAGCAATCCCGCTTGACCCGCCAACAGGCTGCCGGAGCAGATACACACCAGCGTCACCTCTCCCTGTTCAATCGCCGCTTTTTGCTGTTTGAGCCAGTCGCGCACTTGCACTGCGGCGGGCGTGGCGAAGTTTTCCGCCGAATGCTCAACGCCCGGAATAACAATGATACTTCCACTGGCGAAGGAGGTCGGTAAGGGCTGCAGGCTGCCCACTTTCAGCCCGGTGGAGGTTTCTGCTTCGGTGAGCGGGCTGATGTAATGCAGACGAAACTGCCCGGTCAGGCGCAAAGCCTCGCCGGGGCCGACTAAATCCAGCGCCATCACGCCCGGGAGCGTGACAAAGTAAACGTCTTGCATGGTGAAACCTCTTGGCTAACTCACGGCTGCGAAATCCCATCTTCACACAGCTTGGTCAAGCTCCGCCAGCGCGCCGTCGACGTCGGTGATGGTGGCAAATCGGTCCGCCAGAACCAGCTCGGTGCGACGTTTAATGGCATCCGTGGAGAAGGTTTCCCCGCTGGCGTGGGTCATCGGGAAGGTCAGCGTCGCCTCAGTGACATAAGTCACGGCATAACCGATGTCAGACGCCACGCGGGTGGTGGTTTCGCAGCACTGCTCGGTGCGCGCTCCGGCAATAATCAGGTGAGTAATACCCTGTTCTTGCAGCCATTCGTGTAGACCGGACTCCAGCAACGCGTTGTGCACGTGCTTGTGGAAGACTTTGGTTGGCGTATGTCGCAGGAAGGGCATCGGCGTAACCAGCCCGGACTCCAGCGAGAACACGCCTTCAGGATTGACGTGGAAGACATCAATAACCGGCACGCCGCGCGTTTGGCAGCCGTCGATCAGTCGGTTCAACGCCTGTTGGAATGCGGGTAAATCCTCTTCTTGCCAGAAAGGGCGGTGCTCGAAGGAGCGTTGAACGTCGATATTTAATAAAGCGCTGCGGGTCATTTTAGGACTCCATCTCATGGGTGTGAAACCAGTGTGCGCCTGAAAAGATGGGAAGGACATGCCAAAAACGGACATCATGCTGGCGGAAAGGGACGAACTGCGATGAGGATAATTCGGCGGGTTTTAGTTAAGGACAATTCTAATTATGTCTCGCGATTAATCCTGTAATGCATTGTTTAAATAGAGTTTATTGGTTTTCCCCCTGACTTGAGTATTAAAGTGATTCGGCAGAACAAGGTTGTTCTGCGATTTACCAATATCAATCTAAATGGAGATGTAAAAATGCGTACATTAGAAAAGCATGAGTTGAACGAAGTGTCTGGCGCCGGTCTGTTAAGTGATGTGGGCGCTCTGCTGGATAACGGTTTAGATCAAATCGGCTCTCTGATTAACGGCACCACCAAGCCGACGGGTACTAATACTTTCGGCGTTGAAGTGGGTAATATTGTTGAATCAACAATCAAATCTGTAGCTGACATGTTCTGCGGCTTCTTCAAGCGTAAATAATAAATGGAGGGGAGAGTTTTGGCTCTCCCCTTTTTTGACGATTAAAGGCCTAACTCGCCGGAACATCCATTAGAACACCAGCTGCACCTTAGAGGCTTTGGATTTATCCATCGCGAATTCCAGCGCTTCCACCAAATCTCCTTGTGGGAACTCCGCAGACAGCAGCGGCATCGGGTCAACCGTTTTATTTGCCAGCCACTCAACCGCCGTTTTGAACTCTTCCGTGAAGCGGAAGCTGCCGACCCAGTTAATTTCCTTAGCAATCAACATCATCAGCGGGAAGTCATTCACCGCACCACCCATACCCACCTGCACCAGCGTGCCTCGCGCGCGGGTTAACTCCAGACAGCGGCGGATAGACGACGGATGGCCTGAGGCATCGAAAGAGACGTCAAAATAGCCTTTTTCCGCCTGATAGGGCGCGAAGTCGCCTTTTGCGGCATCAAGTGCAATATTGGCACCCATTTCTTGTGCCAGGCTCAGGCAGCGTTCACTCAGATCGGCGCAAACAATCTCCTTCGCGCCTTTGGCTTTGGCGGCAGCGACAATCAGGCTGCCAATTGGCCCAACGCCTGAGACAAACACCGTTTTACCCTTGATATCACCAGCCTGATTAACGGCGTGGATAGCCACGGCCAGCGGCTCGGCAAACACCATCAGGCGATCGCTAACCTGATTATCGAAGGCGATACACTGCTCGCTGTCGACAATTTTATATTGGGTGAAAGCCCCGTTGATGTGCGGGAAATACATGGCGCTGCCGAAGAATTTCATGGTAGTACACTGGTTTTCATCACCAGAAAGGCAGTATTTACAGGATTTACAGGGCTTGCTGGGGTTCAACGCCACTTTTTGGCCGGGTTTAAGGCGAGCGGTGTCTGATTTTTCCACCACGCCAACCACTTCATGGCCCAAAACCATGGCTTCTCGCACTTTGAAATCACCAACCTGACCATGCTCGTAGTAATGCAGGTCAGAACCGCAGATGCCGCCGCGAGTGACTTTTACCAGCGTGCCCTGGCCCTGATAATCGATCTGCTGCTCGACCACGGAGACATCTTTTTTGCCGGTGACCACGCAGGATTGGGTGTCAATCTTCATCATAGTTTTGCTCTTTATTAGGTGCTTTGCCGCTGCGTTTTACAGCAGGAATGCTGCCAGTAAAGAGGGTTTATGGCGTCAGAAATGTGATCGCCATCACCTTAAGGCGTGTTACTAAATCCTGTTACCCAGAACTTGAAGGCCCTCAACATTTACAGCGCCTTTTGCTTGCCGAAAGTCAGCGCCCAGTGGGCTATCACCCCGCCAACCAGCCCCCAGAATGCCGAACCGACGCCCAGCAGCGTGACGCCAGAGGCGGTGATCAGGAAAGTAATGATTGCCGCGTCGCGGTGAGACTCTTCCGCCAGTGCGCGCTGCAAACTGCCCGCAATGGTCCCCAATAGCGCCAATCCGGCGATGGTGTGGATGAGCGGCGTGGGCAGCGCGGTGAACAGCAGGCCGATAGAGCCGCCGAACAGCCCGGCCAGCAGGTAAAACACCCCGGCAGCCACGGCGGCCATATAGCGTTTTTTGGCATCAGGGTGGATATCTTCTCCCATGCAAATCGCGGCGGTGATGGCGGCAATGCAGAAGGTGAAGCCGCCAAAAGGCGCGAGCAGCAGGGCGGTCAGCGCCGTCCATGAAATCAGCGGAGAAACCGGCACCTGATAGCCGTGAGCCTTAAGCGTGGCGATGCCCGGCGCGTTTTGCGACGCCATAGTGACCACAAAAAACGGAATGCCGATGCCCAGTAGCGCCGAGAGCGAGAAGTGCGGGGTGACGAATTCCGGCACGGCGAAGCTCAGGCTTTGCCCGTGCAGGCTAATGTCTCCCTGCAATCCCGCCACAATCAGCCCGGCGGCCAGTGTCAGCACGATGGCGTAGCGCGGGAGAGCACGGCGAGCCAGCAGATAGACCAGACACATCGTCCCTGCCAACGCAAAATTGCTTTGCAGCGACGTGAAAGCGTTCAGGCCGAAACGCAGCAATATTCCGGCCAGCATCGCGGCGGACAGCGCCTGCGGAATGTAGTGCATCAGTCTGGCAAAAAGGCCTGTCACGCCGCATAACAGCATCAGGCCGCTGGCAAAAATAAACACCCCAATGGCATCATTCATCGAGGTGCCCGGCAGGCTGGTGACCAGCAGCGCCGCGCCCGGCGTCGACCACGCTGTGACGATTGGCGTGCGATACCACAAAGAGAGGCCGATGGAGGTCAGCCCCATGCCGAGACCCAGCATGGTCAGCCAGCCACCAATCTGCAAGGGGCTGGCACCCGACGCTTCCGCCGCCTGGAAGATAATGGCCGCCGAACTGGTGTAGCCGACGAGTACCGCCACAAAACCGGCGAGGATGGCGGAAAAGGTCACATCTTTGAGGCTAAGGCGCGGCAACATGGCTGGAAATCCTTGCAATAGACGATTAATTTAAGCGAAAGCATCCACTTATTTTTAACAGAGAGAACGCAATGAGCCAATCAAATGAGGTGAAAATTCGTACTTTGACCCCTGCTGACCGCCAAGGGTGGGAAGCGCTGTGGCGCGACTATCTCGACTTCTACCAGTCAGAGCTTGATCCGGCGCAGTTTGATTACACCTTCCAGCGTCTGTCGCAGAGCGATTATCCCGACATGTTTGGCTATGTGGCGGAGTATCAGGGCAAGTTGGTGGGCTTGGTCAATTGCATCAACCACGATCACGGCTGGCACATGCAGCAGGTGGTCTATTTGCAGGATTTATTCGTGGATGACAGCGCGCGCAAGCTCGGCATTGGTCAGAAACTGATTGAAGCGGTTTATGACTATGCCGATCAGAACGACAAAGCCAACGTCTACTGGACTACCAAAACCTCCAACCATACCGCGCGCAAACTGTATGACCGGATTGGCACGCAGACTGAATTCATCAAATATCAGCGCTGAGGGGAGGTTATTAATCCGCTAGGTTTTTTACCATGGTCAGATTGGTTGGCGCATAGCCCAGACCGGCATACAACGCCTGTGCGCCGCTGTTGTGATAGAACACGTTCAGGCCGATGGACTTCAAACCCAGCTCGCGCACTTTCTCTTCTAACTGAAGAAAAGCGGCGCGAGCATGGCCCTGACGGCGAAACGCCGGGTAAACAGATACTTCATAAATAAACGCGCTGCGATCGCCCTGGCGCTCGACGTCGGCTAACCAAATACAGCCAGCCGTTTCACCTTGATCAGTTTTGATTACAAACAGATAGTTATCTGGCGTGGCGACGCCCTGCGGCAGCAATTCCTCCATGACTCCCTGAGCACGCGCCAGCGCATTGTGCTCCAGCCAGCGCCCCGATTTGACGTTCTCTCTGGCGTAATCTTCCGCCAGCTGCTGATGAAATTGTGAGAAATAGTCTGCACTCATTGCACATAACTGGGTCATTAGGTTTATTCCTTTTCCGCTTTTTTCACCGGCGTGACAAAGCATTCGCTGACGTTAGTACCATTTTTCTCAACGGTAGTAATGACATAACCCTGCTCGTTTATCACGATGGCGCCGTAAGGCAGATCATCCTGCTTCACGCTGATCATCTTCTGAAACTCTTGAATAAGGTTGCTTTTCGCCGCAGCCTGCTCGGGCTTGTCCATTCCGTTTACGTCAATATAGGCCTGCTTAAACTCGGTGCTCATGCCTTTTGGCTTTAGGCGGCTTTCCACCACGGCCTTGACCGTCGCGGTCACGTCGTTACCCAGTAGAAACATGCTAACTATTTCATAAGTCAGCACATCTTTCTGTTTGGCGATCACATAGCCGCTTTCGAATGACTTCATTTTCTGGTTGTTGGGATAAGTAAACTCATCCAAACAAATGGTCTTGTCGCCAATCTGAAACTGATTAAACCGCGCTTTGATCGCCTGCGGAGACGAGCCGGGTGAAGGGGCTGCCTGAGCGGCGCTCACCAACAGGGGAAGCAGTATTGCCAGCACAAATGTCCGTTTTTTCATGGGTTTTCCTGAAAGAGTCACGTCTTACCTCACGGCCGATTTTGCAGTATAGGGAGATGAATCGAGGATGAGAAAGATTAAATATGCGTATGACATAAACTTGTAACATTCAGACGCTGAAAGAACCTGCGACACCCCCGACGTTTTGCGCTATGTTTTTAATTATTAATATTTTTCCGCATTCTCAGGAGAGTCGATGAGCCAGTCCGCGCTGAAGTTATATTCTGATGCACAGTTTTTCAGCCCCTACGTGATGTCCGCTTTTGTCGCCTTGACCGAAAAAGGCATCCCTTTTGAGATAGAAACCATCGATTTGGCAGTGGATGAAAATCTGCATGATTACTATTCGGCGGTTTCGCTGACGCGCCGCGTCCCGACGCTGACCAATGGTACTTTCGTGCTGTCGGAGTCCTCGGCGATTGATGAGTATGTGGAAGAGCTGTTCCCCGCGCCGACCTTCCCGGCAATCTATCCCGCAGACCCGGAAAATCGTGCCAAAGCGCGCGAAGTTCAGGCTTGGCTGCGCAGTGATTTAATGCCGATTCGCCAAGAGCGTTCCACCGAAGTGGTGTTCGCCGGTAAGAAATTCCCCCCTTTGAGCGAAAGTGGCCAAATGGCGGCGGAAAAGCTGTTTAGCGCGGCGGAGCGTTTGCTCGGTGAGCGTGAGAATATGTTTGGCGAGTGGTGTATTGCTGACGTGGATTTGGCTTTGATGATCAATCGGTTACATCTGAATGGCGATGCCGTTCCCGAGAAGCTGGCGGCCTATGCCGATGCCCAGTGGCAGCGTCCGGCGGTCAAAGAGTGGCTGGCGCTGTCGGCCAAGTAAAATGCGACAATGGGAAAAGATAGGTGGCGCGACAGGGAAGAACCCCGCCGCGCGCAGCCATCAGCCCAGACGTTTGGTTAAATAAAAACGGGTGTGGGTTGAAGGAGCTTCATCAGGCGCACGGATATCCTTGATGTAATCTTCCAACGCCATTTGCATATGGAAGCCGTGGCGCTCGTAGAACGGGCGCGCCTGAAAACTAAAGGTATCGACCATGGCGTAGCGGCAGCCGCGCTGTAGCGCTTCTTGCTGGACATCCTGCAACAGTTTGGTGCCGATGTCCTGACCACGCAGAGACTCATCAACCCATAAGTAAATGATTTTTAGCCAGTTACCCACTGTTTCCGCAATAATGCCAGCCTGCTTCTTGCCCTGATCATCTTCGATAAAAATCGCTAAATCCCGGAATGATTGCTCGGGGATAAAGCCTTTATTGTAGCCGCGCAGGCCATCGATAATGTCAGTGATGTCAGCCTCAGTAGGCGTGTCGGTCATGCGCGTTTTCATAACTCTTTCCTTTGTTAACGTTTTGTCGTCGCGAGACGAACTGCAAAAGCGATAAATACTGTGCCGGTCAGGCGATCTAAGGTTTTCACCACGCTCGGGCGTTGCAGCCAGCGAGAGAGTGGTCGGGTGGCGGCGATCATGGTCAATGACCACAGGGTGCCAATCACCGCGTGCATGGCCGCCAGGCCGAAAATGTATGGCGGAACCGAATAACCGGTAGCAACAAATTGCGGCAGAAACGACACGTAAAATACCCCGACCTTGGGATTAAGCACGTTGCCGAACAAACCTTTGATAAACCAACTGCCGAAAAGTGGATTTTTCTTGGCTTTGTCCTGTGCGCTAAACGACATGCTTTCACGCGGTTTTAGCAGCATTTGCACCCCAAGCCAGCACAGATAGGCTGCGCCAATCCATTTCAGCAGATTGAATGCCAACTCTGACGCCGCCAGCAGCGCCCCTAAACCCAGCGCAACTGCCGCACCCCAAACCAGACAACCCGTGCTAATGCCCAGCGCGGCCAGCACGGCTTTCTTGCTGCCCTCGCTGGCGGCGGTGCGTAACACTAAAGCAGTATCCAGACCCGGCGTTAGGGTCAGAATACCGGCGGCAAAGGCGTAAGAAACCAAAGATTCGGTCAGGGTCACGGCGTTGTCTCTATGCTGTGGTGAGCTTTTTGCTCAGGAAATAGCGGGTATGCGTGGTGGATTCCCCCTGCGGCGCCCGCGCGTCTTCAATGTAATCTTCCAGCGTCATCTGCACGCTGTAACCCATACGCTCGTAGAACGGGCGCGCCTGGAAACTAAAGGTATCCACCAGTGAGTACAGGCAGCCGCGGGCTTTGGCTTCTTCTTCGGCTTCGCTGATAAGCTGCGTGCCGACATCTTTTCCGCGCAGGGACTCATCCACCCACAGCATCTGGATGTACATCCACTTCCCGACGGTTTCCGCCACAATACCGGCCTGTTTTTTGCCGTGTTCATCTTCGACAAAAATACCCAGCTCACGGAGTTTAGGCCGGTGAATAAAATTGAGATTGAAAGTGCGGAGGGCCGTTTTTATTTCGTCGACATCATCGGCCGTCGGTGCTGCGGTGAGGCGTGTTTTCATGGCGGTTCCCTTTGCTGAAAAAATGACAGTCCAGAATAGTAACCGGCCTTGAGGGATGCAATGGGAAGCGTAAAGAAAGTCTTAAAGTGAGATCAGGAGAGTGTCTGATAATCATGACAAAAGCCTGTGGAATGCGCCGCTAAGACGCTTTCCACAGGCTTCTTGATTTCTGAGGGTATTAACTGACTGGCGAAAGCTTATTTGTAGATTTCAGCGTCGGCGTGCAGGCGGTTATTACCGGTCACGGAGATGATGCGGTAAGAAGAGGCACCAGCATCACTTGCCTGAGCTGCCAGTTTGCTTTCCAGACCACCAATAGTGGTTGGGCCAGAGGCAGAAATCACGCCCAGTTTTTGTTGACCGTCCATCGGCTGACTCACCTGCTGAGCAGCAAAACTACCGAAAGAAATCAGAGAAAGGGTTGCAGCTACAGCAAAAATTTTGACGTTTTTCATGATGTATATTCCATTCAGGTTATTAGATAGAAAGGTGGTTGCCTTTCGATGAGTGAATAATAGACCTGTGGCATGCAGATGAAAAACGGATTGATTTGAGAATGTCATTCAAAAAATTAGTTGAAGATTTTACGCGAATTTACAGCCGGCTGCGAGAGGTTGACAATGCGGGTTCGGACGTTGACACCGGTTTAAAAACCGAGCACAAACTGACGTTTTATTACCCTTCCTGCTGATTTTGGGCGAGTTTCTGGTTTTCTGCTACGCTATAAGTGCAGTGCAAGAAAAAGCCGTCTCTGGTGGAATTTCAGCAGGCGATCATGCGAGGAGCAACCTCCTTCGCACTTGTTTAGCCGCATTGGCTCAACAATATTCACGGTACGGAAATTTATTTGGAGGAGTCAAAAAATGGGAATTTTATCCTGGATTATCTTTGGTCTGATTGCAGGTATTCTGGCGAAATGGATCATGCCGGGTAAAGATGGTGGCGGGTTCATCCTGACCGTGGTTCTTGGTGTTGTCGGTGCCGTCGTCGGTGGTTACATCAGTACACTGTTTGGCTTTGGCCGCGTGGACGGTTTCAATTTCGGCAGCTTCGTCGTCGCCGTGATCGGCGCGCTGGTGGTGCTGTTTATCTACCGCAAAGTCCGCAGTTGATAACACCAACCTAGATTATTTCTAAAAAAGCCGCGTTGAACGCGGCTTTTTTGTGTCTTGAGATCCCCCCTGAAGCTCCTCCCATCCATTACCCTGTATAAACATTGTTGACACTGAGAGGGCTTTGTCTCACAGTATCATCATTGTTGATACTTCCTTGAGGAAAATCTATGCCGCAGGTCATTGTGAAAAAATGGGGAAATAGCCCTTCTGTGCGCCTACCGGTCGCTATCATGGAAGCAGCCTCTCTCAAGGTCGATGATACTGTCGAGATTGCAGTAGAAGACGGCAAAATCATCATCGTCCCAGTTCGCGCTAAAACCTATTCACTCGATTCCCTTCTAGGGGGAGTGACGGAAAGCAATATGCATGAAGAGGCCGATTTCGGTTCCCCTACAGGCCGAGAGGTCTTGTGACATGGTGAAGCCTTTTATTCCTGACGCCGGAGACATTATCTGGCTGGATTTTGACCCACAAGCCGGTCACGAACAGGCCGGGCATAGGCCAGCCGTCGTTCTGAGTCCTGCTGCATATAATGATCGAGTGGGGTTGCTGCTGTGCTGCCCGATGACCACCAAGATAAAAGGCTACCCTTTCGAGGTGTTAATTGCTGGCACTAGGCAGAGCGCGGTGTTGTCAGATCAGATAAAAAGTCTGGACTGGCGTAAAAGAAATGCTGTCAAAAAAGGAACCGTGAGCCTGCTCGAGCTTGATGAAGTCAGAGCAAAGGTAAAAGCGCTGATTGACGGTTAACCCTAGCTTTGAGCAAAAAGCCGCGTTGAACGCGGCTTTTTTGTGTTACTCACTTTACCGTGGTTAATGTAAACACCACTTCTGGCTCATGTAGTGATAGCGCGGGATTATCCTCTGGTAACTGACTCTTATGCATCACTGAGATAAAAATAATACCTGACGATTTCTTCAAAAAGTAAGCCACATGACTTTTATGAGGAAACCGGAAAACATCATCACGGAACGCCACAGAGCGCCCTATCTCAGGATGTATGGCTACCAGTGAGAAAAGCTTAAAGATCTCTGCGAGGTATTTATCAGACTGTGTAATTCCCCAGTGTTCCTGTGTATAGCGCTGAATCTTAATAAGATCCTCCCGTGCCTCCTTGGCTATCTGGTATTTACCCATCTTAGATTTGTCTTCCTTGCATCAATTGAGCAAAAAACGCATCGCCATCCATGACATCCCCACGGGCAATATCTGCCTCTGCGCGAGCTATTTTTTCTTTAAGAATCCGTAGCTTGATCTCATCCATCATTTGATAATCCTCCATCGACAACATCACCGCAACGGGTTTGCCATTGCGGTTGATCTGTAATGGTTCCCGCTGGACTTGCAGCAGAACATCACCAAATTGTGTTTTAACTTCATTTGCATTAAGAGATTTCATCGTTGACTCCTTTCAGACGTTTCGTTCGATTTAATCGATATATTCTAGCATTGATTAAATATCGTCTGGTGAATTAAACATCAACTTAGGAATCAGCCTCGCATTAAATCGCCACCAACCCCCGCACGCCTTCGGCTTCCATCTCATCGCCGCGCCCGCTTTTAATAATGCTGCCGCGCGACATTACCAGATAGCTGTCAGCCAGCTCGGCAGCGAAATCGTAGAACTGCTCGACCAGCAGGATCGCCATATCGCCCTGAGCAGCAAGCTGCTTGATAACGGCGCCGATCTCCTTAATCACCGAGGGTTGAATACCCTCGGTAGGCTCGTCGAGGATCAACAAGCTCGGTTTACAAGCCAGCGCCCGTCCAATCGCCAACTGCTGTTGCTGGCCGCCGGACAGATCGCCTCCCCGGCGATGCTTCATCTCCAGCAGGACCGGGAACAGGTGATAGATATGGTCTGGCACCTGCTTAGCTTGGCTACCGGGAAAGCGCGACAGGCCCATCAGCAGGTTTTCCTCCACCGTCAGGCGCGGAAAAATATCGCGACCCTGCGGGACATAGGCAATGCCCGCCTGCACCCGCTGGTGGGGTTTGCGGCCATTAATGGTTTCTCCCTGCCAGTTGATGGTGCCGGACTTGGCTGGGACCAGCCCCATCAGACATTTCAGCAGCGTGGTTTTGCCGACGCCGTTGCGGCCGAGCAGGCAGGTGACTTCGCCGATTTTCGCCTCGAAGCTTAACCCGCGTAGAATATGGCTTCCGCCGTAAAACTGATTCAGTTCATTGACTTGCAGCATAATGGTTCCTCAGTTTTAGCGTCCCAAATAGACTTCAATAACCTGCTCGTTGGCCTGCACCTGTTGCAATGAGCCTTCCGCCAGCACTTGCCCCTGATGCAGCACGGTGACGTGGTCGGCGATGCTCTCCACGAACCCCATGTCGTGCTCGACCACCATCAGCGAGTGCTTGCCCGCCAGCTGCTTGAACAGCTCGGCGGTGTATTCGGTTTCGGCGTCGGTCATCCCGGCGGCGGGCTCGTCGAGCAGCAGCAGGTGCGGCTCCTGCACCAGCAGCATGCCGATTTCCAGAAACTGCTTCTGGCCGTGAGACAGCAACCCCGCCAGCCGATGGCGCTCACCGGCAAGGCGCAGCGTCACCAGCATTTCGTCGATTCTGTCGCGCTGTTCGCTGTTCAGTTTGGCGCGCAGGCAGGCCCACACCGACTTATTGGTTTTCTGGGCGATCTCAAGGTTCTCGAACACGGTTAGTGCTTCAAACACCGTCGGTTTCTGAAATTTCCGCCCAATGCCTGATTGCGCAATCCGCACTGGATCAAGCTGGGTAAGGTCAGTGGTCTGGTCGTAAAATACCCGGCCACTCTGCGGCTTAGTTTTGCCGGTGATCACGTCCATCAGGGTGGTTTTCCCCGCGCCGTTAGGGCCAATTACGCAGCGCAGCTCGCCCACGCCGATGCGCAATGACAGGTTGGTCAGCGCCTTAAAGCCGTCGAAACTGACATTGATATTTTCCAGCAGCAAAACCGGGTCGGTCTGCTGGCGAAAACGGTCAGACGGATAGGATTGCGTGAACAGCTCTTCGGTCATAGTCATTGAATTCATGAGGATTTTCTCTTACGCAGCAACCCAATCACGCCTTGCGGCAGGAACAGCGTCACCAGAATAAACATGCCACCGAGGATAAATTGCCAATACTCGGGAATTGCGACGGTGAACCAGCTTTTCGCGCCATTGACGATGCCAGCGCCGAGAATAGGGCCGATCAGCGTGCCGCGCCCGCCGAGGGCCACCCAGATTGCCGCCTCGATTGAGTTAGTCGGCGACATCTCGCTGGGGTTGATAATGCCCACTTGCGGCACGTACAGCGCCCCGGCGATGCCACACAGCATGGCGGAAACCGTCCAGACGAACAGCTTGAAGCCCTTCGGGTCATAGCCGCAGAAGATCAATCGATTTTCGGCGTCGCGCACGGCGGTCAGCACTCGGCCATATTTGCTGCGCGCCAGGGCGAAACCCAGTGCCAGACTGGCGGCGAGCACGATAACGGTCATCAAAAATAGGCCGATGCGCGTGCCGGTTGCCGTGACCTGAAAGCCGAGCAGGGTAGTGAAACCGGTGAAGCCGTTGTTGCCGCCAAACCCGGTTTCATTGCGAAAGAACAGCAGCATGCCCGCGTAGGTCAGCGCCTGCGTCATGATCGAGAAGTAGACGCCTTTGATTTTCGAGCGAAAAGCGAAGTAGCCGAAGACAAATGCCAGCGCGCCCGGCACTAATACAATCAAGCACAGCGCCCAGGCAAAATGCTGGGTTCCGGCCCAAAACCACGGCAGCTCGCTCCACGAGAGGAATGACATAAAGTCTGGCAGGCCGCTGCCCGCCGCCTGACGCATCAGGTACATGCCCATGGCGTAGCCGCCGAGGGCGAAAAACAGGCCGTGACCGAGGGAGAGCAAACCGGCATAGCCCCACACCAGATCGAGGGCGATCGCGACGATCGCGTAACAGAGGATCTTGCCGACTAATGTCAGCGTGTAGGTGGAGACCGCCAGCGGGTTAGTCGCTGGCAGTAATGCCAGAAAAGGCATGACAATCAGCGCAATAAACACCAGTGCGCCAATCGTCAGGGCGGCTTTCGGCGCTTTTTGTACGCCAGAAACAGTGAGCGGTTGATTCATCAGTCGATCACCCTGCCTTTGAAGGCGAAGAGTCCCTGCGGACGTTTTTGAATAAACAGAATAATCAGCGCGAGGATCAGGATTTTCCCCAGAACCGCGCCGATTTCCGGCTCAAGAATTTTGTTCACAATGCCCAGACCAAAGGCGGCGACCACCGTGCCTGCCAATTGGCCCACGCCACCGAGCACCACCACTAAGAATGAGTCGATGATGTAGCCCTGACCCAACTCCGGGCCGACGTTGCTCAGCTGCGACAGCGCCACGCCGCCCAGCCCGGCAATGCCGGAGCCGAGGCCGAAGGCCAGCATGTCTACGCGGCCCGTGGGCACGCCGCAGCAGGCCGCCATGGCGCGGTTTTGCGTCACGGCGCGCACATTCATCCCCAGACGGGTTTTGTTCAGCAGCAGCCAGGTCAGGGCCAGCACCAGCAGCACGAAGATGATCACCGCGATGCGGTTATACGGCAGCACCAGATTCGGCAGCAGCTGGATACCGCCCGACAGCCAGCCGGGGTTGGCGACTTCGACGTTTTGCGCCCCAAAGAGCACCCGCACTGCCTGAATCAAAATCAGGCTGATGCCCCAGGTTGCCAGCAGGGTTTCCAGCGGGCGGCCGTATAAATGGCGGATCACCGTGCGCTCTAGCGCCATGCCAATTCCAGCAGTAATAAAGAAGGCCACCGGCAGCGCGACCAGTGGGTAGAGCGCCAGCAGGCCCGGCGCGTAGTGCTGGAACAGCGACTGAACCATATAAGTGGAGTAGGAGCCGAGCATCAGCATTTCGCCATGGGCCATGTTGATCACCCCCAGCAGGCCGTAGGTGATCGCCAGACCCAGCGCCGCCAGCAGCAAAATCGAGCCGAGCGACAGGCCGGTAAACGCCTGACCAATCAGGTCGCCGATCAGCAAACGGTGCTCAACGGCTTTCAGGCTGGCCTGCGCAGCTTTGCGCACATCGGCGTCGGCTTCGGTTTTCGGGTCAGTCAGCGCCTGAAGGCGGCCCTGCGTGTCGGGATCTCCCGAGGCACCCAGCAGCTCGACGGCTTTCAGCCGCACCTGCGGGTTAGCATCGGCGAGCTGCAAATTCGCCAGCGCGATATTCAGGGCATCATGCACCGCCGGGTCTTTTTCCAGCGCCAGACGATGGGTCAGCAGCGGCAACTGGTCGGCCTGCGCCTCGCGCTGCAAGGATTTGGCCGCCTGTAGCCGCACATTGCTGTCAGTGCTGACCAGACGATGCGCCGACAGCGCGTTGGCAATCAAAATGCGTAAGCGGTTGTTGAGCCAAACCTTTTTGGTGTCGCCCTGCGGCTTGGCATCGCCATCTAGCGGGGTCAGCGCGTCGCCCTGTTGCACAAAGGCGTGTTTGGCGTCGTCGATCATCACGTTTTCCTGCTTCAGCGCTTCCAGCAGCGGCAAACGCTCCGGCTGCGGGTCGGCGGCCCACTGCTGTAACAGAGTGGCTTGCTGGCTGCGATTCGCCGCCGCAAAGTCATTCGCCGCCCCGGCCTGAGCCAAAAACGGCAGGCAACAAAGCAGGAAAAGCAGTGGCCTGAAGTTCATTAAGCTGGTCGTCATGGTGTTTTCCCGTTGCCCAAAGTGTATTTCTGGCTACTTCGTAAAGTGGAGCACCGATCTGCTCCCTCCCCTGGTAAGGGGAGGGCTGGGGTGGGGTATTTAGGCGACTCGGCGCCCAAAACCACCCCTCATCCCAGCCTTCTCCCCGTGAAGGGAGAAGGAGCAATCCAATCAGTTAGTGCTTTTCACCGGAGTGTCAGGCTTTTTGTCGTTACCGGCGATATACGGGCTCCACGGCTGGGCGCGGATAGGTTTGTCGGTCTGCCATACCACGTTGAACTGGCCGTTGGACTCAATCTCGCCAATCATCACCGGTTTGTGCAGGTGGTGGTTGGTGGCATCCATGGTCAGCGTGAAGCCAGACGGCGCGGCGAAGGTCTGCCCGGCCATGGCGGCGCGGACTTTATCGACATCCGTCGTCCCGGCCTTTTCCACCGCCTGCGCCCACATATGGATACCCACGTAGGTGGCTTCCATCGGGTCATTAGTGACGGCTGTATCGGCGTTCGGCAGCTTGTGGGCCTTGGCGTAAGCCTTCCACTCGGCGACGAATTTCTTGTTCACCGGGTTATCCACGGATTCGAAGTAGTTCCACGCGGCGAGGTCGCCAACCAGCGGCTTGGTGTCGATACCGCGCAGCTCTTCTTCCCCCACGGAGAAAGCGACAACCGGCACGTCGGTCGCTTTAACGCCCTGATTCGCCAGCTCTTTGTAGAACGGTACGTTTGAGTCGCCGTTGATGGTGGAGATCACCGCGGTTTTGCCCCCGGCGGAGAATTTCTTAATGTCGGAGACAATAGTCTGGTAATCGCTGTAGCCGAACGGCGTATAGACTTCCTGAATATCGCTGTCTTTCACCCCTTTAGAGTGCAGGAAGGCGCGCAGAATTTTGTTGGTGGTGCGCGGGTAAACATAGTCAGTACCCAGCAGGAAGAAGCGTTTGGCACCGCCGCCGTCTTCGCTCATCAGGTATTCCACCGCCGGAATAGCCTGCTGGTTTGGCGCTGCGCCGGTGTAGAACACGTTTGGCGACATCTCTTCCCCTTCGTACTGCACCGGGTAGAACAGCAGGCCGTTCAGCTCTTCGAACACCGGCAACACTGATTTACGCGACACCGATGTCCAGCAGCCGAACACCGCTGCCACCTTGTCTTGCGTCAGCAACTGACGGGCTTTTTCGGCGAACAGCGGCCAGTTGGACGCTGGGTCAACCACCACCGGCTCGAGTTTTTTGCCCAGCACGCCGCCGTGGGCGTTGATGTCGTCAATGGTCATCAGCGCCACGTCTTTTAAAGGCGTTTCAGAAATCGCCATGGTGCCGGAGAGCGAGTGCATGATCCCAACCTTGATGGTGTCGGCGGCCTGCGCGCCCCAGGCCAGACCCATGCTGACCACGGTCGCAGAGAGAGCAAAAGCTTTAATAAAATGTCGACGATGCATAGTAAAACCCCTGTTAGTTATTGGTTTAAGTCGAAAAATTTTTATAAAAGTCCTGATGGGTTGCCCTCATCATTTCGAGCCTGATGCAGCATGTGCAGCGTGATTTTGCGTACCTCGGCCTTACTGACCGAGATATGGTCGTGAAGTTGGCGCTGAGCCTCCTCGGTTTGCTGGTGCAAGATGGCGAGCAGGATGCTCGCGTGTTCGTGATACGTGGCATCAATGCGCGAGCCTTTGGTGAAATCGAGGCGGCGGATGATGCGGATTTTCTCCGTCAGGTCGCGGTGAATGCGTGCCATTTCGGCATTGCCCACCGCCTCGACCAGCGTCATGTGGAAAGCCTCGTCATAGCGCGAAACTTCCTGCCCGTCCTCGAGGCGCGGCGCGTCTACCCAGAACGCTTTTAGCTGGCCGAGTTGCACCGGCTGCAAGCCCGCAGGCAGGGCGCACAGGCGTTTCACCGCCTCCAGCTCCAGCACGATGCGCAGGTCGTAAAGCTGCTCGAAATAGTCGAAGTCGAACGGCCTGACCTGCCAACCGCTGCGGAAAAACACCTCGACATAGCCTTCGCGCTCCAGCCAAAACAGTGCCTGACGCACCGGCGTGCGGCTGGTCTCCATGCGGTCTGCAACATCGTTCTCACTGAACCTGTCGCCCGGCAGCAGGCGAAAGTTGAAAATGTCGTCCTTGAGCTGCAAATAAATGCGCTCGGCCAGCCCTTCCGGGCGGATTTTGGTGCGTTTTTTATCCGCAGCGTTGCGTGAATCAGTCAGTTGCATCTTGGCTCCTACTTCTTCGGGGCTTAGGCCGATTGCGCGACGTCTAGCCACAGCAGTGCGTCGCCGGGGCCTACCGGACGGCCTTGCTGGCAGCTGATTTTGCTCACCCGGCCCGCGCAAGGGGCGTAGACCGACAGCTCCATTTTCATCGCTTCCACCACGATCAGCGCCTGACCCTCTTCCACCTGCTGGCCCGGCTCGACCAGAATCTTCCACACGTTGCCATTCAGGTCGGCGCTCACCAGATGGCCGTCCTGTTCGCTTTGGTCTTCAACCACTTGCACCGCGTTGGCGGCGGCTTCCACGGCGGCACTCTCCTGCGCGGCCCAGTGGGCGACTTCGGCGGTGAAGGCGGCGGACTGGCGCGAACGGAAGTCGGCGATATCCTCCGCGTTATCCGCCAGGAACTGGGTGTATTGGGCGAAATCAAACTCGGTTTCTTCAATCCGCACCTGCGCGCGGCCTTCGCGGAAGGCGTCGCGCTGGGCGTCCAGTTCTTCTTCGGTCACTTCATAGAAACGCACCTGATCGAAGAAGTGCAGCAGCCACGGCTCGCCGTTTTTGAACTGGGCGTTCTTCAGATACTTGTTCCAAATCGGCAGGGTGCGGCCCACCAACTGGTAGCCCCCCGGCGAGTCCATGCCGTAGATGCACATGTACATGCCGCCAATGCCGACGGTGCCCTCGGCGGTGTAAGTGCGCGCTGGGTTATATTTGGAACTCAGCAGGCGATGACGCGGGTCGACAGGCACGGCGCACGGCGCGCCGAGGTAGACATCTCCCAGCCCGAGGATCAGGTAGCTGGCGTTGAAGATGATGTCTTTCACTTCCTGACGGCTCGCCAGCCCGTTGGTGCGCTGGATAAAGTCGACGTTGTTCGGCAACCACGGCGCTTCGGCGCGCACGGTTTGCTGGTAGCGCTCCACCGCGCCAAGGGTGGCGGAGTCTTCGAACGCCATCGGCATATGCACGATGCGGGTAGGAATTTTTAGCTGGCTGACGTCGGCCAAGTCGTGCTCCAGCGTCAACAGGTGCTGAAGCAGGCGCGACTGGTGAATCACCCGGCTGTCATAGCGAATTTGCAGCGAGCGCACGCCCGGTGACAGCTCCTCAATGCCCGGCTCGGCGGCTTCGCGAATGGCCTTCATCAGCAGATAAAGGCGCAGGCGCAGGGCCAAATCCAGCACGTTGTCGCCGTACTCGATCAGAATGTAGCCGTCACCGGCCTGACGATATTGCACCGACGGGCGCTCGGCACTGACCGGAAGTTCAGCCAGCACGGTGGCGGACGCCGTGGTGTCAGGTAGCAGAGACGGCGTGGCCAGCGCCATGGCCTCGACCGGCATTAATGAGTCGATGGTGCCCTGCTGGGCCAGCTCCAGCGCCTGCGCTTGCTCAAAGCTGATAGGGTGGAAGCGAATTTTATCCCCCGGTTTCACCTGACCGACTTTCCACAGCTCGGCTTTGGCGATGGTCACCGGGCAGACGAAACCGCCGAGGCTCGGCCCGTCGCGGGTCAAAATCACCGGGAAGTCGCCGGTAAAGTTGATCGCGCCAATGGCGTATTCGCAGTCATGGACGTTGGACGGGTGCAACCCCGCTTCGCCGCCGTCCAGCCGCGCCCACTGCGGCTTTGGTCCGGTCAGGCGCACGCCGAGGCGGTTGGAGTTGTAATGCACTTGCCACTCGGCCTCGAAGAAGGCGTGGATGGACTCTTTGGTGAAGAAGTCCGGCGCGCCGTGCGGCCCGTAAAGCACGCCAATATTCCAAATATTGCCGTAAGTCGGCACCACGTGCGGCGCGGCGGCCTGCGGCAAATCTACCGGCGCGGGGGTGGTGCAGGCCTCAAGCTCAGGCTGGGAAACGGTGAGCATATCGGCGACGCGCAGCGTGCGGCCCGCGTGACCGCCAAACTGGCCGAGGGCGAAGGTCGAGCGGCTGCCAAGGTAGACCGGCACGTCGAAGCCGTTGCGCACCGCCAGATAGGTGCGGCAGCCCTGAGTGGCGCGGCCGAGGGTTAATATCTGCCCGGCTTTGACCTGCACCGGCTGCCAATAGCTCACGGCTTCGCCATCAAGGTCTGCCGGGCAGAGTGCGCCGGTCAGCGCGATGGTGGCGTCGCAGTGGAAACGCAGGGTCGGGCCTTGCAGGGTGAATTCCAGCCCGGCGGCGTCGAGGTGGTTGCCCACGATGCGGTTAGCCAGACGGAAGGCAAAATCGTCCATCGGGCCGGAAGGTGGCACGCCGATATCCCAATAGCCGAGGCGGCCGGGGTAATCCTGAATGCTGCTGTAGGTGCCGGGCGCAATCACTTCGACGGCCTGCGGCGCGTACTCGAAGCTGTCGAGCATCCGCGTCCACATCTCGCCCTGATGGAACACCGGCGTGGCGACCACCTGGCGCAGATAATCAATGTTGCTGCTGATGCCGTGCAAGCGGGTGGCGGCCAGTGCGCGGGACATCTTCTCAAGAGCCTCTTCGCGGTCTTTGCCGTGAACGATAAGCTTGGCGATCATCGGGTCATAAAATGCTGAAACTTCACTGCCGGTAGAGACCCAGCCGTCGACGCGCACGTCGTCAGGGAACACCACTTCCGTCAGCACGCCGGGGCTTGGCTGGAAGTTTTTCAGCGGGTCTTCAGCGTAAATACGCACTTCCATCGAGGCGCCCTGCGGGGCTTTTTCCATCGCGGCCCAGTCCAGCGGCTGGTCGGCGGCCACGCGCAGCATGCACTCAATCAGGTCCAGCCCGGTGACCATTTCGGTAACCGGATGCTCAACTTGCAGGCGGGTGTTCACTTCGAGGAAGTAAAATTCGTTGCGCGCCGGGTCGAAGATGAACTCCACGGTGCCCGCGCTGCGATAGCTGACCGACTCCCCGAGCTGCACGGCGGCGCGGTGCAAGGCTTCGCGCGTGGCCTGCGGCAGATTGGGCGCTGGCGTCTCCTCAACCACTTTTTGGTTGCGACGTTGCAGCGAACAGTCACGTTCGCCGAGGGCCACCACGCGGCCCTTACCGTCGCCAAAAATTTGCACTTCTACATGGCGCGCGCGATCCACAAAGCGTTCTAAAAACACCCCCGCGTCGCGGAAGAAGTGCTCGCCGAGGCGTTTCACGCTGTCCCACGCGGCGCGCAGAGCGGCTTCGTCGTCACAGCGAGTCAGGCCGATACCGCCACCGCCCGCAGTGCTTTTCAACATAATCGGGTAGCCAATTTCCGCCGCCGCGCTCACTGCTTCTTCAATGCTATCCAACAGGCCGGTGCCCGGCGTCATTGGCACATTGGCGGCCCCCGCCAGCTCTCGCGCCCGGTGTTTAAGGCCAAACTCGCGGATTTGCGCCGCGCTCGGGCCAATAAAGGCAATGCCCGCTGCCTCGCAGGCGTCGGCGAACTCGGCGCTTTCGGACAGGAAGCCGTAGCCCGGATAAATCGCCTGCGCGCCGGTCTCTTTGGCGGCGGCCAGAATCTTGTCGATCACCAAATAGCTGTCGCTGGCTTTCTCACCGCCCAGCGCAATGGCGATATCGGCGTCGGTGACGTGTGGCGCATTGCGATCGGCGTCGGAATAGACCGCCACGCTGGTCACGCCAAGGCGTTTAAGGGTGCGAATTGCGCGGCAGGCGATTTCACCGCGATTTGCCACTAGTACGGTAGTCAGCATTGTCGTGATCCTCAGGCGTGATTCAGGGAGGCGAGGTGGGAGATGTAGCTTCTCCAGCCGCCAAAATGGGTGATGTCGGTGGCGTCGGAAATCGCCCACGGCTCGCAGATAAAGCCTTTCACCGTGCGGCCGTCGGCCAGTTGCAGCGAGCCAATGCCCAGCGGGGCGGGGATCTCCGCCACGAACTCGCCGAAGCGCGCCAGCGGGATGTCCCACAGCTCGACGATGATGGCGCTGCCGCCCTCGGCTCGCACCAGGCCGGGTTTTGGCGGCTGGGTGTTGGCCAGCGCAAACAGCTTGTAGTTGGCGGCGGTGGTGGTCTGCTCGACCCGCACGGCTTTGCGCTGGGTCAGCTGGAAGTTCAGCGGCATGCCGGTCAGATGGGCACCCACCACGGCGACGCGCACGTGACCTTTACTGACCGGAATGGCGTGCATAAGCGCGTTGGCGCTCAGCTCGCGACCGGTTGCGCCGAGAGGCAGAGAAAGGCTGCGCTGCCACTGGCGACCAAAGGCAGCTAACGCGTCGTCGTGCCATGCTGGAGCAATCAGCGTGATGCCGGACGGCAGGCCGTCGGCGCGAATGCTGGCAGGCAGCGCCAGCGCTGAAAGGTCCGCCAAATTGGTGAAGTTGGTATAGGTGCCGAACTGTGAGTTGTAGCGTACTGGCTCCTGCGCCATCTCTTCCAGCGTGCGAATGGTCGGGGAAGTCGGGACGATCAGCGCGTCGAAACCTTCGAGCGCCAGATTGATTTTGCGCGCCAGCTCGGCCCGCAGGTATTCGGCCCGCCACGCATCGCAGGCGCTGTAATTCAGGCCATTCGCCACAATGCCGCGCACCGTGGGGTCCATCACTTCTGGCGTTTCTTCAAAGATTTTGCCCACTGCCACTGTGCGCTCGGCCACCCACGCGCCGTAATAGAGCTGCTCCGCCAGTTCGCGGAACGGCGTGAAGTCGATAGGTACCAGCGTCACGCCGCTGGCCGACAGGCGCTCAAGGGCCTGGTCAAATTCAAACTCCGCCAGCGCGTCGCCGAAGAATTCCAAACTGTTCGGCACGGCGAAGCGCGGATGGGCCGACATGGCGGCTGGCGCGGTGTGCGGGTTGGCGCGCGAATAGGCGTCGGCGGCGTCATACCCGCCGGCGGCGTGCGCCACGGCTTGGGCATCTTCCACGGTGAGGGCGAAAACGGAGACGGCATCGTTCAAACGGCAGGCCGGAACCACGCCTTTATTCGACAGCCAGCCTTTGGTCGGTTTCAGGCCCACAATATTGTTAAAACCGGCCGGTACGCGGCCAGAGCCTGCTGTGTCCGTGCCTAAAGAGAACGCGACCAGCCCGCGTGCCAGCACCGAGGCCGAGCCGGAGCTTGAGCCGCCGCTAACGTAATCCGGGTTGAACGTGTTGCGCACCGCCCCGCGCGGAGAGCGAGTGCCCACCAGGCCGGTGGCGAATTGGTCGAGGTTAGTTTTGCCGACCACGATCGCCCCTTTGGCGCGCAGATTGGCGACCACGGTGGCGTCGTCTTGGGCGACGTAGGTGAATTCAGGGCAGGCGGCGCTGGTGGGCCAACCGCCGACGTCGATGTTGTCTTTAACCGCGAAAGGCACGCCAAACAGCGGCAGGGAAGCCAGCGAGCCATTGGCGTCGCGGCGCAGCTGCTCCAGATGAGCAAACTGTGCCTCAAGCTGGGCGGGCGTCGCCAGATAGAGCCAGGCGGTGTCTTGCGGGTTCAGGCTGGCTACAACCATTGACAGCGAAGTGCGCAAACTGTCCGGTGCAGAAAGGTAGTGCCGTTGCCAGTCAGATAACGTGAAGGCATGAAAAGGGGGAGTTACCGAGCTTTTGCTGTCGTTCATTGGTTGAATTCCATCTGGTACACAAGATTGAATTCAACAAAGCAAAGGCTGTGCCATATTTTTACTTTCTGATTTTAAAGGACTTTGTAAGAGGTTAGATCCCTACTGCACAAATGTTGCACCAACGTTGCAATGCAAATGACCGAAAATGGCGCGGGAATTTTGCGAGTTGCCACGCACAAAACAGATAAAATCGGCTTCCTATTCCCTGCGATGTATAGATAATTGCATGGATGATTTATTGTAGATTACAGGAAAGTGAGCTGACCTATGGCACAAGAGATGATTGACCACGCATTACTTACCCGTTTGAACGAGGCGGGCGTAGTGAGTCAGGTAAGTGTGATAGCCCAACATGGAGGATGGACAGTAATGATTAAATATGGCGCAAGTCAGGCGGCCCTTATGGCCCAACGCAGTGGTAAGGTGCGCGTTTTCAAACGGTTTGAGACGCTCGCCGCCTACTTAAAAGAGTTCGGTATCAATCGCTTTGAAGTGGATATTACCGACTTTGACCCCGCAAACGGTGGAGGAGTAATCCGCCCGGATCGTTCCGAAGCCCTCAAACGCGCCCACGAGGCAGCGGCTCTTGATGCTTGGCTGCGCGAACAGGTCCAAGAATCACTTGATGACCCGCGGCCAACCCTTGCTCATGAAGACGTCAAAGCTTACTTCGCAGCCCGTAAAGCCGTGCTGAATAAAAAAGAGAGTGAATAAACGTTAAGGAAAACTATGCAACTGGTATGGAAACCAATGGCACTCGAGGACCGTGAACGCATTTTTGACTGGTTATCAGCCCAGAATGTGCAGGCTGCGATAGCGCTTGATGATGAGTTTGACCTCTTTTCTGAGCGGGTCTGTATCGACCCGCTAATTTATAGAGAGTGTAGAGTCGCGGGTTTGCGTGAGGCAGTGATTCGGCCAAATTACATTATGATTTATCAGATACGGGACGTTGAACTTCATATCGTTAGAATCATTCACACTGCCCAGCGCTGGCCCTAGGGAATACTGACTTCATGCACTTTCGAAAATTGTCGCGCCGTTTGAAAAGAGCGCTATTTGCCCTGTTGCTGGTGGCGCTAACCCTGTTTGGCGTCCGTGCTTATGACTCCCTTCAAGGAGCACCGCTGGAGCCGTGGCATCGTTTAGTGCCGGAAGAACTGACCGAGGTGCAGCTTGATAAAAGCACCTGGGCGGATTATCTCAAGGCAGAACAGCGCGCATTTGAAGAGGTAAAACAGCAGGTTACGGATAAGCTGGAACCTGAAGATCGCATTCCTTTGAATCGCTATTACAACCGTAGCCCGATTTATCCCGAGCATTTTGCCACTGACTGGAATCGGTCTTACGAGCTGATGCCCGAGGGGAAGCCCCGAGGCGCAGTGGTGCTGCTGCATGGCCTGACCGACTCGCCTTATAGCCTGCGGCACATCGCTCAGGATTATCAGCGGCGCGGTTTCGTGGCGGTGGGCATTCGTCTGCCAGGCCATGGCACCGTGCCGGGCGGGCTGACCAATGTTGATTGGCCGCAGTGGCTAGCCGCGACAAGGCTCGCCGTGCGCGAAGCCCGCCGCGCAGCGGGTCCCGATGTCCCGCTGCAAATGGTCGGTTTCTCTAACGGCGGGGCGCTGGCGGTGAAGTACACGCTGGATGCGCTGGAGGATGCATCGCTTGAGCAGCCTGCGCGTTTAGTGCTTATCTCGCCGATGATCGGCGTCACTAGCTTTGCGCGCTTTGCCGGTATCGCGGGCTGGCCGGCGATTTTCCCCGCCTTTGCCAAAACGGCGTGGTTAAATATTTTGCCGGAGTTCAATCCATTCAAATACAACTCATTTCCGGTGAACGGCGCGCGACAGTCCTATCTATTGACCCGCGCCTTGCAAAAGCAGGTCGGCGCCGATGCTAAATCAGGCAAACTGGCGCAACTGCCGCCGATTCTGGCTTTCCAGTCCGTGCTGGATTCCACCGTCAGCACTCGCGCGGTGGTCACGCACCTGTTTAATCTGTTACCCCCCAATGGCAGCCAGCTGGTGCTCATTGATATTAACCGCAATGCCTATGTCGGGCCGTTGTTACGTACCTCCAGTGAAACGGCCATTGAGCGGCTGTTGCCCGCCGGGCCGCGACACTATCAAACCACGGTTATCACCAACGCGTCGCCAGAACAGGCAGCGACGGTGGCACAAATCACCGAGGCGGGGCAGACTCAGACAATCACTACGGCGCTCGGCATCGATTATCCTGCGGAGTTTTATTCCCTATCCCACGTGGCGCTGCCTTTCCCGCTGGACGACTCGCTGTACGGGCGAAATCCGCAAGGCGCACCACAATACGGTATTCATCTTGGGCGCTTAGCCGCGCGAGGTGAAAGTGGGGCGCTGGTGGTCAGTATGGATCAGTTAATGCGCGTGTCATCGAACCCCTTCTATCCCTACATGCTGCAAAGAATTGCGCAATGAAGGGTGGGTGTTGTCATGCAAATGAATGACAATAAGGGCTTAATGCCCAATGAGGAAAACATGATGCCAAATGCTCTGGTTCAGGCGCGTATCGATTCAGAAATTAAGGACAAAGCAAGCGTAGTGCTTGAAAGTCTTGGTTTGACCCTCTCTGATGTTGTGAGGATTTTATTGACGCGAGTCGCCAATGAAGGAGGGTTGCCAGCCGGGTTTGTCTCGGATTCAAAAGCTTACGATATATGGTTTAAGGCTAAAGTTCGGGAGTCCCTGGAAGACGACACGCCGGGCATACCTCATAAAGAGGTGGAGGCGTATTTCGCCAAGCGCAGGGAAGAAAAGATCGTTTAGCGGAAACCCGCGAACTGATTGTTCCGGAAACACACTTCATTGTGGTCTATGCTGTTCTTCCATCAACTCCTAACAAGATCAAGATATTGCGTGTTTTACACAGCGCACGGCAATGGCCCGAATAGCTTTCGAGCAAAATGCCGTCAAAAAATGCTTGCGATAAAATCGCGCACTATATATATTGAGGCCCATGAAGACGAAAACTGAATCACCAATATCGACCAATGCTCTGCTCCATCTGGATCAACAGATGTGTTTTGCACTGTATTCCGCGAATCTGGCACTGCATAAAGTCTACCGTAAGCTGCTGGGTGAGCTTGACCTGACCTATCCGCAATATCTGGTGATGCTGGTGCTGTGGCAGCGTGATGACGTGATCGTATCGGAAATTGGCGAAAAGCTATTCCTTGATTCCGCGACCCTGACGCCGCTGTTAAAGCGTTTGGAAACTGCCGGTCTGCTGGTTCGTAATCGGGCTAAAACCGATGAGCGCCAGGTGATTATTACCCTGACCGATGCCGGCAAGGCGCTGAAAGAAAAAGCAAAAGGTATCCCGGAGGCGATTATGTGCGCCACTGAATGTGATATCGATGAAATGTCAGCCTTGAAGGGCCAGCTTGAGTCCCTGCGTGAAAGGCTGAAAGATAAGTCCTGATTGCTGAATATCAGGCAGCGAGAAATTCTTTGTAGTCAGCAGACAAGTCCGGAGTAGAGCTTCGAGTTTGTCTGCGAATGATTAACAAGTCGTGCGCTATTAAATAGCGATATTAATTCTTACCCTAAACCCAACCTGTCTTAAAGGAATGAAATATGTCTATCGAAAAAGTAATGTACCGCGCTCATGTCTCTTCCACCGGTGGTCGTGATGGCCGTGCGGTTTCTGACGATGGCCTGCTGGATGTCAAACTGGGCCTGCCGAAAGAGATGGGGGGATTGGGTGGTGCAACGAACCCTGAGCAGCTGTTTGGCGCGGGTTATTCAGCCTGTTTCCTCGGTGCTCTGAAAGCCGTTGGCGCGAAAGAAAAAGTGAAAATCCCTGCCGACGCTAAAATCGAAGCGACCGTGGGTATTGGTGAAATCCCTGGTGGCTATGGCTTAGAAGTGCAGCTGGATATCACTCTGCCAGGTATCGAACGCAGCGAAGCCGAAGCTCTGGTTGAGAAAGCGCACCATGTCTGCCCTTACTCTAATGCCACTCGCGGCAACATTGATGTCACTCTGAACGTAAAATAAAATAATGGCATCAGTGGAAACCTATTAGTCACGCGTTTGCCACACCAGGTTACCCACAAAGGAGGCTTCGGCCTCCTTTTCTCGTTTGGGGCTTCGCCTAATGCAGATCATTCTGGAAATCCTAGCCAAATCTCGTTTCTAACCAATATGGGTGAACCACCGGCCAACAAACATGTCACAATGATTCAGAATCTTTCTAAAACTGTCTGGAAAACCACATTACATGAATAGAGTGAAGACTCTATCGCAGCAAAATCTCTCCTTCTTGTTAGCGATTTACATCGGCATTTTCCTCAATGTCTCCGTGTTTTACCGCCGCTTTGCACCGATGGCCCATAACCTCAATCTGACTGAAGTGGTTCAAGCCTTCACAGAAGTGGTTGCCATCGTGCTGTTCACCTTCTTCTTGCTGCGCCTGTTATCACTGGGCGGGCGCCTGTTTTTCCGCATCATTGCCAGCTTTTTGCTGCTGATATCGGTGGCCGCCAGCTACTACATGGTGATGTTCAACGTCGTCATTGGCTACGGCATTATTGCCTCGGTCATGACCACCGACATTGACCTGAGTAAAGAAGTGATTGGCTGGTATTTCTTCTTGTGGATGGCCGTTGTCAGCATCATTCCTTTGATACTTATTTGGAAAAATGACCTGCGGCTAACGCTGATTGAGCAGATGAAAACGCCGGGTCAGCGCCTGCTCCCGCTGGCTATTTTGCTCGCCGTGGTGGCGCTGGTATGGCTGCCGCTGCGCATGCTGGATCGCCAGCAGAGTTTGAATGAAAAACTGACCAACATTGACTTGCCGAGCTACGGCGGCGTGGTCGCGCACTCTTATTTACCCTCTAACTGGCTGGCTGCGCTGGGGCTTTTTGCCTATACGCAGGTGGATGAAAGCAATGACGCCAGTAACTTGTTAGACCCGGCGAAAAAGTTTACCTACATTCCGCCGGCGGGCATTGATGACACTTATGTCGTGTTTATCATCGGCGAGACCACCCGCTGGGACCACATGGGCATCCTCGGCTACGAGCGCGATACCACGCCGCGTTTGTCGCAAGAAGAGAATCTGGTGGCTTTCCGTGGTACCTCGTGCGACACCGCCACTAAGCTCTCCCTGCGCTGTATGTTCGTGCGGGAAGGCGGGGCGGAAGATAATCCACAGCGAACTTTGAAAGAGAAGAATGTGTTTTCTGTGCTTAAGTCGCTGGGATTCAGCTCTGAGCTGTTCGCGATGCAAAGTGAAGTGTGGTTCTACAACAACACCAATACTGACAATTACTCTTTCCGCGAAATCATCGCCTCGGAAAAGCGCAATGACGGCAAGCCGGTAGATGACATGCTGCTGGTGAACGAATTGCAAGAGTCGGTGAAAAACCATCCGCAGGGCAAACACTTAGTCATTCTGCACACCAAAGGTTCGCACTATCAGTATTCGCAGCGCTATCCGCGCAGCTTTGCGCGCTACACGCCCGAGTGCATGGGCGTAGATCGCTCCTGTTCAAAGGCGCAGCTAATTAACGCCTTTGATAATAGCGTCCTGTATACCGACACCTTCATCGGCAACGTAATTGACTCACTGCGCGATAAAAAGGCCGTGGTGTTCTATGCCGCCGACCACGGCGAGTCGATTGATGAGAATTCCCACCTGCACGGCACGCCGCGCCAGATGGCTCCTGACGAGCAATTCCGCGTACCTATGATTGCCTGGGCGTCCGACAGCTTCCTCGCCCAGCCGGACCATCAGGAAGCTTTCGACAGGTTAAAAGCCCAGCAGCGCGTGGGGGGTAAAAAACGCCACGAGGAGTTATTCGACTCAATTCTGGGTTGTCTGGGATATACCTCGCCCGACGGTGGTATCAATCCCGCCAATAATTGGTGTGCTAAACCTCAGTCTGCTGACAGTATTTAAGGCTGAAAATGCCGGTTCCGCTGAATTTCTAAGCAGTCAGCAGAGTTGTCATAAAAAGGCGTTGACGCTCTGAATCAGCAGCAGTAACATGCGGCCCAATTCGGCGAGTAGCGCAGCTTGGTAGCGCAACTGGTTTGGGACCAGTGGGTCGGAGGTTCGAATCCTCTCTCGCCGACCACATTTGAAAAACCTGCTTTTTAAAGCAGGTTTTTTTTCGTCTGGAGTTTATGAGGATGAGAACCTCCGAAGGAGGTTTGAGCCGAGCGCAGCGAGACCACGTTGCTTTAGCAACGGCCCGCAGGGCAAGCATCGCAGATGCGCGTAATCCTCTCTCGCCGACCACATTTGAAAAACCTGCTTTTTAAAGCAGGTTTTTTTTCGTCTGGAGTTTATGAGGATGAGAACCTCCGAAGGAGGTTGGGAGCTATTTCATTAGCTTTAAATCAGCCTTCCGATGATTCTTCTGATCCTGATAGAAGTTTTCATGAGAATCCAGACTCAGCAAATACAGTGCAATTTTATCTTCTACCCAGCTGTAGCCTATTAGCGCGAGCTGGTTGTTGAGTTGGAATTTGTGCACCCGCAGGTAATTTAAATCCCCTTTCTTTAACTCGCCGATAGTCGGGTTGTCCTGTATGCGCTCAATCTCATCCTCCACCACGGCTTGCTGCTGTTGCGGTAAGCGATTTAATGCCTTTGAGAAACGATGAGACTCAAACGTATCAATCCTTTGACCGCTCTGTCCTTCTGACATAACGCGTTACCTTGTGGTTATCAATTTCACTTTTGGCTAAGAGGGTTTCCATAATAAATCGATAGGTAAGGTCAGGGTTATCTTCGGCAATCCGGCCTATTTTCGCCCAATGCTCGATCTGCTTTGGAATACTGCGATGGGTGGCTTCTGCGTGGATTTTTACTTCACTGACAAAATCATCATCAAGCCTGATGCTGGTTGCCATAATTTCACCTTTTTTCATGTGTGCATGCTGAGACTCAGGTTGCGGTATAATGTCGCTATATGCAACAAAATGTCGCAAATAAAATTCTTTCACTCGGAAACAATCACTATTTCCCCCTCTGCACCAAAATAGAGCGCAGGCCCTATTTTGGCGTCCATCTGCACCCTTTTCTGGCGCGTTCGCGGCAAATTATCTCATCCGTCCTCAGCATTTTCCGCTGGCTTATGGCCCGATCACACCAATAACCGTTCATATAATCATCATTTGGCAAGAAATTTTTTTCGAAAGAAAACGGGGTAAAGCGCTGAGATGATTCTGTTAGGTAGGTGAATGTGTTGACTTTCTGCCATATAACTGAACTTTCATCCTGCATATGTTAAAGAAAGGTTTTTTTATGTTTGTTTGCTGTTACTCACAGTCTTTGTAAATGCCTATTGGTTATATTGACGTCATCCATCAGAGTTGCCAAATTGATAGCCCGAAGTAAGACCAGAAGATTTTTCCGGTAATTTTTTGTAACGCTAAGTTTACGAGTTTTGCCTGAGAAAACGCCTCCTCGGCGTTCCTCCCTTTTTCTGGAAAGACTTTCCGCAGCGAATTGGGCAACACAGCCTCCCGTCTATAAAAAATAAAGGGAGGCGTGAGCTGCAAATACAACACACACATCCACATCACCATTAATAGATGGAGCACAAGCGATGAAAATCTCCTTGGGTAAAGCAGGGCTACTGAAATTCAGTATGGGCCTGATAGCGCTGACCGTGGCCGCCAGCGTCCAAGCCAAAACTTTAGTTTATTGTTCTGAAGGCTCGCCTGAAGGCTTTAACCCACAGCTGTTCACCTCTGGTACGACTTACGATGCCAGCTCCGTGCCTATCTACAACCGTTTGGTAGAGTTCAAAATTGGTACCACTGAATTGCAGCCGGGTCTGGCTGAGAAGTGGGACATCTCCCCAGATGGCAAAACCTACACCTTCCACCTGCGCAAAGGCGTGAAGTGGCAAGACAGCAAAGATTTCAAACCTACTCGCGATTTCAACGCGGATGACGTGGTTTACTCCTTTGAGCGTCAGTTAGACAAAAACAACCCATACCACGGCGTTTCTGGCGGCAGCTATGAATACTTCGAAGGCATGGGCATGCCTGACCTGATCAGCAAAATCGTCAAAGTTGACGATTACACCGTGCAGTTCGTGCTGAACCGCCCTGAAGCGCCATTCCTGGCTGACCTGGGTATGGACTTCGCGTCAATCCTGTCTGGCGAATATGCGGCTAACATGCTGAAAGCCGGTACGCCGGAGAAAGTTGACCTGAACCCAATCGGTACTGGTCCATTCCAGCTGCTGCAATACCAGAAAGACTCCCGCATCCTGTACAAAGCCTTCCCAGGATACTGGGGCACCAAGCCGCAGATCGACCGTTTAGTCTTCTCCATCACGCCTGACGCTTCTGTGCGTTATGCCAAATTGCAGAAAAACGAATGTCAGGTTATGCCGTTCCCTAACCCAGCTGACATCGCGGCAATGAAGAAAGACAAAACCATCAACCTGATGCAACAACCGGGTCTGAACGTGGGTTATGTCTCCTTCAACGTTGAGAAAAAACCGCTGGATGACGTGAAAGTGCGCCAAGCACTGACCATGGCTGTGAACAAACAAGCCATCATCGACGCGGTTTATCAGGGTGCTGGCTCTGCTGCTAAGAACCTGATCCCACCAACTATGTGGGGCTACAACAAAGACATCGTTGATTACCCATACGATCCAGTTAAAGCCAAAGAGCTGCTGAAAGAGTCTGGCCACGCTGACGGCTTCACCATCGACCTGTGGGCAATGCCTGTTCAGCGTCCATACAACCCGAACGCTCGCCGCATGGCTGAGATGATTCAGGCTGACTGGGCGAAAGTGGGCGTGAAAGCCAACATCGTGACTTACGAGTGGGGCGAGTATCTGAAACGCGCCAAAGCGGGTGAGCATCAGGCAGTGATGATGGGCTGGACCGGCGACAATGGGGATCCAGACAACTTCTTCGCCACCCTGTTCAGCTGTGCAGCGGCGAAAGACGGCTCTAACTACTCTCGCTGGTGCTACAAGCCGTTTGAAGACCTGATCCAGCCAGCTCGTGCTGAATCCGATCACGCCAAACGTGCTGCGCTGTACCAACAGGCTCAGGTTGTGATGCATGACCAAGCGCCTGCGCTGATCGTGGCTCACTCCACCGTTTATGAGCCAGTGCGTAAAGAAGTCAAAGGCTATGTGGTAGATCCACTGGGCAAGCACCACTTCGAAAACGTTTCTGTGGAGTAAAGCTTACTGAATGACCCGGGAACCGCGTTGTGCGGTGCTCGCAATCTTCGCCTACCTAATGGTATGTCTTGATTGCTGTGCTCCTCCGCCTTGTTCGCGGGCCATTCACTACAGCCTTGAATCCATTAGTAAAGAAATAAATGTGAGCTAACAATAAGCCCGGCGAGCTACGGTTCTCCGGGCATTTTATACAAGAGAGTACGGGATATGTTTCAGTTCATACTCCGACGTCTGGGGTTAGTTATCCCAACGTTTATCGGCATCACTTTGCTGACTTTTGCCTTCGTGCACATGATTCCAGGCGACCCGGTGACCATCATGGCCGGAGAACGCGGTATTTCTGCTGAGCGCCACGCACAGCTGATGGCCGAAATGGGCCTCGACAAGCCGCTGTATCAACAATACTTCCACTATGTGACAGGGGTGCTGCACGGCGACCTTGGCGTCTCGTTAAAAAGCCGCGTCCCTGTTTGGCAGGAGTTTGTGCCACGTTTCAAAGCCACGCTGGAATTAGGCATTTGCGCCATGATTTTCGCGGTGATCGTCGGTATACCCGTGGGGGTATTGGCGGCGGTGAAGCGCGGCTCCATCTTTGACCACACCGCTGTAGGTATCTCATTGACGGGATACTCAATGCCTATCTTCTGGTGGGGCATCATGCTGGTGATGCTGGTCTCGGTGCATCTTAATCTCACGCCCGTGTCGGGGCGAATAAGCGACACCGTGTTCCTTGATGACAGCCAGCCGCTGACCGGCTTCATGCTGATCGACTCCTTAATCTGGGGCGAGCCGGGTGACTTCAAAGACGCCGTGATGCACATGATCCTCCCTGCCATCGTGCTCGGGACTATCCCGCTGGCGGTTATCGTGCGTATGACCCGCTCTTCCATGTTGGAAGTGCTGGGCGAAGACTACATCCGCACCGCGCGTGCCAAAGGCGTGAGCCGTATGCGCGTCATCGTGGTCCACGCACTGCGCAATGCGCTGCTGCCGGTCGTGACCATCATTGGTTTGCAGGTCGGTACGCTGCTTGGCGGTGCCATCCTGACCGAAACCATCTTCTCTTGGCCAGGACTCGGCCGCTGGTTGATTGATGCATTACAACGCCGCGACTATCCGGTCGTGCAGGGCGGTGTCTTGCTGGTCGCCATTCTGATTATCGTGGTTAACCTGCTGGTAGACGTGCTCTACGGCGTGGTCAACCCGCGTATTCGCCACAGAAAATAAGGGGCTCACTATGTCTCAAGTTACAGAGCCCGTTGCTAACGAAATAGTGACGGCAGCGCCGACGCCGATGCCGCCAATGCGCGAATTCTGGCACTACTTTAAGCGCAACAAAGGGGCCGTGACCGGCCTGGTTTACATCATCATCATGCTGGTTATCGCCATTGGCGCTAACGTGATTGCACCCCACGGCCCAGCGGAACAGTTCCGTGATGCGCTGCTGCGCCCGCCGGTCTGGCAGGAAGGCGGCAGCTGGAAGTTCCTGTTAGGCACCGACGACGTGGGCCGCGATATCTTGTCTCGCCTGATGTACGGCGCGCGCCTGTCGCTGCTGGTGGGCTGTCTGGTGGTAGTACTGTCGCTGATCCTCGGCGTGATTTTCGGCCTGTTCGCCGGTTACTACGGCGGCGTGGTTGACGCCACTATCATGCGTATTGTTGACATCATGCTGGCGCTGCCAAGCTTGCTGTTAGCATTGGTACTGGTGGCGATTTTTGGCCCGTCTATAGTCAATGCCTCGCTGGCTCTGACCTTCGTCGCCCTGCCGCACTATGTGCGTTTGACCCGCGCTGCGGTGTTGGTCGAAGTGAACCGTGACTACGTGACGGCTTCTCGCGTGGCGGGTGCAGGTTCCGCACGCCAGATGTTTGTGAACATTTTACCTAACTGCTTAGCGCCGCTGATTGTTCAGGCCTCGCTCGGCTTCTCCAACGCCATTCTGGATATGGCGGCTCTCGGCTTCCTCGGCATGGGCGCACAGCCGCCAACGCCTGAGTGGGGCACTATGCTGTCCGACGTATTGCAGTTTGCTCAGAGCGCGTGGTGGGTGGTGACCTTCCCGGGCGTGATCATTCTGTTGACGGTACTGGCATTTAACCTGATGGGTGACGGTCTGCGCGACGCCCTTGACCCTAAACTCAAGCAGTAAGGGACGAGAGATGGAAACCACATTGATTAAAGATGTACCGGTTGGCAAAACCCTGCTGACCGTAGATAAGCTTTCCGTTCACTTTGGTGACGAAGGCACGCCGTTCCGCGCGGTTGACCGTATCAGCTACAGCGTTAAACAGGGCGAAGTGGTCGGCATTGTTGGCGAGTCCGGCTCGGGTAAATCCGTCAGTTCACTGGCGCTGATGGGGTTGATCGACTTCCCCGGCAAAGTGATGGCTGAGACGCTTGAGTTTGGTGGTCGCGACCTGCAAAAAATGAGCGAAAAAGAGCGTCGTCAGATTGTCGGTGCCGAAGTCGCGATGATTTTCCAGGACCCGATGACCAGCCTCAACCCGTGCTACACCGTAGGGTTCCAGATCATGGAAGCCATCAAGGTGCATCAGGGCGGCAACCGCAAAACGCGTCGTCAGCGCACTATTGACCTGCTGACGCTGGTGGGCATTCCTGATCCCGCTTCACGCCTTGATGTTTATCCGCACCAGCTTTCGGGCGGCATGAGCCAGCGCGTGATGATTGCCATGGCGATTGCTTGCCGTCCAAAACTGTTGATTGCCGATGAGCCGACCACCGCGCTCGACGTGACCATTCAGGCGCAGATCATTGAGCTGCTGCTGGAGCTGCAACAGAAAGAGAACATGGCGCTGATGCTGATCACGCACGACCTGGCACTGGTTGCCGAGGCCGCGCAGCACATCATCGTGATGTACGCCGGGCAGGTGGTGGAATCAGCCCGCGCCTCGGAAATTTTCCGCGCGCCGCGCCACCCGTACACCCAAGCCCTGTTGCGTTCCCTGCCGGAATTTGCGGCGGACAAGGCCCGTTTGCAGTCATTACCGGGCGTCGTGCCGGGTAAATATGACCGCCCGAACGGCTGCCTGCTCAACCCGCGCTGCCCGTATGCTAACGATCGCTGCCGTAAAGAAGAACCTGCACTGCGCGACTTGAGCAATGGACGCCAGTCGAAGTGCCACTACCCGCTCGATGATGCCGGGAGACCAACCTATGAGTCATGATAATTCTGTGAAGTCAGAGCCGCTGCTGCAGGCGATTGACCTGAAGAAACACTATCCGGTGAAGAAGGGGCTGTTTGCTCCTGAGCGCACGGTGAAAGCCCTCGACGGCGTCTCTTTTGACCTCGAACGCGGCAAAACGCTGGCAGTGGTGGGCGAGTCTGGCTGTGGTAAGTCCACGCTGGGCCGCCTGCTGACCATGATTGAAATCCCCACCGGCGGTGAGCTTTACTATCGCGGTCAGGATTTGCTCAAGCCAGACGCCACGGCCGAAAAGCTGCGCCGCCAGAAGATCCAAATCGTGTTCCAGAATCCTTACGGATCGCTGAACCCGCGTAAGAAAGTCGGGCAGATCCTCGAAGAGCCGCTGCTGATCAACACCAAGCTGTCAGCCAAAGAGCGCCGCGAAAAAGCCCTCGAAATGATGGCCAAAGTGGGCCTGAAAACCGAGCATTACGACCGCTATCCGCACATGTTCTCCGGCGGCCAGCGTCAGCGTATCGCCATTGCCCGCGGGCTGATGTTAGACCCAGACGTGGTGATTGCCGATGAGCCTGTTTCTGCATTGGACGTCTCGGTGCGCGCGCAGGTACTGAACTTGATGATGGACTTGCAGAAAGACCTCGGTCTGTCTTACGTCTTCATTTCGCATGACCTGTCGGTGGTAGAGCATATCGCCGACGAAGTGATGGTGATGTACCTCGGCCGTTGCGTGGAGAAAGGCTCGAAAGACGCCATCTTCAACAATCCGCGCCATCCGTACACCCAAGCGCTGCTCTCCGCCACGCCGCGCCTGAATCCGGATGAACGCCGCGAGCGCATCAAGCTGACCGGCGAACTGCCAAGCCCGCTGAACCCACCGGCCGGTTGCGCGTTCAACGCCCGCTGCCGCCGCGCCTTCAGCACCTGCAAGCAGTTCCAGCCGCAGCTCAAACAGTACGGCGACCAGCTGGTGGCCTGCTTCGCCGTCGACCAAGACGAAAACGGCCAGACGCAAACCGTGGCCTAACAACCGGCTTCGACTCCTTTGCTGAAAATCAAAAAGCCCGCGATTGCGGGCTTTTTTTCGTCCAAATCATATTAAATATGCAATGGATACTCAGCCAATCCATTGCATTTATACAATTATTTCCCCTGACTCGCCCACCAAGCCAGCAGTTGCAGGGTCGAGGAGTAGTAGTCATCTTTTGGTGCGAGGTCGGGGCTGATGGCGCTGCGATTTGCCATGGTGAAATCGCGGATTGCCAGCAGGCCGGGGGACATATTGTACTCCGCCTTGGTGCCGGTCATGACGTCAACCCAGGCAGGCGTGGCGTCGCGTGGTGATTTCTGCCACCACTGGATATAAGGCGCGAGCCCAGGGCTACCAGCGTGTGCCCAGCCGAGGTAGAGCGGGATGCGCACCGCGTCGTAGCTAAAGCGCGGCGGCCATTTGCTCGAGGGTAGCAGAGTGCCGTCGGCTTGCAGCGTCACCCAGTCGGTCGGCAAACGCAGTTCGCCAAAGGTCATCTTGCCGAGCAGCGCGACGCCGCTTTCATCGAGATCTTTCCACACTTTCAAATGACTGTGCTGGTAAAACGCCTGCCACGCGGGGAACAGGAAATAGGACGGGTTGAGGGTTATCGAGCTGGTCTGGTTAAAGCCCGAAACGCCCGGCAGCATCACTTTATATCCGGCGTAGTCGATCACCGTTTTCTTGATGAGCGCCGACTGGAGCTTGTCCGAAGCCTGCGTGTAGCGCGGGTCATGCCAGCGATCGCCCGCCAGCAGTAGCGCCCAGGCCATTAAGGTATCGCCATCAGAGGCGTTATTCTTGTCCGCTACTTTGGGAGTGGCATTCGGGTCGTAGCGCCACGAATAGAGGCCAATATCCTTGCGATACAGGTTCTTATTGGCCCATTGCCACAGCTGGTCGAAGGTCCCCTGATCATTGTTGTACACCGCCAGCAGCATGCTGAAACCCTGCCCCTCGGTGTGACTCACGCCTTTGTTGGCGGTGTCGGTGATACGCCCGTCGGCCAGCAGAAATCGGCTTTTATACTCTAACCAGCCATTGCTCTGCGACCAGCCACTGTTCTGTGCCATTACAGCCGTTGAAAACAGCGTCGCTGAAACCAGCGAGCAGAAAACGCCAAGCCACAACAGCAGGCGACGTGCCCGAACTGACAACATAAAAATTCCTTACAATCCATTTTGATAACGGAAAAGCAGCACACCTTCACGGCCGCTTTCCTGCCAGCGGAGTGATACCGAAGCCTGCCCGCCCTGGGCCAGTAGCCATTCGCCATATGCCCCTTCCAGTACCGCAACCAGCGCGATTTGCCACAGGGCCTCATCACTGCCCTGCGGGGCCGCAGGCCAGGCGATATGGGCCAGCGTCAGCTGCTGGTTGGTCGCCTCAATCTTCACCACGCCCCAGTCGAACTGGCCGAGCAGCTGATTGAGCTGGTCTTCCAACTCGCCCAAGGTTGCGGCCGCAGCGAGAGGATACTGCCTGGCTAAATTGCTGCCCATCAGTGCCAGAAAGCGTCGCCCGTCTTCATCATCCGCTGAGGAAAGGATCCCTGAGAACAGCACCTGCACCAGATTTTGCCAGCCAGACGTCTGTTTACGCTGGCGATAATACTGCTGCTCGACCCGTGTATAGTCTTGTTGTTGCATGGTTTTTTCCATCACTGAGATCAATTCTGGCCCATAAGATAGCGGAAGTAGAGCTGAGCTTTGCTTTCATTGTAGTCGCCGAAAGTGTCATAGCCCACTTGCCCGCCAATCTGCATATTTTTGTTCAGGTGGTAGTTGCCGCCGACACCCGCGTTCCAGCCGATGCCGTTTTTCGAGCCGCCGGAGTAGAAGGCTTCCTGCGCTTTGCCGTCGGCAACCAGCTGTTCCAACTGGCTTTGCAGGTTTGCGTCTTCCGGGAAGTACGGGCTTTCGTCCTGAGTGTAAGACTGATAGCCGACCGAGCCGCTGAGTTTCAGGTCCCAGTCGTTATATTTCTGGGTGTATTCCACCGGGAATGACACACTGACGTAGTTTTGCGGGCTGAAGTAGCCACCCTGACCATAGCTGAAGTAGCTGAGGTTTTTGTCGAAATTCATATAGCCGACGTTTACCCCGGTTTTCAGCTCGCGGTCGTCATAACGATAAGGTCGGATATATAAACCGACGTTGGCGTTAACCGCCTTGTTCGAGGTGACGTGGTCGCCCAGATAGCTGTAGTATCCGCCACCGGCATAGAAACCGGCGTCGCCATCGTCATAGGATAAATTGACGCTGCCGCCGTTTTTGGTGACTTGCCCCCACTTGTCGCCGGTGTAGGCATCTCGGGTGCCGACGTAAGAGAGCAGGCTGTCGTTAACGGCGCGGCGCTCGGCGGTCACGGTCAGGGTGGTGAAGTCGCCGAGCTTAGGTGCCCACTGCGCGCCACCGACCAGTGAAGTTAAATCCTGACCCAGCGGCGTGGAGCCGACGTCCACTTTGTAGTTATCGCCACTCAGCGCGGCGTTCAGCTCGACGCCGGATTCGCTCTGCGAACCCGAAGACTCTTTGGCAATGTACTGCGACGGCGAGGCCGGAGTGTTGGAAGCATTTTGCTGCGCCTGAGCCAGCGGGCTGAGCTCGCCGTGCAGCGCGCCAGTACCAAAGCGATTATTAGCGCTGTCGCTGCTTGAACCGGCGTCCAGCGTGACCGGCGTGACCCCCAGCGTGACGCGCGACGAGTCGAACGGCACGAAGGAGAAGCTCATCGGCGCTTTGGCCTCGGTCAACTGGCTCAGGCCGCTTTCACCATCGCGCCCGCGCACCGACAGTTCGCCCTGTACCCAGTTGGCGGTTCTGTCTTGCAGCTGGTCGAGCATGTCGTCGATCTGCTTTTCAGTAGCGTTGCGCTGAACCACGGCGGTCGGCGCTGCGCCCGGCAGAGGCACGGTGCTGGTGGAGGAGACTTGATCCGGCTGCTGCCACGGCATCACCGTGCCATACACCGACTGCGTGGTGCTGCGCGAGGTGCGGGTAGAACGGTTGATGAACGGGTTGTCGCTCAGTTGCAAACCGGCGATCTGCGACGAGCCGCCGTCAGCGCCTTCCAGCCCAATCATCTTGCCTTTCGCCGAACGCAGCAGCGCCAGCGCCTGCTGATGGTCGCCTTCGGCTTCGGCCACTCGCGCCGCCAGCAGCAGTCGCTCTGGGGTGCGCGGGCCGGTCAAACCGTTCATCAATTGCTGCGCCCGCGAGGTATCGCCTTCTGCCAGCGCGATGTTAATCGCACCCACCCTGGCGTCCTGCGTCGGCGTGTCGTTGCTCATCAGGTAGTTATAAACCTGACCGGCCTGTTTATTCATTTTGCCGGACTGGTACAGACGGGCCATCGCCAGCATCAGGTCGCGGTTTTGCGGATCGGCCTGCAGGGCGACAACCAGCTTGTCGTAAGCCGCCGCGTACTGGCCCTGCTCGCGCAGGTCGTCGGCCTGATTAATCACAAAGCCGTTGCGCATACCGGCCATTTCCGTTGGTGTCGAGCTGGCCTGAATCTGAGGGTTTTGCAGGAATGCCTGCGCCTCGCCGCTCAGCCCCGCCTGATTCAGCACGGTGATTTGGTCGGCATAGTCTCCGGCATTGCCCTGCACGCCCTGACGCATATTCTGGCGCACAACCTGCACCGCCAGCGGAATTTGCCCGGTGGCGGCTAAGTTCTTCGCCAGCACGCCCGCATCGGCAGGAGCCGATGGCGGGTTCTGCGCTAAGGCGCGCAGGGTGTTGGCGGCAGCGGCGCTATCCCCTTGGCGTAAGTAGGTTTCTGCCGAAGCCATCTGCTGATTGAAATTCGCCCGCTGGCCCAGTTCACGCATGGCGGTGGTCTGGCTGGCTCGCGGAATGCGCGCCAACAGGGCGCTGGCGCTGGACCAGTTTTGGGTTTCTGAAGCGAACAGGGCAGCGGCATATAGCTCGGTGGCCCCCGCGCCCGGCTGATTCGCGCCCGCCATCAGTGACTGCGCCTGCGCGGTTTGCCCCTGTTTTTGCAGAATGCGCGCTATGTCCAGCTTCACCCAGACGTTGTTCGGCTGCCTCTCGCGCGCCTGTTGCAGAATCATCAGGGCGCGCTGCGGGTCGTTGTTGGCGACGGCCTGCGCGGCCTGACGGCGCATTGGCTCGATGACGTCAGCCACCGCCGGAGGTTGCAGCTTATTGCGCAGCGCGGTCGGCAGGGTTTGCAGTACCTGATTGGCCTCGGCGGTTTTATTCTGCTGGCGTAAAACGTAGTACAGCCCCGCGCGGGCATCGGGATTGTCACCCAGCTGGCTGTACTGCTGCTCGGCGGCGGCCAGATCCCCTTTGCGGCGCAAAATGTCGGCGCGCAGCAGGCTGGCGGACAGCCCTTTGTCGCCACCGGCCTGGGTCAGCGGCGTGAGGCTGGCCAGCGCGGCGTCGAAATTGCCCGCTCCGGCGTCATTTTTGGCTTTGCTCAGTTGGGCATAAAACTGCGAGTCCTGCGCCTGTGTCGCCAACTGGGCGCTGTTGGTGCCGCCCTGTTGCGCCGCGCGGGAGAGGTAATCCGCCGCCGCCGCAAAATCGCCATTGCGCTGCGCGATATAACCCAGCCCGGCGAGGGCATCGGCATCGTTTGGATTGCCATTTAAGACGGTCTCGAACCGGGTTTTGGCATCATTAACATTGCCACTATTCAGCTCATCGAACCCCTGACTTTTCGCCGCGCCGCCAATATTCTTCTGGAAGTAGGCCATCACGCTGGTGTCATTGGGGTGACGCGCCTGATAACCCTGATACAGCTCGCGGTCGCTTTCGCGCGGCACCATCCACAATAACGCCTGACGCAACGAGCGATCGGCCTCCGGGCTATTGGCCGCCATGCTGCCGAGCAGATTAATGCCGTCGCGGCGGGTAGACTCTTGATAAGTCAGCACTTTGCCGAGCGCGAGGCGCGCCGTGGCGTCTTCAGGATGCTGGGCCACGCGCTGTTGCAGACCCTGAATCGCCTGAGGTTGCAGTGACTTGTCGCCCGCCATGGTCAGGTAATATTCGTTCGCCAGACTGTCCAGCGGCTGATCGCCATTGAACAGCGTGCGGTACGCCGTCAGCGCGCCGCTGATATTGCCCTGCGTCGCCATCTGCCGTGCGGCGGCCAGCTGGGCCGGGGGAATAGATTGCACGGCTTTCGCATTGCTTAGCGAGGCAAGACGCGGATCCTGCGGCGACACGGCGCTCAGCTTGTCCCGCCACTGGTTGGCGGTGGCCTTGTCACCACTTTGCAGGGAATAGAGCGACATCAAATAGAGCGCCTGCGCGTTATTCGGGTCAACCAGCAGCACTTTGTTCAGCGCGTCTTTGGCTAAATCGTCGTGGGCGCGATCGTGCCAATAGGCCGCCTGATCGAACAAGGCTTTCAACGCCGGATTTGAGGTGTCCGCCGCTTGAGCCGCCAGCACAGCACTTCCCAGTCCGGCGATCCCTACCAGATAAATCGCCCTGAACACCGCCAGAGATAGCTTATTGTTTTTCATGGTTAACTCCGGTGATCGCCGAGTCAGATATCATCGTTATTGTTATGTTCATTGCGTCGGCTTCTTACCCAGACGCTTCGCCGCGTGCCTTGCCAGCAGGACATACAGGCTGAGGCCAAGCAGCAGGGAGATACCCACGGTGATAAGCGACAAGATCACGATATGCGAGCTGGCGTACCAGATGACCATCATGTACCACGGCATCTGCCCGGCCGGGAACTGCTTGCCGACGGTGAAGCTGCGAATGCCGTTTTCATCCGTAACAATGGCTAAATCGCCGCGCACCCCGGCGTTAATCTTCGAGGATTTAAGGTCACTGTGGATTTTCAGCAGCTGCTGGTCATCGGTGCCGGTGGCAACCACCACCACGTGGGACGGCGACCAGGGCGAGCGATAACTGGCAAAGCCGCGCCACGCGCCCGTTGAAGAGAGATAACGGTCAGCATCCAGAGGCTGGCGATACCAGTCGCCGGTCAGGGCATCGAGCACGCTTTGCCACTGGCTCGGCGTTTTCACACTTAGCGAACTGTTGTTGATGACAAACGGCGAGTCGTGCAGCAATTGCTGATTAAACGGCGAATCTCCCAGCGTACTAATAGCCAAAATATTTCTATCAAACAGTGGGTTATCCTGCTCATTGCCTTTCAAACCAAAAGCCACTTCCACGTGATTTACCGGCACGCCCGTGGCATTGCCCGCGCGCGCCGCCATGTTCAGCAGGGTATGAACCTCCCCGGCCGACGGCGTTTCTGGCAGCAGCATCAGCGTGTCGGCGAAGTCAGCCTGTTTGGAGAAAGGGAAGGACGCGCCGACGAAGTAAGAGAGGTTCGGCAGCTGGGCAAAGTGGTAGCTGTTGCTCAGATCGATGTAAGAGTTGGGGTCGATGCGGCTCTTAATGTTGTCGCTGCTCGTGATGCTGCACGGCGCGTCTTTTTTCGGCTGAATGTCGAAGTAGAACGCCAGCTGGTTATCACCGTAAATCAGGTACGGCTGAAGCTGTAGGTTGTAGCTCTCCTGGCGACTGTCGAAGCCAATGCGCCGCCAGACGTTCTCCAGCAGGCCGACTTTATTCACCGTCAGATTGCGCAGGAAGGTGCCGTTAATCGACACATTGAGCTGCGAGTTATCTTCATCAATCCAGTTTTCCGTTGGGAAACGGTAATCGATTTTCACCGGAATGGTGTGCCCATCCCACATAAAGAGGTCCGGCGCGGCGCGGAACGGAACGTGGATTTCATTATGGTAAATGCCGGTGGCGGTCAGCGGATTTTGGTCACGGGCAACCAGTTCGCCCAGCGTGACCGGGCGCGTGGTGTCAATCCAGTGCGGCGCATCGTAAGGCTGGCGCGCCGGAATGGTCTGCTGGGTGACGTCGAGATATTCGGTATTGGCCGGAAGCGGGGCGCTAATCAGACGATAGGCGGCCTGGCGCAGTTGGTTTTCGTCATTGCCGGTGATCAGCAGCAGTTTGTAGACCGGATTGTTTGGGTTATCAATTAGTTGAATGCGCGGCCCCTGACTGACAGGCAGCGTTAGCGAGCCGATTTTATCCCCCGGCTTGCCAAAGATAATGCCACTTTGCTGGGGTAAATCATTCAGCACCACCGGAAAATCCACGCCGCGATAGTCTGACAACACGCCCAAATAGGAGGCGACCATCGCCGCCGCGCTGACATCCTGCGGCTGTAGCGACGAGGTGAAAGCCATCGGCACGATGGATTCTTGCATCTGCAGGGCGTCGAAGAACGGGCGCGGGAACTTGCCGAGGTCGCGGCCGATATTCAGCTGCTGGCCTTCCAGATTGAGATGCGAGGTAGGCAGCACTTGGACCCAATACTTGTCCGACTGGTCCTTCTCACAGGCCATGGTGTTGTTGTCATGCACGCGGAAGCTGAGGTTGTTGCGCGACACCACCATGGCTGACGGAATATCCAGCTCGAACAGGTCGCCGGCGCTGCTCTCTTCACTCAGCGGCAGGCTGCCCAGCGGCTGGCCGTTGAGCATCAGCTCTAGCGTGGTATTGCGGGCAATCAGCGCCGGGGAGATTTTCAAAGCCAGTGAAAGCTTGGCGTTGGTTATCACCTGATCGGTCGGCAGGGTGAAAATAATCCCCGACTGTAGCTGACCGCCGCTCAGGGTTAAGCCGTTTTTCTGGCCCATATCGGCCACGCTGATGCTGTTGGCGAAGGGCTGAACCATGGCCGCAGGCGCTGTTTCTACCTGAGCTGGCGTGACTTCGACGGGCGCAGGAGCGGTTTCAACAGGTGCAGGGACGTCCGGCAGCGGCGTCGCGGTTTCCACGGCGGATGCCGCCGGTGCGGGTGGCATCCACGAGGGGGCCGCAGGCAGGGCGCTGGCGTCAGCGTTGGCGGCCGGCGGGGCCTCTTCCGCGTTGGTTTGGGCCAGCGGCAGCATGCCTAAGGCCAGCAGCACGCCTTGAGATACTCGGCGATAGAACCCAGAAGCTGTTGATTTATGAGGTAATGACTTCATGCTGCCTCACTCTTAGTGGCTGATTTTTGCAGCTTGTTTTTGGCGCGGCGCTCGCGCCAGGTGCCGAAGAACAGGTCAAAGACGCAACGCACAATGCCAAATAGCGAGTGCAGTGGGCGGTCTTGCGGGTATTCATCGCCAATCCACGCATCGGCGCGCGACAGCACCACGCGCACCAGCTCACGGCGTTTGTCCAGCGGCAGATTTTCAAATTGCAGGCGGATACGGTCTTTATTGGCGCTGATTTGGCTGACCGGGAAGCTCTCTGCGCCCGAGGCCAGCTGGATTTCCACCTCTTCAATCTCTTCATTGATATAACGCTCGTCCGGCGTCACCAACTGCACGCCGCCCATCGACATATCAATGGTTTGGGTGCGCAGGGAGATGCCATTGGCGTAGTGAATAATGGCCGGAATGGCGGCTTCGACGCGAATGGTTTTGCGCACCTGACGCGTCTCTTTCGCCACGGCGATGGCCGCCAGCAGGATCAGCACGCTAAAGCTGCCCCACGCCACGTTAAGCGCGATGACGCTCGGATCGACATCAAAATAGTTGTGGAACACCACGCGAATAAGCCCCCAGCCGATGCCCATCAGCATCAGAGTCAGCGCGATGATGTGCGGCTTAACGATGTGGAAATCGAAGAAGCCGTTGTCGAGCAGCCCGCCTTTGTCCGTTACGTTGAATTTGCCTCTTTTCGGCGAAACCAGCGTCAGCAGGGTAGGGATAATCAGGTGGAAGGCCATGACGGTGTCATACACCTCGCCCCAGAAGGAGTAGCGGAATTTGCCGTTAAGCCGCGAGTTCATATAAATCGACATCACCAAATGCGGCAGGGCGTAGGCAAAAATCAGGCTCGAAGAAGAGGCAATGATATTTAGGTTGAACAGCAGGAAGGCGATCGGCGCGGTCAGGAACACCACGCGCGGCAAACCGGACTGGAAGCTTATCATCGCGTTCAGGTAGCACAGGCGCTGTGGGAAGGTCAGCCCGCGACCAAACAATGGATTATCCATGCGCAGGATTTGCGTCATGCCGCGCGCCCAGCGGGTACGCTGGATGACGTGCAGGCCCAGTCGCTCGGTGGCTAAGCCAGCGGCCAGCGGAATAGCCAAGAAGGCCGACTTCCAGCCCAGACGCTGCATTTTCAGCGCGGTATGGGCATCTTCGGTGACGGTTTCTACGGCAAAGCCGCCAATTTCATCCAGCGCGCTGCGGCGAATAACCGCGCAGGAGCCGCAGAAGAAGGTGGCGTTCCAGTTGTCATTTCCTTTCTGAATTGGGCCGTAAAACAGCGAGCCTTCTTTGGGAATATTGCGGCCAATTGACAGGTTGCGCTCGAAAGGGTCGGGGGAGTAGAAATAGTGCGGAGTCTGCACCAGCGCCAATTTTTCGTCTTTCAGGAAACCGCCCACGGTGGCCTGTAAAAAGACCCGGGTCGCCACGTGGTCGCAGTCGAAAATACAAATAAGCTCGCCACGGGTTAATTTCATCGCATTATTTAAATTGCCGGCTTTGGCATGGGCATTATTATTACGGGTGATATAACCCACGCCGACGTCGGCGGCGAACACCGCAAATTCATCGCGCTTGCCGTCATCCAAAAGATAAATTTTCAGCTTATCCTGTGGATAATCAATGCATTGTGCCGCCAGCACGGTATCGCGCACCACGTCCAAACTTTCGTTATAACTCGGGATATAAATATCCACCGTCGGCCATAACGACATGTCGGCAGGCAGAGGTTCGATGGGGCGATTTAATGGCCACATGGTCTGTAAATAGGCCAGCATTAAGACCACCCAGACATAAATATCCGCTAGGAATAGGCCCAGGCCCAAAATGGTTTCAATAGTGGAGTTGAAATGCAGGGTTTCAGTGGCCCGATAGTAGATATATCGGGTGGACATCAGTACCGACAGAATGACCAGCACAATAGAAATGCGGCGGTGTTTGATTCGACCCAGAATAAATAACAGGCCGATACTGATTAAGCCAAAAATATACTGTTTCTGGCTATCCATAGGGGTAATGATAATAACTGCCGCAACGGGCAGTAAAAGAAGTACGAGCAGGGAGAATAGGAATTTATTCATCGCTTTTAGGATCGCTTTCTGCTGGAGCTATTAATAATTATCTGGTTTTGGAGAGGCATGTAATTCCCCATCACCGACTTTGATCCCTAAAATAGCGGCGACTTTTTTGCTGATCAGTTCAATATCAAAGGCCGAAGCCGATACCGGGCTGAAATCAATAATCGATCGCTGCGAGGCATTGGCCTCTGGCACGCATTCATCCCTGTGGATGGTGCCTAACAAGCGTTCATTCAAACGCTGCTCGAAGAATTGGGTGACGTCGCGGCTTAGTGTCCGGCGATTGTCACTTTGATTCACAACGTAATACTCACCTTTTTTATTATTCAAAGGTGTGCCAATCAGCCGATTTTTTTCCATCAAAGGTAATAACGACAGCGACGCCGTGTCCGCCAGCATCACCACCACGTGGAGATCGGCCAGCGCCTGCACGGCTTTCAACGCCGGGCTTGGGCCGGGAGGGAAATCAGCAATAATCACCAAGCCTGGATAGTTCAGCACGGTATTCAGACCGCGCTGCAGGAAGTGGGGATCGAGGGTTAACTGCTGCTCGAACTCCATCCGCTGCTCTTCGGTGACTTCTCCGTAAGGCAGCACGAAAGTGTTTGAACCGGCTTTGAGGATAAACTGGCTCCAGTCGGATTCATTCCCTGAGCCAGCGACAAAGCCGCGTGTGTCAGAGATGGGCACGCCAAAGTGCAGGCGCAGGGCGTTCTGTACGTCGAAATCGATAACCAGCACTTTGCTGCCGCTGCGAGCAAGTGAATACGCCAGATTCGACGCGACCGTGGTTTTACCGACCCCGCCTTTTGGGGAACACACACAAACTAACGGCATGAGGCAATCATCTCTAACAAGGGTTGAAGCGGCGTGTCGCGAGGCAGAGTGTTCTCCTCGCGCTGCGGCGCTTTTTGTTTAAACATTTGGCGAAATTGGCTGCCTGCCTCTTTATGCTGTGTGGCAGCCGCAGGGGCTTGGCTGGCAGCGAAAGGTGAGGCGGCCTGAGGTGCAAGCGGTTGCGCGACCGGCGGCGCGGCATCAGGCTCCGGCAGGGCGGCGCGCAGCGTGTCCAGAATATTCATTTCTGCGGGGACAATCGACGAGCTAACGATGTCGGGCGAGACATTTTTAGGCTCGGTTTTAGCATTGGTAATGCTCACGGAGATCGGAGACGGGATCTCGGTTTTATGCGCGGCGGGTGCAAGGTTTTTGAACTCTTCCCGGTTCACCGGCTGTGGCGTGGGCTGGGTGGTTCGGCCATTGTCCAGCGCCCCCTGAGGCTCATCGCCAGAGGAAATCTGCTTAATCAATGTCCATTTATTCATCGAGCTGGTAATGCCATTGCCCATCGACTTTGCATTTATTTCTTTATAATCAATGTCTTCTGTTTTTGATTTTTCCATGAAACGCTTAATGTCGTCATAATTATTCATATATTTTGCCTGATAGGAATTTTGTTATAAGAGGTAGGTGATGCTGCCAACTTACTGATTTAGTGTATGATGGTGTTTTTGAGGTGCTCCAGTGGCTTCTGTTTCTATCAGCTGTCCCTCCTGTTCAGCTACTGACGGGGTGGTGCGTAACGGCAAAAGCACCGCCGGACATCAGCGCTATCTCTGCTCTCACTGCCGTAAAACATGGCAACTGCAGTTCACTTACACCGCTTCTCAACCCGGCACGCACCAGAAAATCATTGATATGGCCATGAATGGCGTTGGATGCCGGGCAACTGCCCGCATTATGGGCGTTGGCCTCAACACGATTTTACGTCACTTAAAAAACTCAGGCCGCAGTCGGTAACCTCGCGCATACAGCCGGGCAGTGACGTCATCGTCTGCGCGGAAATGGACGAACAGTGGGGCTATGTCGGGGCTAAATCGCGCCAGCGCTGGCTGTTTTACGCGTATGACAGGCTCCGGAAGACGGTTGTTGCGCACGTATTCGGTGAACGCACTATGGCGACGCTGGGGCGTCTTATGAGCCTGCTGTCACCCTTTGACGTGGTGATATGGATGACGGATGGCTGGCCGCTGTATGAATCCCGCCTGAAGGGAAAGCTGCACGTAATCAGCAAGCGATATACGCAGCGAATTGAGCGGCATAACCTGAATCTGAGGCAGCACCTGGCACGGCTGGGACGGAAGTCGCTGTCGTTCTCAAAATCGGTGGAGCTGCATGACAAAGTCATCGGGCATTATCTGAACATAAAACACTATCAATAAGTTGGAGTCATTACCTAAGAGGTATTAGGCGTAAGACTTCCCTGCTTAAAGCCACTATTTTCAGAATGTCTTAGTTAAAATCTAGATTATTTATGACGTAGGAATAATCTTAATGTAACAGTTATCGTACAGTTTGAACCAGTATTTACGAAAAATATGCATCTGCCTCAAACATGTCGATTTCAAAGTAACTCAATGTTAAACAGTGAGTTAGGCGTGTTCTGCTATTGTTTGCTGCTGAACCATTCATTCATCTCGTTTTTCACTGCCTATATAGCACACTAACCCCTTTGGTATCCCCCGCGTTAGACTAATAGCCGATTTTGCTCACGTTATTAGCCGCCGCATGGCTAAGGCGATTAATATTAACTATTTATAATAGGGATACCATGAACCCTTCAGGGATTAAGTCACTATTATTCTTTGATATAAAAAGAGAATTTTAATGCATAAAACCCTCGCTTAAGGCATGAGAAAGGGGGCTTATCAGGTATACTGCGCCAAGCTATTGTTCCCCCGTTTGCACTGTTAGGATAGGCGGGTTGATCAGGTTGGCAAGTCATGGAGAATTAGGTTGCGGGTCAGGCGTTCATTAACCATTAAACAGATGGCGGCGGTATCCACCGTTGCGGTGATCACTATCTGTATTTTTATCCTCATCCAACTGTTTCACTTTGTGCAGCAGCGGAGGGAGGATTACGCCCAACAGCTTGAAAATATTGCGCATTCAGTGAGAAAGCCGCTTTCTCAGGCGGTGCTTGATGTCAACCTGAATGAAACACAAGACATTCTCAATACCCTGCGTCCGGTAGGTATTCTCAGCCGCGCTGACGTGGTGATGCCCAATGAAATTGCCGCGCTGCATACTAATTTCCCCGCGGGCCGCCCCGTGCCTGAATGGATCACTCGCGGTTTTAACCTGCCGGTGAAGATTTCCGTGCCGCTCTATTCGGCGGCGGCCAGCCCGAAAGATCCCAAACCTTTAGCGTATTTAGTGCTGCAAGCCGACTCCTATCGGATGTACCAGTTCATCATCAGCGCGCTCTCCACCATGCTGACGACTTATCTCTTGCTGGCGCTGATTTTGACTATTTCTGTGAGCTGGTGCGTGAATCGTCTGGTGGTAAAACCCTTGCGGGCCATTGCGCGAGAGTTGGAATCCCTGCCTGAAAACGAAATTTGCAGCCATCAGCTGGCTCTGCCCCCACGCCACGAGGATGATGAGTTTGGTATGCTGATCCGCAGTTATAACCGCAATCAGCAGCATCTGCTTAAAATGCAGCAGAAGATGCAGGACATCACCTCGACGACCGACAGCTCGTTAAACAATGAAGCGCAGTTTATGGCGCAATTGCAGATGCGGCTGAACGCCACGACGAAGGAGAAAGATTTCCATCTGCTGCTGATTGGTATTGAAAGCCTGCGCGACGATGGCCATCTGAGCTGCCCGCTGATTAACGCTATTATTGACGTGCTGCCTGCCAACTGCGTGCTGGCAAGGCTGAGTTACAACGAGCTGGCCTTGCTGGCGAGTGACATTCCCCGCCCTTTTATGGCGATGCGGCTGGCGCGCCATATTATGGAGCGCATCAATGCCCCGCAGCAGAGCGATGTCACGCCGCTGGCGCTGCACCCGACGGGCAGTATCGGCATTGTGCATTATGATGGTGAAGCGCCAGTGACCGCCACGCAGTTGATGGCGAATGCCCGCGCGGCGCGCGTTTCCGCCTACCAACAAGGCAAAAATCAGATTCTGTTCTTCGAGCCAGAGCTGACCGACCGAATTCAAAAACGGCTATTACAGGAAAACGAAATCCTGCACGCCGTCGGCCAAAACGACTTCATCCTGTTTATTCAGCCCCAGTTCAATATGCAGACCGGCAAAGTGATGGGGGCCGAAGCCCTGCTGCGGCGCAGAATGGTGGACGGCAGTTATGGGCTGGAGAGTGATTTCATCGTGCTGGCGGAAGAAATAGGCGTGATGGGGCTGTTGGGTTATAAAGTGCTGGAATTAGGCTGCGGCATTTTGGCGGATTGGCAGCAGAGGGGAATTACTCTGCCGCTGTCGGTTAACCTGTCTGGAATTCAAATCCAGCAGCGAAATTTCTTACCTGAACTGCGCAGTTTGCTCAGCCGTTATAAAATCAATCCGGGCCAACTGGTGTTAGAAATCACCGAAACGGCGCGCATTGAGGATTTGGATCGCGCTTTAATCCTGTTAAGTGAATTGCGCGCCGCCGGCGTCTCTATTGAGCTGGATGATTTTGGCCTGGGCTATTCCGGGCTGGAGTATCTTAATCGCCTGCGCAGCTTGCCAATTGATGTCATCAAAATCGACCGCAGCTTTATCAACGTGCTGCCAGAGGATGATGTGATGGTGAACATTGTGGCTTCCATCGGTAAAGCCATGGATATTCAACTGATTGCCGAAGGCGTCGAAACCAACGAGCAGCGCCAATGGCTGCTGGAAAACAATATTATCTTTGGTCAGGGTTATTATTTCTCTCCCCCATTGCCGCAAGCTGAATTCGAAAGTAAGTTTTGCGGGAAATAACTTTAGTTTTAAAACTAAAGTTAGCGCGAGTTATTTATCTCCAATAAATGCCTCCCTTCTTTTAATAGCAAAAATAGCGTTAAGGTTTTAGTGACTTCCCCCCGTGGGGCAACAGTTCTTATGTATTTTCTCGCCTATTACTTTTTAACTGAATCGTTTCAGCTCTTATTTTAAAACAAAGATAATTACAAAGCGGAACAAGTTATTTCCATCTTGTTATGGCGGTGTTATTTTTCCGCCTATCAATTTTGAGCGGTAGCCTTGGTATTTATCACGGCTGTTGTATCTATACAGGGTGGGCAATAAATGAAAAAAAGTCTCTTTAAAAGCCTCTATTTCCAGGTATTAACGGCAATTACGCTGGGCGTGTTGCTTGGGCATTTCTATCCGGATCTAGGCGCACAGATGAAGCCGTTAGGTGACGGCTTTGTTAAATTAATCAAGATGATCATCGCTCCGGTGATTTTCTGTACCGTGGTGACCGGCATTGCCGGAATGGAAAGCATGAAAGCCGTGGGCCGCACTGGCGCCATTGCTCTGCTCTATTTCGAAATCGTCAGCACCATCGCGCTGATTATTGGTCTGGTGATCGTCAACATCGTCCAGCCGGGCGCGGGCATGAACGTTGATCCCGCCGCGCTGGACGCCAAAGCCGTCGCGGTGTACGCGGAACAAGCGCAGAGTCAGGGGATCATTCCTTTCCTGTTAGACATTATTCCGGGTAGCGTGATTGGTGCCTTTGCCAGCGGTAACATCCTGCAAGTGCTGATGTTTGCTGTACTGTTCGGCTTCGCGCTGCACCGTCTGGGTGACAAAGGCCAACTGGTCTTCAACTTCATCGACAGCTTCTCAAAAGTCATTTTCGGCATCATCAACATGATCATGCGCCTTGCTCCACTGGGTGCATTCGGCGCGATGGCCTTTACCATTGGTAAATATGGCGTTGGCTCTCTGGTGCAGCTGGGCCAGCTTATTCTCTGCTTCTACCTGACCTGCGTGCTGTTTGTGGTAGTGGTGCTGGGGCTGATTGCGCGCTTCACCGGCTTTAGCATCTTCAAATTTATCAGCTATATAAAAGAAGAGTTGCTGATCGTTCTCGGCACCTCCTCGTCTGAATCCGTTCTGCCACGCATGTTGAATAAAATGGAGCGCCTTGGCTGTAAGAAGTCAGTGGTGGGTCTGGTTATCCCAACCGGCTACTCCTTCAACCTTGATGGCACCTCGATTTACCTGACCATGGCGGCGGTGTTTATTGCTCAGGCAACCAATACCCACATGGATATCTGGCACCAAATCACCCTGTTGGTGGTGCTGCTGCTCTCCTCTAAAGGTGCGGCGGGCGTGACCGGCAGTGGCTTCATTGTTCTGGCAGCAACCCTGTCAGCAGTCGGCCACCTACCGGTTGCCGGCCTGGCGCTGATTCTGGGTATCGACCGTTTCATGTCCGAAGCGCGCGCCTTGACCAATCTGGTGGGTAACGGTGTTGCCACTATCGTGGTCGCCAAATGGTGTGACCAACTGGATGAAGGTCAATTGAACGCCGAGCTGTCCGGTAAAAATAACGAGCTTGCGGCGGGGAAAACGGTCTAATCGGATCCGTTCTTCTTAAAAGTTGATTAGAAGTTGTAAAAAGGCAGGTTGGATCACTCCAAACCTGCCTTTTTCATGCTTAATTTCCCTATAAATCCAACGGTTGCTTGATGTAACCCTAAGATTATCTTCATAATGTGCATCCCCGATGTCCCTGCGGCAGTTTTTTCTTAAAAATTTTCATGTGAACGGTGACATCGGCGAAAACGTGCGGTCTAACACAGTGCTAAACTTTGCCGTCTTCGTTTCAACACATCGATATCCTGTGGGCCAGTCGTCAGACACCGGCAGGACAGACAAATTGAAAATTGGATTGTCATTACGTAGGGGTTCACATGCAGGGCACCAAAATTCGTTTACTCGTTGGTGGATTGCTGCTGGCAGTTGCCGCAAGCAATGTTCAGGCTGAGGCGCTACAACCCGACCCAGCCTGGCAACAGGGTAAATTAGACAATGGTTTTACCTGGCAGATGCTGGCAACGCCGCAACGCCCAAGCGATCGCATTGAATTACGTCTTATTGTCCGTACCGGCTCTTTAGCCGAATCAAGCCAGCAAACTGGCTTCGCGCATTTCCTTCCTCGTATCGCCTTAACGCATTCCGAAGGGTTTACCAGCGCACAATTACAGTCTTTCTGGCAACAGGCTATCAGCACCGTAAGACCTCTTCCGCCAGCCGTCTCTTCTTATGATTTCACCATGTACAACATCAGCTTGCCAAACGGCCGTGCTGATCTGCTGAAAGAAGCCCTGTCATGGTTGGCGTCAACCGCCGGTCAGTTGCCTATCACTCCAGATACTGTTAGCGACGGCGCGCGCATTTCCCCTGATCCCGTGGGCTCGATCCCGATGGATACTCAGGATGCCTGGTGGCGTTATCGCCTGAAAGGTTCAACATTATTAGGTCATGACCCAAGCCAGCCTCCGGCACATCCGGTCGATGCCAAGGCGCTGAGCCAGTTCTATCATCAGTGGTACACCCCGGACGCCATGACGCTGTACGTGGTGGGGAATGTTGATAGCAGCCGCAACCTCAGCGAGCAGATCAATAAAACCTTCTCCAAGCTGAAGGGCACTCGCGAGACGCCGCAGACACTACCAACGCTCGCCAGCCTGCCGCCAAAAGCCATGACGCTGATGGATGACTCCATCACGCAGGATAAGCTGTCGCTATTGTGGGATACGCCGTGGCAGCCGATCCAAGACTCACAGGCATTGAGCACTTACTGGCGCAGCGATTTAGCGCGGGAAGCCTTGTTCTGGCATTTACAGCAGGCGTTGAAAACCTCGCCTGACGGTAAAGAGTCAAAAGCCAGCGCCGATATGCCGGTGCCTAACTTAAGTTTCGACTGCCGCGTGCAATACCAGCGCGCCCAGTGTGCAATCCGCATGGACGCCGCCCAAGACAAGATGCTTGATTCGCTGAAGCACCTGTCACAAGAGCTGCTCAAAGTGCGCGATACCGGACTGTCACAGGCCGAGTTTGATGCCTTGATTGCGCAGAAGAACGATCAGCTCAGCAAGCTGTTTGCGACTTATGCCCGCACCGACACTGACGTGCTCATGAGCCAACGCCTGCGTTCCCAGCAGAATGGCGTGGTGGATATCGCTCCAGAGCAATATCAGAAACTGCGTCAGGAGTTCCTCTCTTCCCTGACCCTGCCGGTATTGAATCAGGAGCTGAAACAGCAGCTTTCTCGCGACCCGGCCTTGTTGCTGGTCCAGCCGAAAGGCGAGCCAGAGATGAGCGTCAAGCTGTTGCAGGAAACCTACGATCAAATCATGGTTCCTGCTGTAGCCCCTGAGGCGGCACCTGCCGATGCGGCGAGTAATGCCGCGGGGGCGGTGCAGGGGCAATAAAGTTTTAGAGGGGGCTTCGGCCCCTGTTCCCCAAAACCGTGGGCTCGCCGCCCACACTGGCCTTAAGGTCAAAACCGTGCGCTGCCGCCACACCGGCCTCAAGGGGCGCCTATCGCCGCGCCCCTTGAGAATCCCCGGCTCTTTACTGCACGCTCCGCTCGCTGGGCGGACATGTTTCAGGTACTTCCGTTATCCACCGCAAAATGTCGCCGCTTAGGCGGTGCCTTCGCTTCAGGCTTCGAGCCCTAGGTCTCGAACCGTTCGCTCAGCGCCATTTTTGACTGCGGTTTTGAGGTATTTCAACCGTGCCGTTTCATTGAAGTGCTGCTCTGTTCCTCCCCCTAATTAGGGGAGGGAGCAAGTCAAAACCCAATGAAACGGCACGGCGTAAATGCCAGTAAGCCACGTTCAGAAGTGACGCCGAGGGAGTGGTTCGAGACCTATGGCTCGAAGCCCGAACTGAGGGAACCGCCTAAGCGGCGGCATTTCGTGGCGATCACTGGGGCGGCTGAAACAGGTCCATTCCAACCCTGCGCAGCCTCGGTAACACAGCAACAAAAGCGCGGGAGTCCAGAGGGCGCGCGCTTACGCGCCTTCTGGGCCAGTTTGCGTGGCAACGCAAGGTTTTGGCGGTGTGGCGGCAGCGCACGGTTTTGACCTTAAAGGCCAGTTTGCGTGGCAACGCAAGGTTTTAACCTTCCCCTAAAACTTTTTACCCAGCTTTTTTCAAAAAGCCACATCCCCCGGAATAATAGCCCCGCGATATTGGATAACCGTGCTGGCCGTCTTGTGGCCGCGAATGGCGGCTTCTTCTGGGCTGCCGCCGTTCAGGCGGACGGCGAGATAGCCGGCGCTGAAGGAGTCTCCGGCGGCGGTGGTGTCGATGACTTTCTCTTTTGGCAGCTTCACCGCCGGCACGTCATACAGCTTGCCGTCGGAGGCGGAGACGATGCAGCTCTCTGCGCCGCGCTTGATCACCACTTCGCTGACGCCGAGCGCGTGAGTGCGGGCGATAACTTCGTCATACGGCTTCGCGCCCCACAGCATGTCTTCGTCATCCAGCGTCAGGAAGGCGATGTCGGTGCAAGAGAGCATCGCGTTATAAGCTGACTGGGTTTGCTCTTTGCTGGCCCACAGGCGTGGGCGGTAATTGTTATCGAAAATGACTTTGCCGCCGCGTGAGCGGCAAGCTTGCAATAAAGTCATCAGTCGCTCGCGGCTTTTATCGTTAAGAATAGCGAGGCTGATGCCGCTGAGGTAAATGTAATCAAATTCAGCCAGTTGCTGACAGATCTCGGCGGACTTCGGGCTGTCGAGCCAGTAACGCGCGGCGGCGTCATTACGCCAGTAATAGAAGGTACGCTCGCCCGTTTCATCAGTTTCAATCACATATAAACCCGGTAGTTTGTTATCGAGACGCTGGGTCAAATCAGTTTTCACCCCTTCCTGCTGCCATGCTGACAGCATCTCATTGCTGAAACTGTCCGTGCCCAATGCCGTGACGTACTGCACTTCCAGCGCGTCTGCGGGAACCTGGCGGGCGATATAAACCGAGGTGTTGAGCGTGTCGCCGCCAAAGCCGCGATGCAGGGAGGAGCCTTTCTGAGACAGTTCAATCATGCACTCGCCGATAACGGCAATTTTTCTGGTCATTGAAACGGGCCTTGTCTTAAGAGATGGAAGCGACTGTTTGGCGCAATCAAGCTGGCGAAATCATGCACGTAGTCTCTTCGCTGACGAGGGGGCAGTCAATACTATTAAAACGCAGTTTTACTTTTTTTCGAGGCGTCTCGAAGAAGTGAAAAATAGCCATTAAAAAAGCGAAAGCCGGAGAGCTTTCGCCGTTATCTTGGTGACGAGAAGTGAAGCTTATTTGGCTGCGTTGCGACGCTCGGTCACGCTCTGCCCGCCAATGCCCCAGTTGTCAGTGTCGATCTCGTCGATGATGACCGTGGTGGTGGCTGGGTTTTTATCGAGGGTATCCACCAATAATTGGGTAACGCCTTCAATTAGCGCCTTTTTTTGCTCAGCGGTGGCACCATCGCGGGTAATTTTAATATTCACGTAAGGCATGGCTTTCTCCATATTTATAAGCGTTGTTAAGTCATCAATGTAGAGCCTGAGAGGGGAGACGTCTAGCCTGATAGCGGGCTATTTTGTGCTGCTGCGCGCGGTAGCGGGCAAGGTGATTAAAGTTTCCTCCGGCGACGCCGATAGTTATCACTACGAAGTGGAAGCAGGGGGGCGGGCTGTCCGTAGAGCCACGCAAAGCATGTTGCCGCATGTGACCTGATTGGATGATTTTTATTTCTGGCAACAGAAAGTATGGCGGCATAAAAATATGATAACGAAGATGATGTTAGGTCTGATGATGCCAACATTTTCTGTCATCGAACGCGTCAGGGCACAGTCCTACTGGCGCCAATGTCAGAGGGTGTATCGCTTTCAGCCCATTTACCGCACGTCTGGAAAGTTACTGGGTATTGAATTACTTACCGGGATTTTCCATCCGTCGGCACCACAGAAATTTGTCTCGCCAGAAGAGTACTTTGTCGCCGTTGCGATAGGCAAACGTGTACAAATCGTTCAAGAACAACTCGATTTATTGCAGCAATGGCAGCAACTGTTTATCGAGCACGGCCTGCTTGCTTCCATTAACGTTGATGGGCAAGTGCTGGAGGCTTTGCAGTCCGATAGCGCCCTGAAGCGGCAGATCAATACCATGCCCTACGTGCGCTTCGAGTTAGTCGAAAGCGCTGAACACGCGCTGAGCATCCCACTTTCCAAAATTGAGCAATCAGACCGCCTGTGGCTCGATGATTTCGGTCAGGGCATCGCTAACTTCTCTTCCTTTACCACCTGGCATTACGAATACATCAAAATCGCGCGCGACCTGTTTATTCTGCTGCGCCAGAGTGAAGAGGGGTCGAGGCTATTTTTCACCCTTGTCACGCTGATGAATCGCTACAGTAAAGGGGTGATTATCGAAGGTGTCGAGACGGCGCAAGAGTGGGCGATGGTGCGTGAATCTGATGCGCTGGCGGCTCAGGGATACTACTTATCGCGGCCGAAAACCTTCGATCAACTCGATAAACTGCCTATACATTTCCCAGAATAATCACGTTCTGTCACGTTTTTCCCTCCCGTGCCGATTATGCAAGCTGCGGCAAACTCAACTATGGTTAGGTCTATGAATCAGTTAACTCTCTGATAGGAATAGACTAATGACGCGCACAGGTAAAGTGGTTAGCTGGGTGGTGGGGATCATCGTTATTTTATTGATTGCCATCGTGATTTTCATCTCGCTGTTTGACTGGAATCGCCTGAAACCCACCATCAATCAGAACGTCTCTGCCGAATTAAACCGCAGCTTTGCGATACGCGGAAACCTCGGCGTCGACTGGTCGCGTCAAAAAGATGAAGCAGGTTGGCGGGCCTGGGTGCCCTGGCCGCACGTGCATGCCGAAGATATTGTCTTAGGAAATCCTGAAGACGTACCGGGCGCCACCAAAGATGCACAAATGGTCACGCTGGCCCGCGTAGACGCCAGTCTGGCGCCGCTGGCCCTGCTGCATAAAGAAGTGCTTATTCCGCGTATTTGGCTCAAACAGCCGAATGCTTCGCTGATCCGCCTCGCCAACGGTAAAAATAACTGGACGTTTAATCTGGCGAACAGCGACACCAAAGATAAAGACCAGCCCGCCTCGCCGTGGTCCTTCACCCTTAATGACATCGTGTTTGACCGTGGGCAGATTGATTACAAAGACGCGCCGCTCAAGGCGGATTTCCGCGCGGTGATTGATCCCCTAGGCAAACCGCTGCCTTTCACCGAAGTGGTCGGCGAGAAGGGCGACAAGAAGACGGCGGATAAAGGCAAAACGCCAGATTACGTTTTCGGCTGGAAAGTGGACGGTAAGTACAACGGCGAGCCACTGTCGGGTAGCGGCAAAATCGGCGGCATGCTGGCGCTGAAAGATCCAGACTCCCGCTTCCCGCTGCAGGCTGATGTGCGTTCGGGCAACACCCGCGTTTCCGTCGCCGGGACACTGACCGACCCGATGAACCTTGGCGCTCTGGATTTGCGCCTTAAATTCTCCGGCCAGACGCTATCCGACCTCTACGGCCTGACGGGCGTGCTCTTGCCGCAGACTCCTTCCTATTCCACCGACGGCCATTTAACCGCGACGCTGCACGACAAAGATGGCGCGGTTTATCGCTATCAGAACTTCAATGGCCAGATTGGTGACAGTGATATTCACGGCTCGCTGACCTATCGCGCCAGTAAACCTCGCCCTAGCCTGAGCGGCAGTGTGGAATCCAAGCAGCTGCGCTTTGCTGACCTCGCGCCGCTGGTTGGTGCTGATTCCAACAAAGACAAGGTCAAGCGTGGCGAAACAACCCGTCAGCCTTCAGACAAAGTGCTGCCGGTTGAGAAGTTTGATACCAAGAGTTGGGACGTGATGGATGCTGACGTGAAGTTCAGCGCCAAACGCATTGAACACGGTAAGTCGCTGCCGCTGAGCGACCTGAGCACCCATCTTAAACTCAACAACGGCGTTATCCTGATGGATCCGCTGCGCTTTGGCGTGGCGGGCGGCAATCTCAACTCCACCGTGCGACTGGAGGGGGACAAGTCGCCAATGCGCGGCCGGGTGGATATGCATGCGCGCGGCTTGAAGCTGAAACAGCTGCTGCCGAACGTCCAGTCGATGGAGCGCAGTCTGGGTGATTTGAATGGTGATGCTACTTTGTCGGGCACCGGCAACTCGGTAGCCGCGCTGCTGGGCAGCAGTAACGGCGACATGAAGCTATTGATCAATGACGGGGTCATCAGCCGCAGCCTGATGGAGATCGTCGGCCTGAACGTCGGTAACTACGTAGTGGGTAAAATCTTCGGCGATGACGAAGTGGCTATCAACTGCGCGGCGGCCAATGTGAATATCAAAAATGGTTTGGTTTCGCCACGGCTGTTCGTCTTCGACACGGAAAATGCGGTGATCAACATTACCGGCACCACCAACATGGCAACCGAGCGTCTCGATTTAACCATCGATCCTGAGAGTAAGGGAGTTCGCGTGCTGACCCTGCGCTCGCCGCTCTACGTGCGCGGTACCTATAAAAGCCCGGATGCCGGTGTGAAACCCGGCCCGCTGATTGCTCGCGGTGCCGCCGCCGTCGCCCTCGGCGCGGTCGTTGCCCCAGCCGCCGCCCTGCTGGCGCTGATTTCCCCAAGTGATAATGAGCAAAACCAGTGCGGCCCAATCTTGCAGAAGATGAAAGAGAAGTAACAGCAACACTGGCATGCCCTTCTAAACCCTCTCTTATAGGAGAGGGTTTAATCAGTGCAAAAATCATGCAAATTGTTTATTTTATGGCTCGTTGTGATCTACAAATGCCACGGATTGCTTTACCCATTTACATCGAGGTAAAAAGAAATGATTAGCGACGCCATCAAAGCGACTGAAGAATTGGTTAACGCGGTACCTTTGCTCGGGCAGCACGCCAGCGAAAAGGACTATCGAGAAGCGTTGGAGCTGGTGGAGTATTTATTGATGAATAACCCACACAGCCCGCTGTTGGATATTGTCAGCAATAAAATCCGCGAATATGAAAATAGTCTGCCAGAGGTGGTTGCCTTCCGGGCTGAGATTGAAGCGCTGCCGAGCGGGGTTGCCGTGTTGGCGACGTTAATGGAGCAATATGGTCTGAAACAGACCGATTTTCAGGACGAGATTGGAGGCAAATCCCTCGTCTCTCGTATCCTGAGTGGTCAACGTCAGCTCACCGTTGACCACATTGATAAACTGGCAAAACGGTTTGAAATCTCACCCGCTCTGTTTATCTGACGTGATCAAGACTTCGGCACCGGATTCAGGACTGCGCAATCGTGGTCCTGAATCTCTTCGGTCGAGGCGTTGTTCATTTTGAGCAGGTTACGCTGGTTCGCCAGCAGCAGGAAATCCCCGCCAGACAGGCTCACCATCGCCATACCGAAATGCCCCATCTTCTCGCGGGCTTCCGGAACACCCTCGGCCAGCAGGCGGAAAGCTCCTTTTTGATTCAACTCGGCAGGCGCGACTTTGCGCACTAAGTAGGTGTGGCCAATCAGCTGATCCGGCAGCTCTTGCCAGCGATAACCTATCTGCCCGGCGTCTTTCACCAGCGTGTTTTTCACCTCTGGCAGCAGGCAGGAGATATGGATATGCAGCTGGTTTTGGGTGCGGCCATACTGCGAGTTAATGGCGAGCGAGACATTGCTGTCATCAATAGGTTTACCGTATTTATCCGCCATATAGTGCCGCGCTTCCCACGCCTGGCTGAAGTAGTTCGGCGTGGCGTCTTCCAGCAGCGCCGGGCTTTCCATGCCGGTGACTTTAGCCGTCGGCATCAGCAGGAATTGCAGCGGGCCGTTTCTGTCCTTCATCACCACAAAGCCTTGCTTTTCATCTACCTGAGAGCAGGGAGCGGGCTGCCCGTTGGCGCGCTGGTTGGGCACACACTTCTGGCTAATGATGTTCCACAGGGCATTTGGGTTGGATTTATTGGGCAGGAAAAACCATAAACCGGCGGCGATAATGACGGCCAAAATCACCAGCGGAATGAGGGAACGGCGAGTCAAACGCATGAGGGATAAGTCCTTAGAAAATCCCCGCACCGAGTGATGCGGGGGAATCAATCAGAGTGACTGGTCGCGAGTCTCTTTCGACAGCAGCAGCGCGATCAGGGTGATCAGCGCCATGGAAGCCAAATAGACGCCGACATAGAACAGGCCGTAGCGGGTTGCCAGCCAGGTCGCGATGTAAGGCGCAACCGATGCACCAAGAATCGATGCCACATTATAAGAGAATGACGCGCCGGTATAGCGAACTTCGGTCGGGAAGAGTTCTGGCAGCAGGGCGCCCATCGGGCCGAAGGTCAGCCCCATCATCACAAAGCCGCACAGCAGGAAAATCATTACCAGCGTCTGTGAACCCGAACCCAGCAGGGAAGGGAACAGCAGGGCAAAGACAATCATCAGCAGAGTAATGCAAATCATGGTTCTGCGACGGCCAAAGGAGTCCGCCAGCTGGCCGGCAATCGGCACCATCACGCCAAAACCAACCACGCCAATCATCAGCATCAGCAGGAAGTCATTACGGGTAATGCCCAAGCCCAGCGGCTTCGGCTGCGTGCCGTAACTCAATGAATAGACAGTCATAATGTAAAACAGGGTGTAAGTCGCCACCATGATGAACATGCCCAGTACGGTGGCTTTCAGGTGCTTGCTAAACAGGGTGCCGATAGGGATGCGAACCTGTTTTCCGGCCTTAGCAATTTTAGCGAACACCGGCGTTTCATGCAGAGAAACGCGGACATACAGGCCAATCAGTACCAGCACGGCGGAGAGCAGGAAAGGCACGCGCCAACCCCAGTCGATAAATTGCTGTTCAGTCAGTAACCACGACAGCAGCAGGAACATGCCGTTGGCGAAGAAGAAGCCAATCGGCGCGCCAAGCTGCGGGAAAGAGCCGTAAAGCGCGCGCTTCTTGGCTGGCGCATTCTCTGTCGCCAGCAGCGCCGCGCCGCCCCATTCACCACCCAGACCCAGGCCCTGACCAAAACGCGCCAGTGCCAGCAGCAGAGGAGCGAAAACGCCGATGCTGGCGTAGGTTGGCAGCAGGCCGATCACCACGGTTGAAATCCCCATGGTGAGCAGCGAGGCAACCAGCGTGGCTTTACGGCCAACGCGGTCGCCGAAGTGGCCGAACAGCGCCGAGCCAATTGGGCGAGCGATAAAGGCAATGGCGAAGGTCGCCAGAGACTGTAGCGTTGCCGCCGTTGGGTCACCCTGCGGGAAGAAGATATGCGGGAAAACGATCACCGCCGCCGTGGCGTAGATATAGAAGTCGAAAAATTCGATGGCCGTGCCGATCAGCGACGCAACGATGACTTTGCCGCGGGAGTTTTGGCTGACCAGGTGGGCGTCAGCTGCTAATTCTGGTGTGACTGAGGCTTGCATAAGCGATGATTCTTATTGTGATTGAAAGGATGGATGTTATGTAAAGAAATGTTTGCTAAAGGCATATTAAGCAGGGAATGTGACGTTTTCAACGCCAGAGGGCGGAGGGAGAACGGCGCAATTGCACCAAATGGGGGAATGTTTTCCATCTGAAGTGATATCAGGTTTATCTGTTCAATAAATGGATAAAGGTTAGAACAACTCACTGGTAAATGGCCAAATAAAATGCCAGACAACGAATATTGTCTGGCACGATATAAATCAGGGCACTTATTGAGCGGCGTTATGAGTCTCAGGCTGCTCGATTTCCTTATCCCCTTTGTATTGCGCGGTGGCGATCCAGGCGGCGACAAACAGCGTTAGCCGGGCGAAGAAGTAGAAGAAGGCCATCAGGCCGATAACCGAGCCGAAAGCCGCGCCGGAGGGCGAGCTTGCCAGCCGTGGCAAGGTCATGGTCATGACGAACTTGATCACTTCAAAGCCGATAGCTGCCAGCAAAGTGCCGCGCAGCAGGGCTTTTTTACGCGGCTTGTGGCGCGGCAGCATCCAAAATATCCACAGGAACAATAAATAGTTAGCCGCAATGGAAATCACCAGCGTGACCGAGGTCATCACCGGGCGAAGCCACTCAATGCCGCCAAGGCCTAAAGCATCAACAATCGATTTCTGCGCCGAACCGGCAATCGAGGTTAGCGACAGTGTGATGATCAGCGCCAGCACCAGGCCGGTCAGCGAGATGAAGTCGCGAATATAGCGCTTGTAAATCACCTCTTTATCCTGCGGATTGCGCTCCCACACGTCGCGGGACTGGGCGCGGATCGCTTCGCGCAGATTCCCCATCCAGCTAATCCCGGAATAAAGTGCAATCAGCAAACCGGATAGCCCCACCGCCGTGCGCTGCTGAATTGCCGTGTTGACGGTGTTTTTCAGCGTGCTGGCAAGGTTGGGATCGCTGATGCTGTTGACGATTTTGCCAATCAGTCGCGCCAGCAGGTCGGGGTTGGAGGCCAGAATGAAACCCACGGCGGCAAAGGACACCATCAAAATCGGGATCAGCGACAAAAAGGAGAAATAGGTAATAGCCGCGCCGAACTGGCTGCCGAGGCGATCGTTGAATCGCTCCGTGGCCCGCAGCAAATGGGCGACCCAGCCCCATGACTGGATGCGCGTCACCAGCTTCGAAGCCCGGGTAATATTTTTGTCCACAGCGTGATTGCCGGTTTTGATATTAATCAGTGGCTTAGCGTCTTCCTGTTCGAGCGTTTCTGGTTTATTGGTGGTTGGCATTAATCCACGGAGTCCTTATTTTTGAGATTTTCCATCAGTTTAGTATAGCTGCTCAATCGCGCCCGCTGCCGGGCCAATGGCTGATTGCTCAGCCACTGCTCAAGAGGCCGGCCCTATTTGAGATGGGCATGGGTGATTTCGGTCAGCCAATCCATGAACACTTTGGCTCGCCTGGAAAGATTCAGCCGATGGGGATAAACCAGTGAGATAGGCATTGGCGGCGCGTTGTACTGCGGCAAGATTTTGACTAATTGGCCCGTCTCAAGGTACTCGCGCATCCCCATCAGCGGCACCTGAATAATGCCTAAACCCGCCAGACAGGCGCTGGAGTAAGTCTGGGTGCTGTTGACCGTCACCGCGCCGCCGGTCTTCACAGAACGCAGCGTTTTGCCTTCTAAATATTCAAAGCTGGAAGTCCGCGCGCCCAGCGTCTGCTCGTAATGCACCATGGCGTGCTGGGATAAATCGTCCGGATGCAGCGGCGTGCCGTGGCGTTGGAGATAAGCCGGGCTGGCGCAATTTATCATGTTGAGTTGCCCGAGCGGGCGAGCGATCAGCCCCGAATCCTTCAGCGTGCCGACGCGGATCACGCAGTCAAAACCTTCGCGAATGACATCAACCCGGTGGTCGGTGCTGCTGAGTTCAATCTCGATGGCCGGGTAGCGGTTGAGGAATTCGCCCAGCTTTGGCAGCACAAAATCGCGCGCCATGGCGACCGACATATCTACCCGCAGGCGGCCGCTGATGGTCGCAGGGTTAGCCTGAAACAGGGTTTCCATCTCCTCGACGCTGGCCAGCAGCTCTTTGCAGCGGTCGTAATAGACCTGACCGTCCTGCGTCAGTTGCACCCGGCGGGTGGAGCGATGCAGCAGGCGCACGGCAAGTTGGCTTTCCAATTGCTGAATTAGCCGCGAGACGCTGGCCTTGGGAAGACTCAAACTTTCGGCGGCGCGAGTAAAACTGTTCAGCTCTGCGACGCGAACAAACACCTGCATCGATTGAATTTTATCCACATTTCCATCCATTGTTGTTTTATATGGAACAGTGAAACTCATTTACCCTTGTTTATCGTTATCCATTCTGCCAATAGACTCTATTTCATACAACGTGTACCCACGATATTCACTGCGGAGTCTACTATGAGCAATAAAATCGCGATCGTTACCGGCGCAAGCCGTGGTTTGGGCAAGAATGCAGTAGAAAAACTGGCAGATCAGGGCGTGGATGTGATTTTGACTTATCACAGCCAGCGTGAAGAAGCCGACAGCATTGTCCGCGCCGTGCAGGCCAAAGGAGGCAAAGCCGCGGCGTTGCAGCTGGATGTCGGCGACAGCACATCTTTTATCGCGTTTGCCGCGCAGGTGAAGACCCTGCTGGCGGATACCTGGCAGCGCGAAAGCTTTGATTTTCTGGTGAATAACGCAGGCGTTGGCAACCATTCTCTGTTCAGTGAAACAACCGAAGAACAGTTTGATTTAATGATGAATATTCATCTTAAAGGGCCGTTTTTCCTGACGCAAAAACTGCTGCCTTTGATGGCTGATGGTGGCCGTATATTGAATATTTCCAGTGGGCTAGCGCGTTTTGCTCTGCCGGGTTCTTCAGCCTACGCCATGATGAAAGGCGGTATTGAGGTCTTGACGCGTTATCAGGCTAAAGAGCTGGGCGCACGTGGGATAACGGCCAACGTTTTGGCTCCGGGAGCGATTGCCACTGACTTCAGCGGCGGTATAGTACGAGATAATCCTGACGTGAATAAATTTGTGGCATCCAACACCGCGCTGGGGCGCGTCGGCCTGCCGGATGATATCGGCCACATGGTGGCGCTGATGCTCAGTGACGCGGGTGGCTGGATGAACGCCCAACGCGTGGAAGCATCGGGCGGCATGTTCTTATAAGACTGATTGAGTCATTAATCGCGGAAGCGTTTCGCTTTCTGATGCTGCTGCTTTTCCAGCTCAAATATCGCCCGTTGCAGGTCGCGCTCCTGCGCGGGGGATAAATAAGGAAAACGGAAACTGAGCCGCTGGCTGGTGACCGTTTCTCCTTTACTGCTTACCGTTTGCCGGTCCATCGCGCTGATAAACTCCAAATCCAGTTTGAAAGAGCCAAACTCGGCTAATTCCACCAGAGAGTCTTTAATCACCGTGCCAGCTTCAATCGCCAGTGGCATCACTTTGTCGACGTGCAGGCCGATGCCTCCCAGCGAGATATCTTTCAGGCGAAAGCTGAAATCACTGGTGTCGGGGAATTTGCCGCGACAGACATAAGTCGGTTGCAGCGGAATATTGACGCGGAAATACTCGCGGCGCTGAATGAAATAGAGCTCCGGCGGGATTTCGCAGCTAAAGGTCGGCAGATTTTGCCAGCTGATTTCCTGCGCCTGTCCCGAGGTGAACTCGACTTTCGCTCCTGCCGGTTCCGCCACGAAATTCAGGGTTTGCGCCTCTTTTGCCAGCTGGTTGTCGTAATCACCACTGCCCAGATCAAACAGCAATTGGTTGGTATCCGGCAAAACGTCCAGAATTTTGCTGATAAATTGCCCGCGCCCGTGGGACACCATGACCAGCGTGTTGTTCTTCTTCAAATCACGCAGGACGGCCAAAATACCCAACTTATTGCGACGGACAAACTGCTCTTTAGATGCTTCGTTCACCAGCGATACCCCACCTGACAGTTTTTATGATTGTAATGGTTTTAATTTGACTTAAAGGATGTGCATAACGGTTATCGGCAGGCCTGATGGAAGCTTGATGCTTTTTTCTCTTTATTGCGAAATCGCCGCCAATACAAAAATCGAAAAAAATTTCTAAAACCATCGAATAAAAATCACCACTCAAGTGTTTACTGACAAATCGGACACTTATGGGCCTTTCTTTATGCAAAACACTTCAGCTCCAACGCTGCGCCGTCGCTATGACGGCCTGACGATCACTCTGCACTGGGCCACCGCGCTCATTGTTATCTTCATGTTTGCCAGCGCGCATATTTGGGAATTGCTGGATCGCGGCACCCCGCTGCGCAAAGGGCTGCAATCCGTGCATATCTCCGTGGGCATCCTGCTGGCGGTGATCATTATCGGACGTTTGCTGTGGCGCTTATTCACCGTGAGCACCGGCCGCAGCAAGCAGGAACCTATTGCCATGCCGACGGCGATGAAAGCCGCGTCGCACCTGACCCATCTGGTGCTCTATCTGCTGCTGATTTCGCAAATAGTGCTCGGCTTTTTATTCCGCTGGGCGCAGGCCGAGCCGTTCTACTTCTTCGGTTTATTCCCGATCCCCGACGTTTTCGATTTCGACAGCGTGATGCCGCGCACCTTCGGCATGCTGCATAACAACGTGGCGTGGGCACTGATTATTGTGGCCGGGGTGCATGCTCTGGCGGCGCTATTCCACCATTACGTCTTACGCGACGGCACGCTGCGTCGCATGCTACCGGGCAGCCACGGCCGCTCATAAGAAACAAAGCCAACACCTTGCTACTCAGGACCCTACAATGAAAAAAAATAATAATCTCACCACGCTCTCCGCCCTGTGCCTGTGCGCGGGCCTGTCGATGTTCTCAATCGCGGCCCACGCCATGGGCGATGACTCGGAGAAAACGCCGGACTGCCCGAAAGGTCAGGTTTATGACAGTAAAACCAAAAGCTGTATGGTAGAAAAAGGCAGTAAGATTTCCGATCAGGATAAGACCCAATATGCTTATCATCTGGCAAAAACCGGTCGCTTCCAGGAAGCCTTAAATTTGCTCGATACGCTGCAACAGCCCAACACCCGCGAAGCCTGGAATTATCGCGGCTATGCCACGCGTAAATTGGGGCGCACGGATGAAGGGATCGGCTATTATCAGCGTTCCATCGCGCTCGACGGGCATTACGCCAAAGTGCGTGAATACCTTGGCGAAGCGTACATGATCAAAGGCCGTCCGGACTTGGCTAAGGCGCAGCTCGCCACGATTAAAGGGATTTGCGGCACCGGCTGTGAAGAGTATCGCGACCTGAATGCCGCGATCGAGGGCCACCCGGAATCATAAAATCGATTGACCACGAGGTAGTGAAAAATCACATCCACCGAGATCCGGCATGAATTAAGCCTCTGTCTGGCGCGTCTTTGGCGTTACGGCATGGTGTTGTCGCGAAAACGCGATGTGGCTGATGATTTAGTGCAATCGACCTGCGTGCGGGCGCTTGAGCGCAGCGCGCAGTTCGAAGAGGGGACGCGCATCGATCGCTGGTTATTTTCGATTTTGCATTCGATTTGGATCAACGAGCTTAGGGCGCAGCAAGTTCGTCAGGGACAGGGATTTGTGGATATTGATGACGTGAGCACCTCAAGTGAGTCCGGTGATTTTGAAAGCCGCCGCTGGCAATTGCAGGTGATGCAGCAGGTCGGCGGCTTACCCGAAGCCCAGAGAAACGCGGTTTTTCTGGTGTATGTCGAAGGTTTTACCTATCAAGAGGCCGCCAATACGCTGGCTGTGCCGGTGGGAACCATCATGAGTCGGCTGGCAACCGCCAGACAAACCTTGGCGAAATCCGCCGTGACGCCTTTCCAACCACAACAGGGAGAGAAAAAATGACGCAAGAACGTCTGCCGATCCCTTTCCCTGATGAAGTGCTGGTGGCCTGGCTCGACAATCAACTGAGCGAAGCCCAGCGCGAACAGGTTGCTCAGCGATTACAGAGTGACGAAGTTTTGGCCGATCGCCTCAATCAGCTCTCTTACAGCAATCTGCCTTTCCATGAAGCCTATGAGCCTTTGCTGTCCGAAGCGCCAATTGCCAGCTTGCAGGCCCGGCTGGATGCCATTCCAGATCCCGTTAGTGCGCCAAAAGTTGCGAATAAACAGGGCGTTAGTCGTCGCCACCTGCTGGCCGCCGCGGTGAGTTTCCTTGCAGTAGGGATTGCCGTCGGGCGCTACGCCGTGCCTTTTGCCGAGCCTCAGCAAGATCTCGGCTGGCGCAATCTGGTCGCAGAATATATGTCGCTCTATTCCGCCGACACGCTGGCTGATATCCATGAATCTCCAGAGCAGCAGCAACAAGAATTGCAGCGAGTGAATGCCTCGCTGGGTACCACCCTGACCCCCGATAGACTCGCTCTACAGGGGGCGACGCTGAAAAATGCCCGCCTGCTCAATTATGACCAGTACAATATCGCGCAGATCACCTATCTCGACGCCACCCACGGCCCGATGGCCCTGTGTATCACTCGCTCATCCCAGCGCGGCGACACCTCCCAGCAAAGTGAAATCCGCCGGGGTATGAATGTTATTTATTGGCGCGCCAAAGGTTTTAACTACATGTTAATTGGACATAATCCTGCCGACCAAATGGCCTTGCGTGGACAAATATTGTTGAGTGCGCTGAGTTGAGTGTGAGATGTTATATTTTTCTTTAGTATTATGGGGAACCCATAATAACTTAGTGGTTAATTTAATGAGTTATATTAAGCGGGGAGAGTGCTAAATAAGATCATTATTTATAACTATTGTGAATGTTTTAATTTAAGTTAACTTTTAAATCCATATCAATATTAATAATTATGGCTAGAGGATAAATAATTATAAAAAATGTTGGTGCCGCCTTGTTTTTAGTTATAGCTTATTGAGAATGGCTATCAGTTAACAGGGAGGGCAAGGCATGGATGTCAATGATAAGAAGCTGGACCCTAGGCAACAAAGTGTAAGGCAGAATATTTCATTTGCAGAAAAGAATGAGAAACTTTCTTATCGATATCTCTTTAAAATCCCTGTAGTCACTGTGGTATTTTTATCTATTATTTTATCAAACCAAATGGCATTTGAATGTTTTTTTCTCCCGCCATTCTTAATGAAAGGAGAGTGGATTTAATGGACCTTAACGATGAGAAATCTGTTCGTGAGTTAAATGTAATTATTTCAGATGAAAATGGTAAATTAATAGCAAAGTGCTTTTTTATAGTCCCTTTGGTTATTGGACTTTGTTTGTCATTTATTTTATCTAATCCGATGGCATTCGATTATTTTGAGGGGTTTTCACCAACTTACAGGGATATACTCGAGAGATTTGGCTTTAGCGGCCGCATTTCGCAGAATGCTAATATGTGGTTGTTGTATTATAGCTTTATTCTGATAAGCATATCGTCAATTGCTGTATTTTTTTATAACAAACCTAAGGTTGTTATAAAAGTCAATTATTCATTTAAGATAAGATTTAAAATGCTAAAGCGTAACATATGTTGTTTTATTATTGTGGTGCTTTCATTATTAGGATTCTACCTTGCACTTTCTGAAGATATCACATGCGGTTATCGTTGTTTTTCTTCACTTTTTATATCTGATGATAATAATTATTTCCTACATACTCTAATGTTTAGCATGTTACAAATTGGAGTTATTTCTTTTATGGCCCCATTCTTTACTCTTCCCGATTTTGTTAACAAAGCAGAGTAATCATATGGACTTAAGTTTGATGTGTTGTAATCAGGGGTTAAATATTTAGGAGAGGGTTTTATTATATATTGGTTGTGGATTAATAATGAGATGGTTGATTTCCAAAGAGTCATGCACCGTATTTGTTTGTATGTCTTTTAACAGTAACATTAATTTCAATTTTATAAGGATGTAAAATAATGATATTTAGTGAAAAGCAAAAAAATGATTTGGCCGAAATAGGCACCCTTATCAGGGAGTATGTTGACAATTCTATAGCAACAGACAGCACTACTTTATATACAGGAACTATTAAGTCCAGTATTGATGAGTTTATAAAAGATAATTATGGTGCTAACGATCTTGAAAGTGCAAAAAGTAGCATGGCATCAAAACTTCATATGGAGATCCTTGATAGAGAGATAAATGCAGCGAAGGCAACGCGCTATCAGGCCGAAATGAATAAGTATTCACCCTCAAACGGAGGGGTAGAGTCGACTTTATATGAAAATGAAAGGGCCAAATATAATTCCGCGTTGAATGATATTAAAAAGAACGATGCTAATATTAATAAATATACCTCAAATTTAAAGGGTCTATCTAGCGCTACAGCAAATGCGGCCTACAATACCCTTAAAAATACGGGGTCTATTCTTAGCTTACTTCAACTCGCTAACGCTTATGCAAAAGATGATCAAAATGACATTATGAAGACAGCCACTGCGCTTGGTGCGGGAATGGTTGCAGGAGTGTTATTTATGGGGGCGTGGGCTACTGCCCCAATAATAGGAGGATTAATTCCTATTATCGCAGGTGTGGCTGGAGGTGCTTTGATGAGTTACTTATGGGACAAACTTAATCTTGGTGAATTGATTGGGATGTATCCTGGCCAGTCATTTTTTGCTCCTTTGGCCAGTTTGTTCGGGTTTGATGATTTAGCCAAAAGACTGAATGACTGGAAGCGTGAAAACCGTAATGGCACATACTTTACCTATGTCTATGATCCATTGTGTTTGGACCTTGATGGTGACGGAATCGAAACCACAGCTACTAACGGTTATGCTGGAGCCTTATTTGATCACGACGGTGATGGAATCAGAACCAGTACTGGCTGGCTTAAATCTGATGATGGCTTGTTAGTTTCCGACCTGAATCAAGATGGCATGATCAATGACGGTTCCGAGTTATTTGGTGATCAGGGACTATCACAAAATGGTAGCCGGTTAGCTGATGGTTATAGTGCATTGAGAGAGTTTGACAGTAATCACGATGGTGTAATTAATAAAAATGATACTCATTTTGAAAAAATAAAAGTGTGGCGGGATCTTAATCAAGATGGTATCAGCCAGCCAGATGAGTTATTTATCCTCACTGAGTTACAGATTGCTCAACTAAATTTGGAACATCAACAAGTTAATACTAACCTTGATGGTGGCAATACGCTTGCTGCCTTAGGTAGCTATGAAAAAGCTGATAAATCGACCGGTATAATGGGGGATGTTAATTTTAGCTTTGATTCAGCATCCCGATTATTTACTGAAGTGATTTTACTGACTTCAGAGCAGAAAAAAGTAATCAATATAGCGGGTATGGGGTATTTAAGAGATCTTCGCGAAGCTGCTTTATTATCGACAGAGTTAAATCAGATCGTGGCTGAATATTCGCGTGCCAATACTAAAAATCAGCAACGAGAGCTTCTTCCTGCCTTAATTCTCGCTTGGGCAAAAACAGACCCTAAATTCAATGATAAAAATGAGATACTGCCTGCGTTCCAACAAACTGATTCAGAGGGAAGTGGGGTTGGTTTGACATCTATGGATGCTTTTTTACGGCCCGATACAATAGAAATATCCTCAGAAATAACTGACCAAATGAATCAGCTCAAGCCTCTGATTGCCATTATTAATTCATTTTCAGGTATGTCGGGGAGCAATTTGTATTACACCTCGGAAGAGGATGTAAAGTCGTTATGTCAAAAAACGCTCGCTACCTATGATGGGTTGGCATTTTTTATTTATAAGTCATTGTTGGTGCAAACTCGCATGAAGCCTTACTTAAAAAGTGTGAAAATTGTGATTGGCGATGATAATGTTAAACTTGACTTGCAAGGAACACTGGCATTATTTGATCGAAATTTTTCTAGTAATCCGAATAATACTACATTTGATCTTATTGATTTAATTTCTCTGGATTGTACATCTGCTCATATATTGCCATTAATTAAAAGGTTGCGTAGATATATTGATATCTATCGGGATAAAAATTTGTTAGATGATGTAGCATTTCGACGAGACTTGGACTTCTTTTCAGAAGTAAATTATATCTTCGGTGATGAGCAATCCCATTTATTAGCAGGTACCAGTAAATCTGATTTATTAATAGCCGATAGTGGTGACGAAAGGCTATACGGCGAAGCGGGCTGCGACCTGCTCGATGGCGGCGCCGGTAATGACGAGCTGCACGGCGGTGACAATGCCGATATCTATATATTCCAGCGCGGGCATGGGCAGGACATTGTTTATGAATATGCCCGGCCAGAAGAGAGCGCTAAAAACACCCTGCGTTTTGAAGGCGCGAAGGCTAATGACGCGAAGTTCTCATCCCAGGATGGCCATTTATTAGTCAGAGCCTACGGCGGTGATGATCTGGTGACGGTCAGTTATTATCTGACCCACGAGGCTTATCGGGAGATCAATTTTGTCTTCGACGACGCGATTCTAACCGAGGCAGATCTTGCGGGGCGAGGAATCTCCTTTAACTAAAGATGAAGTGAACCCTTCTCACCCTCGTGAGGAGTGTTCACAAGCGAATTCTTAATCGACGATATATAACTAATTTACCTGCAAAACTACTTTGCTGAATTAGTTTAATAATTAAAGTTATTTTTAGCTGACGTAGCGTTAATGTTACATTGGTTGCGAAAGGTCGATATTTGGAATATCTAGCAACAACAATGTGTGTTTAATTTGTTAACACATTCCGCAGTAAATAAAACCCTTTCATTCTGTCAGGGATAATCGCTTATCTCTGTACGCATCAGGTTATTGATTTCACCAACTACAATGAAATCTGGGCATTTTTCACCTGAAAGACAAAACTAAACTTAAGAGATACAGACGTCATGAGAAAGTTACTCGTCATGATCCTCTGCCTTAACGCTATGGCGCTAACCCCGCGCGCGTTTGCAGCAGAAGAAGAAAAATCCGTCGATGTGTTACTGATCGGCGGAGGAATCATGAGTGCCACTCTGGGTACTTACCTCCAGGAACTTGAGCCAGACTGGTCGATCAACATGGTCGAGCGTCTTGATGGCGTTGCCGAAGAGAGTTCTAACGGCTGGAACAACGCCGGTACGGGCCACTCGGCATTGGCTGAGATGAACTACACGCCGGAAAAAGCCGACGGTTCAATCGATATCTCCAAGGCAGTCGAAGTCAACGAAGGTTTCCAGATTTCCCGCCAGTTCTGGTCTTATCAAGTTGAGAATGGCGTGCTGCACAACCCACGTTCATTCATCAACAGCGTGCCGCACATGAGCTTTGTATGGGGCGACGCCAACGTCGACTTCTTGCACAAACGCTACTTGGCTCTGCAAAAAAGCACCCTGTTCCGTGGCATGGAATACTCTCAGGATCCAACCAAAATTAAAGAGTGGATCCCACTGGTCATGGAAGGTCGTGATCCTAATCAGAAAATTGCTGCGACCCGCATTCCAATTGGTACTGACGTTAACTTTGGTGAAATCACCCACCAGTTAGTGGCATCGCTGCAAAAAAATCAAAACTTCTCCCTGAGCCTTGGCCACGAAGTTCGCGATATCAAACGTAACCCAGACAACAGCTGGAACGTGACCGTTGCTGACTTGAAAAACAACGGCAAAGAGAGCGTTGTGAAGGCGAAATTCGTGTTTATCGGTGCGGGCGGCGCGTCTCTGACCCTGCTGCAAAAATCCGGTATTCCAGAAGCTGACAACTACGGCGGCTTCCCGGTTGGCGGCCAATTCCTGGTGACTGAAAACCCAGAAATCGTAAACCGTCACTTGGCGAAAGTGTATGGCAAAGCCTCTGTTGGCGCGCCTCCGATGTCCGTTCCACACTTGGATACTCGTGTTTTCAACGGTAAACGCGTTCTGCTGTTCGGACCGTTCGCGACTTTCTCCAGCAAGTTCCTGAAAAATGGTTCTCTGTGGGATCTGTTCGGTTCCGTGAACTTCTCTAACATCGGCCCGATGACTGACGTCGGTATCAACAACTTCGATCTGGTTAAATACCTGATTAGCCAAGTTATGTTGAGCGACAACGACCGTTACGAAGCGCTGAAAGAGTACTTCCCAGACGCGAAGAAAGAAGACTGGAGACTGTGGACTGCGGGCCAACGTGTTCAGATCATCAAGAAAGACCCGAAAGAAGGCGGCGTGCTGCGTCTGGGTACCGAAGTGGTTAGCTCTAAAGATGGCAGCATCGCGGCGCTGTTAGGCGCATCACCGGGCGCATCAACTGCGGCTCCAATCATGCTGCACCTGATGGAAACCGTGTTTAAAGATAAAGTTGCTACCCCAGAATGGCAGACCAAACTGAAGCAGATCATTCCTTCATACGGCACCAAACTGAACGGCAACGTGGAAGCGACCGAGAAAGAATTGGGCTACACCAGCCGCGTTCTGCAACTCGACAACCCAACGCCAGCAGCGCAACCTGCTGAGCAGGCACCGGCGGCAGAAGCTGCTCCGGCTCCACAGGGCAATACCGAGAAGAAAGAACAGAAACAACCAGCCGATATCGCGCTGTAAGTTACGTTCTATTCTGATGCATGAAAACCGCCTTTAGGGGCGGTTTTTTTATGCTTACGCTTTACGCCCCAGCCCCCAGCAGACCAGTGCGGCAACCAACAGTGACGGTAGCGTAGCCCCGACGTCGGGCAGGAAATGCGCCATCAGGTGATACACCGCGATACCTATTACCCAAGCTGCAAGCGAGCGCATATTCAGGTCGTGGTGAGCGTGGCGGCGCAAAATGAAGTGATGGGTCAACACCACGCCAAACAGTGGCGCAAACACCGAGCCAATCAGCAGCAGGAAGTTTTCATACTGGGTCAGCGGCACGCTCCAGGCGATTAGCGTGCACAGCAGGCCAATGCCTAGCGTCAGTTTGCCTATGCTAATAGGCAGCGAGGTGCCGGCAGACACGGCCGCCGAGTGAATATCCGCGAAGGCATTTTCATGTTCGTCGACCAAAATCAGCAATAGAGGAATGCCCAAGGCGACGCCCGAAAGGGCCAGCAGAAGGGCATTGGCGTCAGCCGAGTTGGTGACGAAAGCCAGCGTGTAGGCCACGCCGAGCGACATCATCCAGCAGCTGCCAAGGAAATACCCGCAGGCAGTTCCCCAGAAGTTCTGCCGCGCCGATTTGCCAAAGCGGGTGTAATCCGACACCAGCGGCAGCCACGAAAAGGCCATCGACACCACGATATCGCAGGCCAGCGCGAACGGCATCGAACCGTCTCCGGCTTTGTGCCACAGGGCGGCGAGGTCAGCGTGCTGGAATAGATAAACCGTCAGCCACGCGCAGCTTGCCATCAGCAGCCAGATACCCCAGCGGCGTAGTACTACGCGAATAAATGCCAGAGGGCCGCTGGCCGCCAGCAGTGTCGCCACCGCGCCAAAAATAAAGGTCCACAGGGTCGAATTCGCCCAAGGCGTGCCGCTTCCCCAAGCTCGCTGGGCCAGCAGGCTTGCTGCATCGCGCATCACCACGATTTCAAACGCGCCCCAGCCGACCAGCTGTATCAGGTTAAACAGCACCGGCAGGGCAACGCCGCGCTTGCCGAGGGTCAGCCGCAGCGAGGCCATCGACGACAGCCCGGTCTGCCCGCCAATCACGCCGACCAGCGCCAATAGCGCCACGCCCACCGCGCTGCCAAGCAAAATGGCCGCCAGCGAACCCGCCAGCCCAAGGCCCGGCGCCAGAATCGCGCCCGCCTGCAGCACCATCAGACCCATGCCGAGCGAGAACCACAGCGAGAATAAATCAGACCAGCCGAGCACCCGAGACTTCTCAGGAATCGACGTTTGAGGCGAGTAAATACTATTATCTTTCATGAGGTTAATTTCGTTATCACAGCGAACGGCTGTTATAGCATATCTGCTGTGGGTTCAGATGACAGAGGGGGAGGAAACGCACTTTTCGGTGCTATTAGCATATTCTCTAAGGAAGAGTTGTCTGAGGAGGCAGTTGTCAACCGTAAGTTGACAACTGCGATGGACGGAAAAGAGTACTTAACCCAGCTTTATGCATTGTCTTGACCATTCCCCCCACCCCCTACTTAGAATGAATCACAATCACCCCGAGCTTCTCCAGCAAATGGCTTTGCTGCCAGTCGTCGATTTTCGCGCCGTCGAGATCCACCATGCGCAGGTTGAGTTCGCCGAGGTCTGAGTTGGTCAGGTCGCAGTGGGTGACGTTAATGTCATTCCAGTTGAATTCGGTGAATTCGCCGCCGGAAAGGTCGGAGCCACTGAGGTTTGCGCCGCGCAGATTGGCGCCGCTCCAGCGGTTTTCCCACAGTTCGCATTTCTCCAGCACCACCTTGCTGAAATTGGTGTAGCTGAAGTTGTTTTTGGTGAGAAAGGCGCTGCAAAACCAGCTGCGAGGGGTGATCATATTCATGAAATTAGCCCCGGCAAAGTCTGCGCCGGTCGCTTTGCATTCGCGCATTTCCAGGCCTAACGCCTGAATATATTTGAAATCCGCCATGGTCAAATCGCAGTGTTTAAAGCTGGCATCTTTCATTTGGGCGTTCTGGAAAGAGCAGCCTTTCTGGTTCTCATCATCATAAAAGCTGCAATTGAGGAAGGCGGTGTCGCTCAGATCTGCGCCGTCAAAACGGCATTGCAGAAAGCGGCAATCCTCTAAAATTTCACCGGTGAATTGCAACTGGCTGATGCGTTTCTGAATGAAGATCTGATTTTTTATCATGAGAGTTACCTGTAATTATTTACAGGTGTTATAACCTATGAACAGCAGAATTCACAATAATCTCATCACGATTTTGCTGATCCAGCGAGCTGTTACTATGCTCAAGGACTTAACGGAAATTAGGCAAAGGAATCCTTCAATGCGTCTTTCAAACCTCTTTTTGGCTATCAGTTTGGCATGCAGCTCGTACGTGGCAGTGGCGGAGACCCCTTCCACGGCGACCTCAAAGCAGGAAAATGTCATGAACAGTCCCGAACAAACGGTAAACCCTTTCTTTGAACGCAGCCCGTTGATTTATCAGGCTCCGCAGTTCGACAAATATAAAGAGAGTGATTACGCCCCGGCGATTGCCGAAGGTATTAAGCAGAAGCTGGCTGAGGTCGATAAAATCGCCAACGACTCGGCTGCGCCAACCTTTGAGAATACCTACGTGGCGCTGGAGAAGTCCGGCGTGCTGCTGACTCGCGTGTTGAGCGTGTTTGATGCGATGACCTCGTCGAACACCACTGACGGTTTGCAGAAAATTGACGAAGACACTTCGCCAAAACTGGCCGCCATGTCCGACAGCATTCATCTCAACAGCAAGCTGTTTGATCGCCTGAAAACGGTTTATGAGCAGCGTAACTCCTTAAAATTAGATGCTGAATCCCAGCGTCTGATTGAAGTCACTTATAAAGATTTCGAGCTGGCGGGTGCCAACCTGTCTGATGCCGACAAAGAAAAACTCAAAGCCCTGAATCAGCAGGCGGCGACGCTCAGCACTCAATTCACCAATAAGCTGCTGGCGGCCAGCAAGGCGGGCGGGCTGACGGTGAAAGACCAAAAACAGCTGGCTGGTCTGAGTGAAGCCGAGCTTTCCGCCGCGTCTCAGGCGGCAAAAGACCGCAAGCTGACCGACGCGTGGTTGCTGGTGTTGCAGAACACCACCCAGCAGCCGTTGCTTCAGCCACTGGAAGACCGTGACATGCGCAAAGCCCTGTATGAGGCGTCGATTAATCGTGCTGAACACGGCGATGCTAACGACACGCGCCAGCTGATTTCCAAGCTGGCGAAGGTCCGCGCCGAGCAGGCGCAGATCCTGGGTTTCCCTTCTTATGCTGCATGGAAATTGCAAAACCAGATGGCGAAAACGCCGCAGGCCGCGCTCGACTTCATGCATAAAATTGTTCCAGCCGCTACTGCTCGCGCTGAACGAGAAGCACAGGACATTCAGGCGCTAATTGATAAGCAAAAAGGCGGCTTCAAGCTGGCGGCATGGGACTGGCAGCACTATTCCGAGCAGGTGCGCAAAGAGAAATATGACCTCGACGACGCGCAGATCAAACCCTATTTCGAGCTGAACAATGTGCTGGAAAACGGCGTGTTTTATGCTGCCAACCTGCTCTACGGGGTGACTTTCAAAGAGCGCCATGACCTGCCGGTTTATAACCCTGACGTGCGGGTGTTCGAGGTGTTCGACAAAGATGGCCAATCCATGGCGCTGTTCTACGCCGATTATTACCAGCGCGATAACAAAGGCGGTGGTGCGTGGATGAGCAATTTCGTCGATCAGTCCAACCTGTTTGGCACCAAGCCGGTGATCTATAACGTCGCCAACTTCCAAAAACCGGCAGAGGGCAAGCCCGCGCTGCTGTCATGGGACGACGTGATCACCATGTTCCACGAGTTCGGCCACGCGCTGCACGGCCTGTTCGCCGACCAGCAGTATCCAAGTCTCTCCGGAACCGCGACCCCGCGTGACTTCGTTGAATTCCCATCCCAGTTCAACGAGCACTGGGCGAGTGATCCGAAAGTCTTCTCTCACTTCGCCAAGAATTACCAAACCGGCGAGGCCATGCCGCAGGCGCTGCGCGACAAAATCGAGAAAGCCAGCAAGTTCAATAAAGGCTATGAGATGACCGAGTTGTTGGCCGCTGCGCTGCTCGATATGCACTGGCACAGCCTGAGCGCCAGTGAGCCAGAGCAGGACGTGGATAAATTCGAAGCGGCTTCGCTGAAAAAAGACAATATCGATCTAGCCTATGTGCCGCCGCGCTACCGTTCCAGCTACTTCCAACACATCTGGGGCAATGGCTACGCCGCCGGTTATTACGCCTATCTGTGGACCGAAATGCTGGCCGATGATGCCTTCGCGGGTATCGAAGAGCAGGGCGGGCTGACCCGCGAAAACGGACAGAAGTTCCGTGACCAAATCCTGTCTCGCGGCAACAGCGAAGACCTCGAAAAGCTCTATGAAACCTGGCGCGGCAAGGCTCCATCCATTGAGCCAATGCTGATAAATCGTGGGTTGAAGGAGGAGTAATGGATGGAAGGCCCGGAGTTATTTCTGGGCCTTTTTTTGATCTTGAAAAAACAATAAAATCAAAAGATTGTTTCTTTAATCTGCGGCGGCGAGACTTTATTAAACCGCCTCCCGCACCGCCAATCTATGCCCCAGCCAGAAGAACAGCAGGCCGGCGGCGGCGGAGGCGATGAGGACGATAAACATCACCGGCGGGGCTGCGTAACTGAGCAGGAAACCACAGAGGACGGGGTTGATGGCCCCGCCGAGGTTGCTCAGGTTTTGCATGCCGTAATAGCTGCCTTTCATATTGTCCGGCGCAATAAAGTCGATGAACATATATTCCGCCGGAATGACGATTAGCTCGCCGAAGCTGAAAATCGCCATCGCAATCACCCAAATCAGTACCGACGACCCAGCCAGCATAAAGCCTGCCAGTCCAATCATGAAAAATACTGTGCCGAGGAACAGCCATCTGAGCAGGGTGGCCTGGCGCATGCGGCTGCTAAGGGCATACTGAAAAACAATCACAATCAGGGCGTTAGTGATCATCACCGCACCGATCACCTTGTAGGCGAACACGGCGTCGGAGGTCAAAATCAGGTATTGCGAGAGGTAGCCGGTGAACTGGCCGAAGACGATCGAACCCAGCGTGCTGCCAAGGGTGAAGTAAATCAGGCGGCGGTCGTGGGCCAAAATGCTCAGGGTTTGGCGCAAGTTCGGCTTCGGTAGCGGCTTCTGTTCGATTTCCGCCTGTGCCGGGCGATTGGGGATATTGCGAATGCCCCAGCTCAGGGTGATCACCGTGACCAGTGCCAATCCGCCGGAGATCAAAAACGGCAGCATTGGGCTAAAACCTGCCAGCCATACGCCAAGGGAAGAGCCGACCGCCCAGCCGACGTTAATCAGCGTGTAGTTCATTGAAAAGGCTTTCACACGCTTATCCACGGGTAACCAGCTGGCAATACAGGCTTTTAGGGTGATGCTCAGCAGCGCATAGGAGGAGTTGAGCAGCGCCAGTACCACTAGCACGCCAGTGATAGAGGGCAGGACCGGCAGCAGGAAAAAGCTGAGTGAGAAGAAGCTTATCGAGGCGGCGATCAGCGTTCGATGGTTAAATTTATCCACCAGATAGCCGCCGTACAGGCTGCTGAGGATGCCCAGGGCCAGACTAGCCCCCATTATCACGCCGACGCTTTTGGGCAGCAGATGGTAATGCTCGGTGAGATAGATGGTAATGAAGGGTAGCGTAATACCACGCCCAATGGTCAGGACCAATGAACTGGCGAGTAAAGCAAGAATAATCGGCGGCATTCCCTTCATTTTTTTAACGTTCATCCTTCAAATTTTTAACATCCAGACCAAACACTCTACTCTCATCTCGAGCATTTTTTGTGTCGTAAAAAAGTTAAAAATGAAGGTATTACGCATATAAAATGCTGCGTTTATTCCTTATTTTGGGGTGCAATGCCACGAAGTAATAAGGCAGCGACGTGGCGGGATAAATCCTCGGCCGTCAGCTTGGTTTTCCCCGCGATACGCTGGTTTTGCATGGCGGCAATCGGCAGCAGCGTCAGGCCAAACAGGGAGAGAAAGACCAGCTCCGGCTCAATGTCTGGGTTCAAATAACCCTGTTTTTGCCAGCCCAACATGCACTGGTGAACCGCTTTTTTTTCATTGTCGCCAAAACGCGCATCCATCCGCTCTTTCAGCAAACCGCTCTCGCTGAGCACTTCGCGTATCCACAGCGGCGCAAACCAAGAGTGCTTGACGGAAATGTCGATAAAACGCTGGGCCAGCGCGGTAATGGCTGCCACAGGGTCATTCGGGTGCGCTTCAAAAAGGCTACCGACCGAGGCGCGAGCGGGGAGAAAACGCTCGTCGATCAGCACGTCCAGCAGCTGTTCGCGGGTATTGAAGTAGTAATGCAGCATGGCGGAGGTGACGCCAGCCTCGCGGGCAATGGCGCTCAGTGGGGTCTCGGCAATGCCTTGCTGGGCAAACATTTTCAGGGCGGTATCCAACAAAAGATCGCGCTTATCGGCGCTTTTACTGGTGCCTGCCGGTCGGCCCGGACGACGCGGTTGTTTCTCTGTCATGACTTTCCCTGAGAGGTGTAGGTGGATTCTGATTAAGACGTTTTACCACTTTTTGACGGCGATATATTCACTTTGATCCATTGACCAGATGATTGAGTTTCTCATATATTAATTATCCAGTTAATTAATTACAAGTCAGACTCCTTTTATGACACTAGAGAATCAATCCAGCCTGATCGGCAATGGACAAGCAGAGAAAGCCCCGGTGGCGCAGAGCCAACCCTCTTTCCGCATTGTCTTCTTCGCGCTGATGATGGTGATGCTGCTGGCGGCGTTAGATCAGACTATCGTTTCTACCGCGCTGCCCACCATTGTCGGCGAGCTGGGCGGTCTGTCCGACTTGTCTTGGGTGGTCACGGCTTACCTGCTGGCATCGACCATCGTAGTGCCGCTGTACGGCAAATTCGGCGACCTGTTTGGCCGCAAAATCGTGCTGCAAACGGCGATCATTGTGTTTTTGGTCGGCTCGGCGCTCTGTGGTTTGGCGCAGAACATGACCGAACTCATCCTGATGCGCGCCTTGCAAGGCTTGGGCGGCGGCGGCCTGATGGTGGTGGCGATGGCGGCAGTGGGGGACATTGTTTCTCCTGCCGAACGCGGCAAATATCAGGGCTTCTTCGGGGCGATATTTGGGCTGGCAACGGTGATCGGTCCGCTGCTCGGTGGCTTCCTAGTGGAGCACTTCAGCTGGCGCTGGATTTTCTACATCAACCTGCCGTTGGGGGTTATGGCGCTGTTAATTATCGGTGCGGCATTCCAGTCGCGGGTAGAGCGCGTTAAGCATGAGATTGACTACATTGGCGCGGCGTATTTGGCGACCGCGCTGACCTGCATCATTCTGTTCACCAGCGAAGGCGGCACCGTGCTGTCATGGTCAGACGGCCAACTGTGGTGCATTTTGGCCTTCGGGTTAGTCTCGGTGGGCGGCTTTATTTACGAAGAGCGGCTGGCGATTGAACCCATCATCCCACTGCATTTATTCCGCCAGCGCACCTTTATGCTGAGCTGCTTGATTAGCTTCATCATTGGTATGGCGCTGTTCGGCTCGGTGACTTTCCTGCCGCTCTATTTGCAGGTGGTGAAAGACTCGACGCCGTCCGAAGCGGGGATGCAGATGCTGCCGCTGATGGGCGGGATTATTTTTAGTTCGATTCTTAGCGGGCGGATTATCAGTAAGACCGGCAAGTACCGTATTTTCCCGCCAGTCGGCACCTTGCTGGCCTTTATCGGCATGATGCTGCTGGGGTCCATGAAGCTCGACGCGCCGCTGTATACGCTTTATCTCTATATGGCGATGGTGGGTCTGGGGATCGGGATGGTGATGCAAGTGCTGATCCTCGCCGCGCAGAACAGCGTCGAGCTGAAGATGATTGGTGTTGCGACTTCGAGCACCACGCTTTTCCGCTCAATTGGCGGCTCGATTGGCGTCGCCGGTTTTGGCGCGGTCTTCACCCATGTGCTGCAAAACAAGTTGGAAGCGCTGATCCCGGCGGGCACCCAGCTGCCCCGCGCGTTAGGAGCGAAGACAGTGCACGAGCTGCCACCGACCATCCGCGAGGACTATTTCCAAGCCTTTGGCTCGGCGATCCACTCGGTGTATCACATCGCCGCGGCGGTGATGATTGTCGGGTTCGGGCTGGCGTTGATGATGAAGGACGTGCCGCTGCGCGGGAAAGTGTCGAGATAAAACTGTGCTGCACCTCCCCTGAAAGGGGAGGTATCAAACCCAGAACCGCCACACTTCCTCAATCAGGCAAAAGGTTTCTCGTGCTTGATAATCTTATCAATCACATCCAACACCCCTTCCTCATTGTTCGACCCAGCGACGTAATTGGCGGCGGCGGTTGCCGAGGCCATGGCGTTCGACATTGAGAAGCCAAACCCGGCCTGTTGCAGCATTTCGATGTCATTGCCGCCGTCGCCGAAGGTGACGACTTCGCTATCGTCGATGCCCCACAGCTCCTGCAAAATGCGCAGCCCGTTGGCTTTATGGCGGCCGGGAATGATCAGGTCGGCAGAGCCGTGGCCGCTGGAAACCGGGGTGACAATATGGCCCAGCTCGCGGTCAATGGAAGTCATCAGCTCCGCCAGATGCTCGTCGGAAATATTCAGGGCGAATTTGAAAATGGTGTCGTTGATTTCGCTGGTGCTGTCGATTTGAATCAGGTGATGGTAAAAACGTTTCATCTTCTGGTAAAAATCTTCAGGGCGGGACGCGTGAATATAGGCGCTGTTCTTGCCGCAAATTACCGTGCGCACGCCGGGAATTTCATGCAGGAAATTGAGGATTTTCTCGACGGACTCGGCAGGGATTTCCGCCACTGACACGTCCTGCCCTTCATTTACAATATAAGCGCCGTTCTCGGCGACAAAGGCAATCTCAGAGGCGATTTCAGGGAAGAAGGATTTAAGCTGGAAATATTGGTTACCGCTGGCGACGACGAATTTAATACCCTGCTGTTTTAATTGGGTATATTGCGACAAAAAACGCGTTTTGTTGTATTTTTTATCATCATCGAGAAACGTGCCGTCCATATCCACTGCGATTAACTTTACTGACATAAATCCCTCTCGTTGCGCTCAAAATGTAACTTTCATCATAAAAGCTATCGTATAAAGGTCAAACGAAAAGGCCACCAAAAAGGGTCTACTCTTATAGCTTGTTGCACGTCACCACTGCCAATTCACCGGCGAAATATCAGGGCAGGACAGCTCTGACTAAATAACTTTAGAGGTTCTCTATGTTGTACCGCCGTTTTGAACGAATTATCGATATCTTCCGCAAAGCGCCTGCGGACTCGCCACCCGACAAAGTGGGCGCTTTCTATCTCTATTATTTGCGTCAGGTTTGGCCGATGTTCGCCGCGCTGCTGGTGGTCGGGCTGGTGGCGTCATTAATCGAAGTGGCACTGTTCAGCTATCTCAGCCGTATTATCGATTTAACTAATAGCACGCCTCCGGCGCAGTTCTTCAGCTTGCACGGGCCGGAGCTGCTGTGGATGGCGGCGGTGGCGCTGATCCTGCGTCCGGTCTTCTTCGGGCTACATGACCTGCTGGTGCATCAGACGATCAGTCCGGGCATGACCAGCATGATCCGCTGGCAAAACCACAACTACGTGCTGCGCCAAAGCCTGAACTTCTTCCAGAACGATTTTGCCGGGCGTATCGCGCAACGCATTATGCAAACCGGTAACTCATTGCGTGACTCGGCGGTGCAGGCAGTGGACGCCATCTGGCACGTGCTGATTTACGCGGCCAGCGCCCTGGTGCTGTTCGCCGAAGCCGACTGGCGGCTGATGATCCCGCTGATTATCTGGATTCTGGGCTATATTGCCTGCCTCTACTATTTCGTGCCGCGCGTGAAGGCTCGCTCGGTGGAGTCCTCCGAGGCGCGTTCTAAACTGATGGGCTGCATTGTCGACGGCTACACCAATATCACCACGCTCAAGCTGTTTGCACATACCGACCTCGAGCAGCAATACGCCCGCGATGCCATTACTGAGCAGACCCATAAAACTCAGATGGCCAGCCGCGTGGTGACCAGCATGGACGTAGCCATCACCACCATGAACGGCCTGCTAATTGTTGGGACTACGGGTCTGGCGGTGTGGTTGTGGACCCAGTCGCTGATTAGCGTCGGGGCTATTGCCCTGGCGACCGGGCTGGTGATCCGCATTGTTAACATGTCCAGCTGGATCATGTGGGTGGTGAACGGCATTTTCGAAAATATCGGCATGGTTCAGGACGGGCTGAAGACCATCGCCCAGCCGATCAAAGTGAGTGATAAGCCGGACGCAAAACAGCTGGACGTTCACAGCGGAGAGATTCGTTTCGATCAGGTGAATTTCAACTACGGCAAAGAGCGTCAAGTGATTGGCGGGCTGAATCTGAATATTCGTCCGGGCGAAAAAATTGGCCTAATTGGGCCGTCGGGTGCCGGTAAATCGACATTGGTGAACCTGCTGCTGAGACTGTATGACATTGACGGTGGGCGGATTTCTATCGATCAGCAGGATATTTCGCAGGTCACGCAGGAGAGCCTGCGGGCGCAAATTGGCATGATCACCCAGGACACGTCGCTGCTGCACCGCTCAATTCGCGACAACCTGCTGTATGGTCGCCCGGACGCCACGGATGAGGAGATTTGGCAGGCGATTCACCGCGCCCGCGCCGATGAGTTTATCCCCGAGCTGTATGACCCGCAGGGTCGTTCGGGTTTGGATGCTCACGTCGGCGAACGCGGCGTGAAGCTCTCCGGCGGCCAGCGCCAGCGTATTGCCATTGCCCGCGTGCTGCTGAAAAACGCGCCGATTCTGATTCTGGATGAAGCCACTTCGGCGCTGGATTCCGAGGTCGAGGCGGCGATTCAGGAAAGTTTCGAAGATCTGATGCAGGGCAAAACGGTGATCGCCATTGCTCACCGCCTGTCGACCATCGTCAAAATGGACCGTCTGGTGGTGCTGGAGAAAGGCAAAATTGTCGAAGCCGGCACCCACGCCGAGCTGCTGGCCCACAACGGCCTGTATGCCCGCCTGTGGCAGCATCAGACCGGGGGCTTTGTCGGCACCGATTAATATTGGTTTGAAATCTACACGTCAGGCTTTGCGATAAGGCAGAGCCTGACGCGCTTCCTCTTCCCACTGCAACACCGCCGCGCGCTCCTCTTGCAAGAAATTCTCCACCGCAGCCTGTAACCCGCCGTGGCGTAAATGGTGCCACGAATGGGTGATCACCGGCTCAAAGCCGCGCAGCAGCTTGTGTTCGCCCTGCGCCCCGGCGTCAAACCGCGCCAGCCCTTTGGCAATCGCGTAGTCCATCCCCTGATAGAAACAGGTTTCGAAATGCAGCCGGTCGAACTCCGCCAGACAGCCCCAGTAGCGGCCATAAAAGGTATCGCCGTCCACCAGACTAAAGGCCATCGCCACCGGCTGGCCGCTGAGGGTGGTGAGGACGACACGCAGGTTCTGCGGCATACGTTCGGCCAGCAGGCTGAAGAATTCCCGCGTCAGATAAGGCGCGCGGCCGCGCACCAGATAGGTATTGGCATAGCAGGTGTAGACGAAATCCCACTGCGCTTCAGTGACCTGCGCGCCCTCCAGCCATGCAAATTCAAAGCCCTGAGCCGCCACCAGTTCGCGCTCTTTGCGCATCTGTTTGCGTTTGCGCGAAGCCAGCGTGTCGAGGAAATCCTGAAAGTCGCGATAACCGCAATTGTGCCAGTGATACTGCAAGCCGGTGCGCTGTAGCCATTCGCCTCGGCCAGCAAACAGCCCATGATTGCCCGCGTCGGTAAAGTTGATATGCCCGCCGGAGAGCTGCTGCTGGGCTAAATAGTCCGGCAGTTGGTCGAGCAGTTGCGCGGCGGCGGCGGGGTCGCCCAGCAGGCGGGCGCCGGTCACTGGGCTAAAAGGCACCGCGCCGAGCCACTTGGGGTAATAGCGAATTCCCGCCCGCTCGCTGGCTTCCGCCCATCCCTGATCGAAGACATATTCTCCGGCAGAGTGCATTTTGCGATAGCCGGGAATGGCCGCCAGACAGCGTTCGCCCTCCATCCACAGCAGGTGTTCCGTCTGCCAGCCCGTGCGCGGCGTGATGCTGCCGCTCTCCTCCAAAGCAGAAAGAAAGGCGTGACGCTGGAAGGGCTGACCGGCGGGCACCATGGCGTCCCACTGCTCGGCGGGGAAATCGGCCAGACGGTTCAACGCGGTAATGGGCATGGCAATTCTCTCTGTCTTGGTAGCGAATTAAGGTTTTATCGGGTGGCCCTGCGGGTCAATCAGGGCGTCATCAAACTGCATCGACTCGACAAAACGAATGAAATTGACAATCGCCGGGGTCCGTTCCCACTGGCGGAACAGCATCACAATGCACGAGGGGATCTCCGGCGGCTGAATCGACCGGTAGACCACGCCGGGCAGGGAGATCACTCGCGACAGGCTGGCCGGGATCACGGCGATGCCGACGTTAAAGGCCACCTGCGCCAGTACGTCCACCAAGCCACCCGACGGATACTGCTGGCGAATCGAAAAGCCGCCGCGCCGCGCCACTTCGTGCATCCCTGAGGTCTGTTCGGCCATCACGAAGGCTTCTCCTGCCAACTGCAGAGGAGCAATGGGCTCGACAGCGTCCGCCAGCGGGTGAGAGGCGGGGAGCGCGAGGCAGAAATTATCTCGCTGGAGGGCGCGCATTTGCAGGCCGTCCGGCAGCGGCGTTGGGCCACGGACCAGCGCGACGTCCAGCGAGCCGTCGAGCACGTCCTGCGGCAGCGACGCCATCGGCCTCTCGCGGGTCAGTAGCGCGACTTGCGGCCGCTGCTGCTTGTATTCGCACACCAGCTGGCCGAGCAAGCCTGACCACAAAGCTGAACCCACGTAGCCCAGCGCTACCTGCCCAATCTCACCCCGCGCGGCGCGCAGTCCGGTGTCCAGCGTGCGCTGTGCTTGCAGCAGAGTGGCGGCAGCTTCGTGACGAAATAATTCCCCAGCTTGGGTCAGATGAACAGCGCGTTTTGTGCGCACGAACAGCGGCGTGCCGACCATCTCTTCCAGTTGCTTGATTTGCACTGACAGCGTGGGGGCCGCGATATTCAGACTCTCAGCCGCCGCGGCGAAATGCAGCTGGTCGGCCACCGCCATAAAGTAGCGCAAATGTCTCAGCTCCACGGCATTCCTCCTAATAATTAGTCTTTACCTAATTATTCTAACGATCCTGATGATTGAAGTTAACAGTCTACGATCGCATCGTATTGCGATAGTTTGAGAAAAATGGAAACAAAAAATGATCAGGCAAATTGCCGTTTTTAGTGATGTACACGCCAACTTGCCGGCGTTAAAGGCCGTGCTTGAGGACATTGATGCGCGACATATCGCTGAGATTTACTGCCTTGGCGACTTGGTAGATTTTGCCCCTTGGCCGAACGAGGTGATTGAGCTGCTGCGCCAGCGCCAAATTCCCACGGTGATGGGCAATCATGATGACCGTGTGGCATTTGACCGCCCGGTGACGCCAATGGCAAAGCACTCGCCGCAAGAGCGCGAGGCGCGAGTAGAAGCTATCGCGCTGAGTAAAGCGACGATTAGCGCCGAAAATATGGCCTACCTGCGCGATTTACCCTTTAAGCGGCAGGTAGTGCTGGGGGAGGGAGATAAGGCAAAAAGCCTGCTGTTGGTGCATGCCAGTGCTAACGCCATTCACGAATATATCTATCAAGATCATAGTCCAAGCGCGTTAGCCGAGATGTGCGCGGCCAATCATGCCGACGGCATACTAATGGGCCACACGCATTGTGCCTATCTCCGGCAGCTCGCGACGGCGAGTGGGAAAAGCGTATTAATTGGCAATACCGGCGCCACCGGGCGAATAAAATTGGGGCAGCCTTTGGCAACCTATATGACCTGTACTTGGGAAGAGGGTGATATTTCAGCAGAGATTGTGGCAGTGGAATATAACGTGGTGGAAACGGCATCGGCCATTATTCATAGCCCAATCCCTGATTTCTACGCGAGGGAGTTAATAACTCACTCCCTCGGTTGAACCTGCTGAAATAATAAGTCACCTTGCAAGGTGACTTATTAAATGGCGAATTAGGTCGCCGTCGCTTCAGGATTGTCAGACAGTGAGATAAAGGTCTTGGTCTTGCTGTCGAATGCTTCAATCGAGCCAGACTCGATATCATAAACCCAGCCGTGCAGGTTCATTTGGCCCTTGGCTAATGCCAGCGCCACGCAAGGGTGGGTGCGCAAGTTACCCAACTGGGCGATGACGTTTTCATGCACCATGCCGTTAACGCGCGCTTGGGAAGTTTCATGCCCGGCGGAGTCATTGATGGCTTTCGCCGCATCCGCATAGCGCAGCCAGTGGGCCACGGCAGGCATGTGGTCGAGGCAGGAGCAGTTTGCCACGGCGGTCATTGCGCCGCAGTCTGAGTGACCGCACACCACGATATCGCGAATGCCGAGCGCCATCACGGCGTATTCGACGGTGGCGGACACGCCGCCAGGCTCAGGCCCAAAAGGTGGCACGATGTTACCTGCGTTACGAATAACAAACAGTTCGCCGGGCTCACGCTGGGTGACTAATTCCGGAACTAAACGGCTGTCGGAGCAGGATATAAAAAGGGTCTTAGGGTTTTGATTAGATGCGAGCTTTTTGAAAAGCTTAGAACGCTGTGGGAATGCGTCTTTTTGGAATCTTAAAAAACCTTCAATTACGTCTTTCATCATGAATTCCATATATATTAATTGCAGCGATGTTGCCACGAAAAACAGGGCAAATCAATCAGTGGCGAATATGTGTAATTATATGTCATTAACTGCATGGCCCGTCGCCGATTAATATCAGGATTTTCCTGATATTTTACTCTATTATTATCCATAAGAAGGTTGTGGCTTATTTGCGGTATAGCTTGCAGCAGGGTTTGCGCAATGCTCGCGGCACTTTTCGCGCAGCCATTCCGCCCTTTTTCTGTTGTTATTCCTTTATGAACGCTGAACGACTAGTCTTATGACATAAGAGGTCGTATCCCAATGTGAAGGAGTCTGTATGACAATCGAATATGCCGTCTTCGGTGGTGGGTGTTTCTGGTGTACCGAAGCCGTTTTTAAAGACGTGATTGGTGTCGAATCGGTTGAGAGTGTCTACACCGGTGGCCGCCGTCCAAACCCAACTTACGAGCAGGTATGCAGCGGCGCGACGGGTCACGCAGAAGCCATTCGCGTTGGCTTTGACCCAGAGAAACTGAGCTACGGCGACCTGCTGGATATCCATTTCGTGACCCATGATCCGACCCAGTTGAACCGTCAAGGCAACGACATCGGCACGCAGTATCGCTCGGTTTTATTCCCGGCAGATCAGCACCAGCAGGCCGAAGCCGAGGCTGCTATTCAGCGCGCCCAGGCCGACAACAGCCAGCCGGTGGTCACCACCATCGAGCCACTGGGTGAAGTCTATGTCGCCGAAGATTACCACCAGAACTACTGGGACGGCGCGGGCCAGCGCAATGGTTACTGTCTGGCAGTGATCCCTCCGAAATTGCAAAAGCTGCGTAAGAGCTATGCGGCCAAGGTGAAATCTCTGCAACAGCCGTGAATTTTCTTCGCCTAATGGCGAGAAAAAGCCTTAATGTTAAATTTATTAGCGCGCCCGTGGGGAAACCAACCGGCGCGTTTTTTCATTGTGAGAAAACATTTCACTCATGTTGTTGGGCAGGGGGACATGTTGTATAAACTTTCTGCTCTACAGGGTTTATAAAATATAAAAATTGAAGATTACTTATCCGAGGAAAATATAACATGAGTGAAAGAGTCGGTGTTCCACAGGCAACTTCCGATTTGCATGACTGGCTGTCCTATATTGATAGTCTCCACTCGCAAGTTATAGATATGAGTCTTAATAGAATTAAAGCGGTGGCTAATACTTTAGAGGTATTAAAACCTGCGCCATTTATTTTTTTAGTGGGTGGCACCAATGGCAAAGGCACCACCTGCCATACGCTGGAAAAAACGCTGCAACTCTCCGGCTATAAAGTGGGGGTGTTTAGCTCGCCTCACATGATCAATTACACCGAAACCGTGCGCATTCAGGGTAAAGAGCTGGCCGGAAGCGAGCACGTTGCCGCCTTTGTTGCCATTAACCATGCCCGTCAAGACACTACGCTCACGCCATTTGAATTCAACACCTTAGGTGCTTTCTGGCTGATGAAGCAGGCGCAGGTGGATGTGGCGATTATCGAAGTTGGTATGGGCGGGCGTGATGACGCGACCAATATCATCGAGCCAGACATTTCGGTGATAACCAACGTTGCGCTGGACCACGAAGACTGGTTGGGCAAAGACACCGAGGCCATCGGCGAGATCAAAGCCGGTATTTTCCGCGCCGGTAAACCGGCCATCATTGGGCAGGCGCGTGCGCCCGCCTCGCTGCTGGCCTACGCTCAGAAAATTGGTGCGCTGACTTATCAGCGCGAAGCCAATTGGCAACTGGATGTGCAGGAAAACCAGTGGTCATTCAGCGATGCCACTGGTGAACTGACTGACTTAGCGATTCCAAAAATGCCGCTAGAAAACGTGGCGACCGCAATTGCCGCTCTGCGCGCCAGCGGATTAAATTTCACGCCTGCCGCTCTGCAAGAGGTTATTCTTCACGCCAATTTACCGGGTCGCTTCCAAATTATTGGCAATAGCCCAACCACTATTTTAGATGTCGCGCATAACCCACACGCGGCGGCTTATTTAGCGGAAAGATTACGCAAATTCCCAATTAAGGGAAATTACCGTTTTGTTATCGGCATGCTTATTAATAAAGATATCAAAGGTACCGTCGACCATTTAAAAACTTTATCTGATAAATGGTATTGCTGCGGGGTGCAGGCCGGGCCGCGAAGCACTAAGCCGGAAGATGTCGCGCAATATTTACCTCAGGCGCAAAAATTCGCCGATATTTTGGCGGGCTGGGAAGCCGCAAAACGCGATGTGCAAGAAGGGGATGTTATTGTGGTCTGTGGGTCATTCTTCTCCGTCGCGCCGGTGTTGAACGCGTTGAATGCTGAATCTAAATAAACCGGCTGCCTAAATAAAAACGCCCGCAGGTTACGATGCCTGCGGGCGTTTTTGTTTCTAATCACTCAGCGAATGTCTGCCAAACATCATCTGGAACATAGGTCGGGTTCTGCCCCGAGCGATGCAATGTCGGTAATAACAGGCTTTGCTCTCCGGGGCGATCTACCACTTCAACCGTCCCCGTGGTCGCGTTTCTGCGGAACAGCAAGTTTGACTTGCCGGCCAGCGTAATGGCTTTCACCGTGCTGCCGTCGGCTTTGGTTACCGGCAGGCCAGCGGTGATATACAGACCGGCTTCCACCGCGCAGTTATCTCCCAACGAAATACCCACCCCGGAGTTGGCGCCCAATAGACAGTTGGCGCCAATCGACACCACGTGCTTCCCGCCACCCGAGGTGCTGCCCATAATCGAGGCACCGCCGCCGATGTGCGAACCGCCCTGAATAGTGGCGCCAAGGCTGATGCGCCCTTCGACCATGCAAGGCCCGAGGGTGCCGGAGTTCATGTTGCAAAAACCCGCCGAAGAGACAAAAGTACCCGGCGCTAGATAAGCCCCGAGCATGATTTTGTTGGGATCGAGTAGGTAGACGTCGGTGGCTGGCACATAATCGACCATGCGCGGCAGCCTGAAAACGCTATACACCGTCGGCCTGCCCGGCGTATTTCTACTGACTTTTTGCAACTCTTTCAGCTGTTGCGGCAGGCAGGGGCCGTGAGATGTCCAGGCCACATCGATCAGCAGTTCGGTAAAACCGGCGAGGTTGGCCTGCCACGGCTTAATCTTGCGCTGGCTCAGCAAATGCAGGCGCAGATACAGGTCATGCAGGTCGCGGGGTGGCTGACGTAAATCAGCAATGGTGGTGTGGATGGCAATGCTTCGCACCCGACGCATTGTGTCGTGGTCCGGCGTTGCTAATTGGAATTGTGTTTGTGCTTCACTGGCGGAAAGATAACGTGTTTCTGAAATTTCTGTCACCGACTGCAAGGTTGTTTCGGCAAACCAACTATCCAGTACGACTCCATTCTCGGCAACCGTTGCCAGGCCGTGTCCACTGGCCCCTTGAGCAACATAATTGTCTGTCATGTGTTCTTGTTCTTTTGGTAAGGATAACGGAATTCACAAAATGGCAGGTTCGTCACAAAGAGAGAATAGGGCGCGATTAAAGAATTATGTAATCGGATGTGAGACACGGATTTTTATCAAAAAAGGGAACTAAAAACGATTTTTCGCCACGCTTTCGCCACCATTTTAATGATTTTAACGGTTGGGGGCGGTAAAGTTGATTTTTGCCTTATAAGAGCAGATTAGCTTTACGAATTAGCTACCCCCTTTAATTTGCTCGCCAATAAAAACCCCCGCTAAGAAGCAGGGGCATTTTTTAGTCTTCGTTGACGAATATCGAAACAGGCAGATTGAAGCGTTTTGCCAGCGCTTTCATGTGCTCCACCGTTAAATTCCTGTCGCCATTCAAAATGCGACTGACTAATGAGCGTTGGCCAATTTCATTCTCAAAATCGCTCTGCGTGAGTCCATACTGATCCATTAAAACGCGTAACATGGAAACGCCCGGAGGCGTGGCCGCCAGCAAAGCGTTAAATTCAGCAAAATCGGGCGACTCATTTTCATAACGATCGATTTTGGCCGTTAACATCTCAATGAGCGGGTTGCTTGGATCAAATTCTACAAGGTACTCAGCAAGCTCAACGGCTTCTTTATAGTCAGCCTTAGACGTGCTGCCTCCTAAGAGAGGTACAATGCTAACCAACTGTTGTGAGGCTTTGATTGCTTCGCTAATCATGCTGGGTTCTCCCGATATTTCTTCACTAACTTATCGTATTCAGCGTGAGTGGATATTGATTTGATGAACAACCGCCCGTATTCAAAGTCAGCGAAGAACATTAACCTGAGGTTATTGCCGCCTACATCAACTACCCACCACTTATCTCTGTACTTCATCCTATCCAGACTGGGAAAAACCTCCCTCATCTCATCTGGATCACTAAAATTTCCTCGCTTGAACGCTCTGTAGACATCATTTAGCGCTTTAGCATCGTTGGGAAACTTTTGTGCTGCTTCATCAAATGGTCCCTTTGATACAACGTGCATGGCTCACTCCCTGTTCCAACTTGGAAACATGATAGCGCACTTTTTATACGTTTCCAAGTTGGAACATGTGTGGCTGAGCGACGCCTCACGTTGCTACGCAAATCTCGTCCTCAATCCTCTTTTACAAAGTCTACAAATACGTGGGTTTTCTGCGAGCAAATAATAATCCCCAACACATCGGGGATAATTATTTATGGCACCTATTTCACCGCAATATAAATACTAATACTTTGTTCACCCGAGTAATATTCAAAGTCAGTAGTATAAGCCCGCTGATATTGAGCTTCTTCGCTCTGGAAATAACGCCAGACTTCGCCCCATAAATCGATACAGGCTTGCGGCAATTCACCTTCGGCAGAGAAGACCAGATAATTACCCTCTTGAATCTCTACGGCTTCCAACTCAGAGTCGTCTTGTGTGGAAAGCGTATTCGCTGCGGCATAGACATCAAAGCTGCCATTGAAATCTGACTCATACCCCGAGTAAACCCCATAAACTTTCGATGTGGGTTGCAAGCGAGGTGCAGCCTGCGCGAAAAACTGCTGCCACAGCGGGCCGATTTTTGCGGTTTCAGCCTCCCTCTCATCCTGATTTTTTGTCCGTGTCTTAAAACCAAATACCGTAAATTTTTCAATCTGTTGGGTCTGCATATTCATTCCTTTATTGCACGGAGATAAAGTGAAACCAAAAGCAGATGATGACTTTTAAAATTATGGAAAGGAAGTGGGTAGAGCGTTGTGGGCCACGGCCTACAGCCGCCGTCGATTTGTCCCATTCTTTCCCATTATCTTAAGAATAATATAGAAGCTGCTTGCTGTGTTTTGCCCGCCCTGTCGGCGGGCTTTTTTATTCTCGATATCCCAAAAACAAAAAAGCCGCAGAGATAAACCTGCGGCTTTTAATTAATTCCAGATTGAGTAATTAACGCATGGTCACGAACTCTTCAGCACCTGTTGGGTGAATTGCGACAGTGTTATCGAAGTCTTTCTTGGTGGCGCCCATTTTGATGGCTACCGCGAAGCCTTGCAGCATTTCGTCCATGCCGTAACCGATGCCGTGCAGGCCAACGATTTTCTCTTCTTTACCCACGCAGACCAACTTCATGCGGCATGGCTGGCGGTGCTGGGTGACGGCGGTGTACATCGCGGTGAAAGCAGATTTGTACACTTTCACATTGTCCGCGCCGAATTTCTCAATAGCTTCCGGCTCGGTCAGGCCCACGGTGCCGATGGCAGGGTGGCTGAAGACCACGGTCGCGATGTTGCTGTAGTCCAGATGCTCGTCCGGCTTGTTGTTGAACAGGCGCTCGGAGAGACGACGGCCCGCCGCAACGGCGACTGGCGTTAGCTCGACGGCACCGGTGTTATCACCCACCGCGTAAATGCCTTTAACACTGGTGTTCTGGAACTTATCGACGATGATGTAGCCTTTGTCGTTAGTTTTCACGCCAGTGGCTTTCAGATTGAAGTTGTCAGTCTCTGGCTCACGGCCAATCGCCCACACCAGGCTGTCGACTTCAAACTCTTTGCCATTTTCCAGTTTCAGGGTCAGGCTGCCGTCGGCATTTTTGACCACTTCTTTTGGAATCGACTCGGTATGCAGCGCCGGGCCTTCGGTGTTCATCACTTCAACCAGCGTTTCAACGATCAGTGGATCGAAAGTACGCAGCGGCGCGTGTTTACGCACGAACAGGTGAGTTTCTGCACCCAGCGCGTTCATCACGCCAGCAATCTCAACCGCGATATAGCCTGCGCCCACAACCGCAACGCGTTTTGGCATTTCAGTCAGGTCAAAGAAACCGTCTGAGTCGATACCGTATTCCGCACCCGGAATGTTCGGGTGGCTAGGGCGGCCGCCGGTGGCGATCAGGATGTGATCGGCAGTGATCTTCTCGCCGTTAACTTCCACAGTGTGATCGTCGATGAAGCGAGCAAAGCCGCGGATCACATCCACTTTATTTTTACCCAGCACGTTGTCGTACGAGGTGTGAATACGGTCGATGTAGGCAGTACGGTTAGCGACCAACGTCTTCCAGTTGAAACTGTTGACCGTGGTATCGAAGCCATAATCTGGGCCGTAGTTACGGATTGCTTCAGCAATCTGCGCCGCGTGCCACATGACTTTCTTAGGAACGCAACCTACGTTGACACAGGTGCCGCCAAGCTCTTTTGCTTCGATCAGCGCACATTTTTGCCCATGCATGGCGGCACGGTTAATTGATGCGATACCGCCGCTGCCGCCGCCAATTGCCAGATAGTCATAATGTTTAGTCATCGGTTAGTCCGTTAGAGAAAGTGAATGGGCCTCAATGGGCGTCATGAATCTTAAAAAATTGCCTAAGAGTTTAACGTGAGAATTCGCTTTGTCGCAAAGGTTGCATCAATGATTGTAATAGGTGTGGAACGTTTTGATAGCCAGAGCCTTGGGGGAGGCGGCTCTGGCCAGGGGAGAGTGAGGCTGGCAGAATTTACTCTGGCACCACCCATTTCACCAACTGGTGGCCCGTGCCCGATGGCACCAGCGTTTCCAGCAGCCACGGCAGCACGTTGTTCATCTGCTGTTCCAGCTTCCACGGCGGGTTAATCACGATCATGCCCGAGGCGGTCATACCGCGCTGGTCACTGTCCGGGCGCACACCCAGCTCGATTTGCAGAATGCGGCGAATGCCGGTGGCTTCGAGGTCGCGCAGCATCTTCTTGATTTGCTGACGCATGACTACTGGATACCACAGCGCGTAGGTGCCGGTCGCGAAGCGTTTGTAACCTTCCTGAATGCCTTTCACCACGTCCTGATAATCGGTTTTCAGCTCGTAAGGCGGGTCCATCAAAATCAAACCACGGCGTGACTGTGGTGGAAGTTGGGCCTTCAACTGCTGGTAGCCGTCTTCACGCACGACGCGGGCGCGGTTGTCTTTCTGGAACTCACTGCGCAGCAGCGGGAAGTCGCTCGGGTGCAGTTCGGTCAGGTGCAGTTTGTCCTCTTCACGCAGCAGCTGGCGGGCAATCAGCGGCGAGCCTGGGTAGTAGCGCAGGCTCTCGTTGCGGTTGAAATGCTTGATGGCCGACATATAGGCCGCCAGTTCCGCAGGCTGATCTTCACGCTGCCAAATACGCGCGATGCCTTCCAAATATTCGCCGGTGCGTTCGGCGTGTTCGCCACTCAGCAGGTAGCGACCTGCACCCGCGTGGGTGTCGAGATACAGGAAAGGTTTCTCTTTTTCTTTCAGAGATTCGATGATCAGACTCTGAACAGTGTGTTTCAGGACGTCGGCGTGGTTGCCAGCGTGAAAGCTGTGGCGGTAACTCAACATAGGTTTTACGTTTCCGAATAATGAATGTAGACAGTAAAATCAGTGGGTTACCGAAAGTTTATACTGTACTGGGAATATGAAGAAGGCGGCCAGCTGTCGCGACGCGCCTTGAATGGGGCTTAGTATAAACTGTCTGGCGAAGAAATTGGCAAAAGCCTTACCTCATCGCCAGCGGCTTGGACAGATTAGGAGGCGTTCGGGCAGGTGTCGGACACGCCGTTCAGGTTTTCCTGCTCGATTTTAAAGGTCACTTTTGGCGTCGCGGCGGACTTATCTAAGGTCAGGATAAAGATGCTGTCGAAATCCTTGCCCGGCCACTCCGGCACCACGCTTGGGTCACCGCCGTTCTCTTTGACGATATTTTTCACGATTTTGTCGAGGTTCTTGTGCTCCCAGGAGACAAAAATCTTCGCGTCTTTGTACTTATCGTCCTGCAACTCTTTGGTTACGCCGTCAACGTCGTCGGCGTGAAAATGAATATTGATTGGCTGGTTGAGGCGCACGGCGGTCGGCATGATGGTGGAAAGCGGGCGCAGCGAGTTACCCAGCTTTTGCTCTTTCGGGCCTGCGGCAAAAATGTGGTCAGGATTGCCATAGCGCGGCAATAACACGCCCGGCAGCGCCAGCGCGCGGTTCAGCCCTTTGCAGGTCAACTGGCCGCTACTGCTCGCCGGTTTTTCGCCGTGACGGACAAAAATCAGCGTTTCTTGCGCGCTGGCCATCTGACTGGTCATCACCAGCGAGAGCAGGCCAGCGGCCAACATTCCTAACTTCATCGCTTTCATCATTTTATCCTTTGCTCTGTTTTTGTTGATTTGAGCACATCCTAACCCGGGCCCAAAGCCGGCGCGAATGCCAGCTGGCTTAATTTTCGTTACCGGTTGAAACAGCCTACATCTCTTCCAGCCATTGATTTTCGCCGAAACTGGCCTCATGTTAGAAATTACGCCATTTTTATTGCAATTCGAATTTATGACTGACGCGCGAAGACGCCAAATACCGCGCCGCGCATCAGACCCAAGGCGATAAGCGCACGACGCTATCGCCCTTAGCGACACAAAAAGGACTGGCCCCTATGACTGAACAGCAAAATCTGTCGAACAACCCGCTTCTGAAACCTTTTGTCCTGCCGCCGTTTTCTGCGATCCGTCCTGAACACATTGTCCCTGCCATCAAATCCGTGATTGAAGATTACCGCCAGACGGTGGAAGAGGTTGTGGCGCAATCCGGGCCTTTTAGCTGGGAAAACCTGTGCCAGCCGCTGGCGGAAAGTGACGATCGTTTTAGCCGTATCTGGTCGCCGGTCGGCCACCTGAACGCGGTAAAAAACAGCCCAGAGCTGCGCGAAGCCTATGAGCAATGTCTGCCGCTGATTTCTGAATTCAGCACTTGGATGGGCCAGCACGCGGGGCTTTATCAGGCTTATCGCGAGCTGAAAGAGGGCGCGAACTTCGACCAACTGACGCTGGCGCAGAAAAAATCTGTCGATAATGCGCTGCGTGATTTTGAGCTGTCCGGTATCGGTTTATCTCCAGAGAAGCAAAAGCGCTACGGCGAAATCTCGGCTCGCCTGTCCGAGCTGGGTTCGACCTACAGCAACAATGTGCTCGACGCCACCATGGGCTGGAGCAAGTTGATCACCGATGTGAAGGATTTGAAAGGCTTGCCGGAGAGCGCGCTGGCCGCTGCCAAAGCGCTGGCAGAGTCGAAAGAGCAAGAAGGCTGGCTGTTGACGCTGGATATCCCGAGCTACCTGCCGGTGATGACCTATGCGGAAAACCGGGAATTGCGCGAAGAGATGTATCGCGCCTTCCTGACCCGCGCCTCGGATCAAGGCCCGAACGCCGGTAAGTGGGACAACAGCCAAGTGATGGCCGATGAGCTGGCGCTGCGCCACGAACTGGCCGAGCTGCTGGGCTTTACATCCTTTGCCGACCAGTCTCTGGCCACTAAAATGGCCGAAAGCCCGTCTCAGGTGATCGACTTCCTTAATGGTCTGGCAAAGCGCGCCCGTCCGCAGGCCGAGCAAGAGCTGGCCCAGCTTCGCGCCTTCGCCAAACAGCATTACGGCGTGGATGAGATGGAAGCCTGGGACCTGCCGTTCTACGGTGAAAAACAGAAACAGCACCTGTTCTCTATCAATGACGAACAGCTGCGCCCGTACTTCCCTGAGCAGCGTGCGCTGGAAGGCTTGTTCGAGGTGGTGAAACGCATTTATGGCATCACCGCCAAAGAGCGCAAAGACGTGGACACGTGGCACAAAGACGTGCGTTTCTTCGACCTGTTTGACGACAGCGGCGAACTGCGCGGCAGCTTCTACCTCGACCTCTATGCTCGCGAACACAAACGCGGCGGCGCATGGATGAACGACTGCGCGGGCAGCCTGCGCAAAGCCAACGGCGAAGTGCAGAAGCCGGTGGCCTACCTGACCTGTAACTTCAACCGCCCGGTGGGTAACGGCCCGGCGCTGTTTACTCACAATGAAGTCACCACGCTGTTCCATGAGTTCGGCCACGGCCTGCACCATATGCTGACCAAAATCGACGTCTCGGGCGTCGCGGGGATCAGCGGGGTACCGTGGGACGCCGTCGAACTGCCAAGCCAGTTTATGGAAAACTGGTGCTGGGAGCCGGAAGCGCTGGCGTTTATCTCCGGCCATTTCGAAACCGGCGAGCCATTGCCGACCGACATGCTGGATAAAATGCTGGCAGCCAAGAACTATCAGGCGGCGCTGTTTATCCTGCGTCAGCTGGAGTTCGGCCTGTTCGACTTCCGCATGCACGCCGAGTATGACCCGGCCAAGGGCGCGCAGATCCTGCCAACCCTCGCGGAAATCAAAAAGCAGGTGGCGGTTGTGCCTTCACCAAGCTGGGGCCGCTTCCCACATGCTTTCAGCCACATTTTCGCCGGTGGCTACGCGGCGGGTTACTACAGCTATCTGTGGGCCGAAGTGCTGTCTGCCGATGCTTACTCGCGCTTCGAAGAAGAGGGGATTTTCAACCGCGAAACCGGCCAGTCTTTCCTCGACAACATTCTGTCGCGCGGCGGTTCTGAAGAGCCAATGGAGCTGTTCAAACGCTTCCGTGGGCGCGAGCCTCAGCTAGATGCTATGCTGCGCCATTATGGAATTAAGGAAAGCGTCACCTCGTGAGCGTCTGTTTAATCTGTGAAGAAGGCGCCTCTCAGGGCGCCTTATCTATTCTGGCCGAGCGCTGGAACCTGACCTCTGTCCCCGACGCCAATATGGCGCTGGTGCTCACCCCTGAGCGTCTCGAACTGCGCAAGCTGGACGAGCCAAAGCTGGGGGCGATTTTCGTCGATTTCGTCGGCGGGACCATGGCGCACCGCCGCAAGTTCGGCGGCGGGCGGGGCGAAGCGGTGGCGAAAGCCGTCGGCGTCAAAGGCAGCTATTTGCCAAATGTGGTGGATGCCACAGCAGGCCTCGGACGCGACGCGTTCGTGCTGGCGTCACTGGGCTGCCACGTGCGCATGCTGGAGCGTAATCCGGTGGTCGCGGCGCTGCTCGATGACGGTCTGGAAAGAGGCTATCGCGATGCTGAAATCGGCCCGTGGCTGCGCGAGCGCATGACGCTGCTGCACGCGTCGAGCCTGACCGCCTTGTCGGAGCTGACGCCGAAGCCGGAAGTGGTCTACCTCGACCCGATGTATCCACATAAGCAGAAAAGCGCACTGGTGAAGAAAGAGATGCGCGTCTTTCAGGGGCTGGTGGGGCCGGACGAAGATGCCGATGGCCTGCTGGAACCGGCGCGCCGTCTGGCAACCAAGCGTATCGTGGTGAAACGGCCAGACTACGCCCCGCCGATGGCGGACATTGCCGCGCAGGCCGCGGTAGTCACCAAAAGCCACCGGTTTGATATTTATACGCCGCTTTGAGCCTTCATCGTGTTCTGCGACACCATAAAAAAGGAGATGCTAAGCATCTCCTTTTCTTCATGTAACGCGGGACCGGCGGGATTAGTCGATGGCGGCTTCGTCTTCTTCGTCACGCAGAGGGACGATCAGCATATCGATGTGTACGGTGTTGATCAGCTGGCGCGCGGAGGACATCAGCTTGCTCCAGAAGTCCTGATGATGGCCGCACAGCACCAAATCGACGTCATATTTCTTAATAGCATCAACCAGCACCTGGGCTAAATCACCGCTGCCGCTCAGGGTTTCTGAAATCGGATAGCCGGCATTCTGGGACAGCTCGTTCAACGCGTGGTGAGTCTCTTCAGAAATGCGTTTCTGCATGTCTCCCAAATTCACGTCAATCAGGCCGGTGTACAGGTCGGAATAATTTACGTCAACATGAATGAGTGACACTTTGGCGTTATAAGGACGCGCCATAGAAACCGCTTTCTCTACCAGTACTTTGCTTTCAGGGGAAAGATCAACCGCAATGAGTATGTGTTTGTAAGACATGAGAAAACTCCTTCCATAAGTCAGTTAATAACCATTTCAGCATCATGCGAGTTCCATGTCTTAAGTATAGCGCTAAAACGGACAGATAAATCAAGCGCATCGCCCGCGTTTCTGGCAAGAGATAAATACTTCCCCACTTTTTTATATCGTTTCCTACACTCAATATTAGGGGGCCGACGCAATATGCCTGCGCCCCCGAGTTTCTGCACGAGTTAGGAGGGCGGGCGAGAGGTTGCCCGGGGGGTGTGATGTCATAAGAGGTTGGGCGGGGTCGCAAAGCGTCATCACTAAGGACAGCCCGTTTTTCTGATGGTTGTCTGCGTGATGAACCCGTCTTGAGGGGGAATTATGATCAGTCCCGTTGCGCTGTTTTGGGCTTTATGTTTTGTCTTCGTCGTGAATATGCTGCGCTATTACTCTTCTTTGCGGGCGCTACTGGTGGTGCTGCGTGACTGCGATCCGCTGCTTTATCAGTACGTCGATGGGCGGGGATTCTTCACCACCCACGGGCAGCCGAGTAAGCAAATTAGACTGGTGAGCTACATCTATGCTCAGCGCTATACCGATCATCACGACCCTGAGTTTATTCGCCGTTGTGAGCGAGTGCGCGGTCAGTTTATGTTAACCACGGCGCTGTGCGGGCTAATCCTCGTCAGTATGTTAGCGATGCTCATTTGGTTCTAATCTACAGGTTTTATTGTTCAGCTAAGGGAGGGGGTTTTGCTTTTCCAGCCAATAAAAAAGGCGACTTGCTATTAACAAGTCGCCTTTTGCATTTATTAACCTAACTCAAATCAACTTATCAAATTAGATAAGTTTCAGCGCGATCCAGTACAGGCTACCTGAAAGCACAATCGACACCGGCAGGGTTAAGATCCATGCCATGGCGATGCTTTTCACGGTTTTGCTCTGCACGCCGCCGCCGTCAACCAGCATGGTACCGGCAACCGCTGAAGAGAGTACGTGGGTGGTGGATACCGGCATACCGGTATAACTTGCCACGCCAATCGACAGTGCGGCGGTCAGCTGGGCTGACAGGCCCTGCGCGTAGGTCATACCTTTCTTGCCAATCTTCTCGCCGATGGTGGTCGCAACGCGCTTCCAGCCAATCATCGTACCCAGCGCCAAGGCCAGTGCGACGGCAATAATGATCCATAGCGGCGCGTACTCTACCGTTTGCAGAATGTCGCCTTTCAGGTTGCCCAGGAAGCGTTTATCGGCTGAAGAGGTTTCTTCCAACTTCGCGGCTTTGTCTGCGGTATCGGCCACGCACATCAGCAGGCGGCGCATGTGACTGCGCTGCTCTGGCGACAGGTCGCTGTAAGATTGCAGATTCGCCAGCAGTGATTGCGCGCGATCGATAGCGTCCAGCGCGTGTGAGCTATCGCAGTGGAACACTTTCTCTTTCTGCGTATCTGCGGCATCAGCCGCCGCTTCGTCCGGCGTTGGCACCAGCGGCGTCAGCGCCACCACGTGCGGCAGGGCGTCGCTGTGCTGCTGATAATATTGCTGCAAGTGAGTCACTGCGTCACGGGTACGCGCGATGTCGTAACCGGTGGCATTCATATTCAGCACGAAGCCCGCAGGCGCAACACCAATCAACACCAGCATAATCAGACCAATGCCTTTCTGACCGTCGTTCGCACCGTGTGAGAAGCTCACGCCGATAGCAGACAGGATCAGGCCGATACGGGTCCAGAATGGCGGCTTCTTCTTGCCGTCTTTCTTTTCACGCTCAGCAGGCGTCAGGTGAATACGCGCGTGTTTCTTGGTGCCGCTCCAGTAGCGACGCAAAATGAAGATCATCGCCCCCGCCATAATCATCCCCACCAGTGGAGAGACAATCAGCGACGCGAAAATACCTATCATTTTGGGAATGTTTAACGCATCGACCACCGAGCTGTGAGTCACTAATGCATTAGTCAAACCGACGCCGATGATGGCACCAATCAGGGTATGGGAGCTGGAGGCCGGAAGGCCAAAATACCAAGTGCCGAGGTTCCAGATGATGGCGGCGAGCAGCATGGAGAACACCATGGCCAGACCGTGGGTGGAACCGACATTCAGTAGCAGGTCAGTCGGCAAGAGGTGAACGATGGCATAAGCCACACTCAATCCGCCGAGAATAACGCCTAAGAAGTTAAATACCCCAGCCATAACGACCGCAAGTTGCGAGCGCATTGCACGGGTATAGATGACGGTAGCTACTGCGTTAGCCGTATCATGGAAGCCGTTGATAGCTTCGTAGAACAGCACAAACAGTAACGCGAGGATCAACAACGAACCGGTATGGATGTCTAACCCGGCAAATAAATGCAGCATAATTGTTACGCCAGTTTGTGGTCATGAACGCCGCGCATTATCTGCGAGAACGGGGCGACGGTAAAAGGAAAATATGACATTTTTTTGACTAAAAGCAGGTTGATTTTGTAGCTTGTTCGAAGTAACTCTTTTCAAATCAGAAGGTTACTCCTCCGTCTTTCATGACACATTTCGTTACCAGCGCCATCTATTTACTTTCCCGGCTGGCATCAGCTCCTTCCGCACCTTACAATCGCCGCCCGTGACAGGTTTCTGGCGACTATTTAGCCTGCTTTTCTGTCAAAAAAAGTACAGCAATCAGTACAACTTTAAACGTAGTTGAAGATCAGAAAAAAGTGAGGCCGATGTGGAACAGGTTGATGTAGTCGTGGTTGGCGCAGGCGCTGCGGGCATGTTTTGTGCCGCGCTGGCGGGTCAGGGTGGCCGCCGCGTTGTGCTGCTCGACAACGGCAAAAAAGCGGGCCGAAAAATCCTCATGTCAGGGGGTGGGCGCTGTAACTTCACCAATCTGTATGCCGAACCGGCGGCTTATCTTTCCAACAATCCGCATTTCTGCAAATCGGCGCTGGCGCGCTACACCCAGTGGGATTTCATCGACATGGTTAACCGCCATGGCATCGCGTGGCATGAGAAAACCCTCGGCCAGCTGTTCTGCGATGACTCGGCGCAGCAAATCGTCGCTATGCTGGAGAGTGAATGCGCGAAGGGCAAGGTGGAAATCCGCCTGCGCAGCGAAATCACCTCGGTGGTGAAAACCGAAACTGGCTTTGAAATCAATGTGAACGGCTCAACTGTAAGTACTCACTCACTTGTTGTGGCGAGCGGCGGATTATCCATGCCGGGCCTCGGCGCATCGCCATGGGGATATCGCCTGGCGGAGCAATTTGGCCTGAAAGTGCTACCAACCCGAGCCGGCTTGGTGCCCTTTACGCTGCATAAGCCGCTGTTGGACCATCTGCAGACCCTGTCCGGCGTTTCGGTGCCGTCGGTTTTGACTGCCGAAGACGGCACGGTGTTTCGCGAAAGCATCCTGTTCACCCATCGCGGCATGTCCGGCCCGGCGGTTTTACAGCTTTCCAGCTACTGGCAGCCAGGCGAGTTTGTGAGCGTTAACTTACTTCCTGAGCTAGATTTAGCCGGCTTTTTGAACGATCAGCGCCAGCAGCACCCTAACCAAAGCCTGAAAAATACGCTGGCGATGCAGCTGCCGAAGCGTCTGGTTGAGTGTCTGCAAACCCTCGGCCAAATTCCCGATGTCACCCTCAAGCAGCTCAACGTGCCGCAGCAGGCAGAATTAGTCGAACAGCTACAAAACTGGCGCGTTCAGCCGAACGGTACCGAAGGCTATCGCACGGCGGAAGTCACCCTCGGCGGCGTCGACACCAAAGAGCTGTCATCCAAAACCATGGGCGCCACCAAGGTATCCGGCCTGTACTTCATCGGCGAAGTGGTTGACGTCACCGGCTGGCTCGGCGGCTACAATTTCCAGTGGGCCTGGAGCTCGGCGTGGGCCTGCGCGCAGGAGCTGGTGCGCGCCGGATGATCATAAAATCGCACTGAGGTAGCTCAGCCCAGAACGTCGATTGGGTCGCTCATCTAATCAACTCCACGACGTGCTGGACTGAGTGGCACTCTTATTTTTAGTTAAGAGTGGCCTTTTCACGCATCAGCTTGGGGTCTTCGTTGGATATTTGCTTGTAAGCCAATACCGATGAAAAAGAGGCTAACAGGCAGCAGACGAAGGCAAAGAGAAATACGGCGGGATAGCCAAATAGTGACACAATGCCTCCGCCCACCAGTCCTGCAATTAAGATCCCTATATCAAAACAAGACTCATAGGTACTCAGCGCCAGACCGATATTTTCATCAGGCATACTTTTTAATGCCGGAAGGGCAAGCAAGGGGTAAATCATTGACAGGCCGAATCCTGTTAAGAAAGAGCCCAGCATTGCCTCGTAGGGATGAGATGAAAGTGCAATCAATAATAAACCAATGGCTTCAATGGCAATTGAAAACAGTGTCAGTTTTAAACCTGAACTGTCTGCTTTCCACCCCAAGGTTAGTCTTGAAACAACATAACCTACGCCAAATAGAGCTAAGGCGACGGCTGCCTGACTTCCCCATCCATTTTTAATAAAATAGAGCACGAGAAACGTCGTAATAGAGGCATAACCTATATTGGCCAGCGAGAATCCCGATCCCGCTTTCCATATTCTTTGGATCGCATAGGAAAGTTTCGCGTGATTTTTTTCGGGATGCGTTGCCACAGGTTTAATGATGGCGACGAGCAAAAGACCAAACGCAGGTAGAACCGTCATAGCAATAGCAGAAATAGTAATACCAGTGTGGTAATACGACCATGTACCTGCATAATTACCCAGCGCTAAGCCCAGGAACATGGCAATACCCACCCAAGACATAATTTTCCCGGCATGTTCTCGACCGACGAGGCCAATAGGCCATGTGCCACTGCAAGTAAAAATTAAGCTTTCGCCAATACCCATGAGTATTCGCGAAAAAATAATGACAGATAAAGCGACTTTAGCTGAATCAATAAAACCGAATGAAAATAAACATAATAGCCCCGCCAGCAAGGTGAGGGACAGTCCCAGCACCATACCTTTTCGTGGTCCATGATTGTCAGAATATCGACCAGCGGCTGCTCGAGAAAACAGTGTTGATAATGATTCAGTGGCGACAACCAGACCAACATAAAAAGCGGAATACCCCAAGGACTCATTAATATATAGAGGCAATGTCGCGAGGGATAATCCAAGTGTTGTTATAGCGATAAAAAGAATGCTCGCGACGCAGCTCGCAGCAATAATATTATTCTTTATCTTATACATGACTATTTTCCTCGTAAATGACCTTGTCCTCGTTAAGCGTTATTCGGCCTTCAAGAAATGCCCGGACAGCCCGATAGATCATCTTTTTTTCGGCCAGAAGAATCGCTTCTTTCAGGTCACTCTCAGTCATTCCATTCGCTATTCTGACGGGTTCCTGATCAATAATAGGCCTTGTTGATACCCATAGTATAAAGCCGAGAACTTCTCGTTGAGTTATATTATTTACCGTTATATTTAATTTGCATATGCGGAATGTGTGCCTGAAATAACGCGCTGTGTATTAGATGCGTTTTTTCTTTGCAACAAGAATAACGCTGAGTCTCCTTGTTAACTATTCCATTATTGATATGCAGTACTGTTAATTTAATTTTCTATCAAGGTATGACCGATGATAAATGGTAATTGGAGAATAAATTCAACGTAATGATTTGTAAATCCCTCTAACCGACCTTACACTAAAGAAAAAATGTCTTTAATGCGTATAAGGTCATTATGGAAAGCCTTAAGGGGATGACCGCGTTCGTTTCTGCCGCTGAGCTTCTCAGTTATGCAGGTGCGGGCCGAGTTCTGGGTGTCTCTTCTTCCGCCATTGCTAAAAGTGTAGCCAGACTTGAGAACGAGCTGGGGGTTAGGCTTTTCTACAGAACAACCCGCAGTATTGGGCTAACGGAAGAAGGTGCGATTTTTTATGAGCGTTGTAAGCATATACTGGATGATATTTACGACGCACAGGCGATGATTTCGTCCACGCGGTCGCGTCCTAAGGGCAGACTGCGTGTGAGCGTGCCGCAGATCTTCGGCCACAATCTGCTTATGCCATTGCTACCTGAGTTCCTAAAGGTGTATCCAGAAATCGAACTCGATATCGATTTTGAGGATCGTGTGATTGATATAATTGGCGAAGGGATAGATATTGCGGTGAGAAGTGGGGAGCTCAGGGATACGCGATTGATTGGTCATCGGCTAGGGGAGCAGCATTTTGTTGTTTGTGGTTCTAAAAGTTATTTAGAAAAACAGGGTACTCCCCAGGACCCTACCGATCTCGTCAAACATAATTGTATCCATTTTAAATATCCCTCAAATGGTCTCCTCGCCCAATGGTCGTTTTCAGCGCCTAATACACACTTAAGTCTTCCCCGTAATCTTATCTTTAATAATACGGATGCCGGGTTACGCGCTGCCATTGATGGACTCGGTATTGCCCATTTACCTGTTTATGTTGCGGAAAGCGCGATAAAAAATAAACTTCTGCAACCGATACTCACCGAGTTTATGGTTCCCCTTGGTTCATTATCACTTATTTGGCCCTCTAATCGGCATCTGTCTCCCAAGGTCCGGGCTTTTGTAGACTTCATTATTAATGAAGTGCGTGCCAACCCAGCGATGTTCGAGCCAAAATGGCTGGAATAAATAACCGAAATTTCTTTTAGACCTTATTCGGAATATGCGCCGCGCTCAGTAAAAATAAAAAGGCTGCCGTTTCGCGGCTTTTGGTTAGCGCACTGACTGGTTTTAACTAAACAGCTTCACGAAGCTGGTCATATTTTCCTGACCGAGATCCTGCGCCAAGGCCGAGTACGGCGATTTGGCTCATTATTGGGTAGGCTGATTAACATCTGCACAGCGGGCGGAACTAACCCAAACGATTATCCACTCAAATCTTCGTCATCTGAAGACAACTTTGATATTCATCATCGAATCGAATGGATACTCACCATGCCAAACCCATATAACTACGGAATGCCGAATAATAATTACATTTATCGGCCGCCCGAACCGCCTGCTCATCCGCAAAATTATATTTATCAGCAGCCTGCGCTGCCGAATAATCAGCAGATTTATCAACAACCTAATAATGGTAATTGGGGACCGATGCCGGCCGCACCGCGTCCAGGGAATGTGCCGCTGCCGCCGGTGCATGTGCCGATGCCACCACCGCCGATTAACAGTCTCTATGCGTCGACCAGCAATCATCGGCAGTACGACTATGTGCCGATGCCACCGCCGCCGCACCCGAAAATCATTCCGCTGCCTGCCTATGAGCCGCCGCGCCAGAATAATTTACATCCGCTGGCCCAGCAGGAAGTCAGGCGCAATCCGCTACCTTCCACCAGCCGACCGCCTGCTGCTCCACCGGCGCAAAGCAGCTCGCGCCCTCGCGCCAACACCCTTGCCGCCACGCCGCCGAAGTTTGACGTGCGCGGCAATGATGTCGCCGCCACGCAGCGGGAGTCGCGCTGGGCAGTACATTTATGGAGCAATATGAGCAGCAGTCAGACCAGCCTATTGGTCAACCATATGCACCAGATGATTGGCACCCTGCGCTCGTGCGAAAGCCGTTTCAGCGAATTCACTGCGGGCATGGACAAAGCGACGGTGGCCGATTTGCACCGGGGTTTAAGGAAGGCCGGGGAGCTGGAGCGCGAATTAAAAGATTGGTCGCGTTCAGGCGAAAGCAGCGCCGTGCTGGCTAACCGTTTGCAGGGCTCCATCAAGCAAACCATCGACGTGCTGGGTAGCGCGATGAACTACTACAAGCCCGCCGTCTCCCAGCAAATTCGCTCCCAATCGGTGTTTACCGATCGCGGCAGGCAGAAGATTCGTTCCGACCAGGTGCGCAGCAGCAGTCGCGAAAACCGCCACGCGGGGATTGTCGACACGTTGAACCGACGCCCCTCCACGGAGAACTTTTTCCCGCAGCGCATCAACCATGCAAAATCGAGCAATGAGCGCATCCCAACCTCTGACACGGCCAAGCGCTTTAAGGTCAGCGGCACGCCATTTATCGCCGGTGCGTCGGGGACGGGGCAGTTTGTTATTCAGCATCTGGAGATGTCGAAGCCCTTCGCCCAGTGTTCGTCGCAAGAGAAGCAAAGCCGGGAAAAAATCCTGATAATGTACGCCGCGCTGATGACGCTTTCCGGACATCACAGCGTTATGGAAACCCTGATGATCGGCAGAAAACTTGGCTATCTGGCGGACCTCCCCGATCCGCTGCAAGGCCCCGGCGGCTATGACAAATGCATGAAAGCCCTCGACTCGCGTCTGCGCAGCATGGGAATGGACGCCAACGTGAGATTGCGGGCTTAACAACAGGGCAGCTTCGCGATGGGGAAGCTGCCTTTTTCGCCATTTATCATCCCCTAACTACTTGTATGAGTATTGAAACTATAGCTGATAGGTCATATTTTAGGCATATGAGACTTATAGGGAGAGGAAAATGGGGAACTTCAAACAACTCGTGGCGAAGCAGTCGCCCGAAAGCCAACAACGCATTGCAGAGAAAAGGGAACAGTTGCGAAGTGAAATAAAAAAGGCGCAGTTTCCTGCGCCTCTGGCGTGATGTTGACTCTACTCGCTTCTAGAAACTAACCTTCACCCCGACCCTGGCAATGATGAGCCATCGGCTGTCAGATCAAGCCCTGAGCCAGCCATCGCAGTGACGGCCGCGTTATCATCGGAAACTAGCATATTTTTGAGCGCCAGGGATTGGCCCCGCTGCTGATTAAGATACCTTCGCATTACTGCCATTGACCACCACGCGGAATGTGGGATGAAAACACCCGGCGCGCCGCGAAGCTGGCGTACTGAGTGGTGCTGTCACGCAATATAGAGAATGGAGATAACGTCGGCAGTCAGGCGCGTCCTACCTGCTTGTAGGACGCATCTGAAGATAAGGAAAAGGATGATAAATCGGTAGGAAAGTGCCGTTTAGGCGGATTTCTGACACTGATGCACGCCAATGTAACGCTCAAACTTGGCAGTTTTGAGTTGGCTCAAATCCACCAAGACCAGTCCGTCAATGCAGTTATTGAACGCCGGGTCTGAGCCGAAGTCGATAAACTGCACGCCGCCCGCCTCGCACAGCTCGGTGTACTGCTTGTACAGCGGCGGAATGGCGCAGCCCAGATTACTCAACATTCTTTTCAGGCGCTGAAGGTCTTCGGCATAGTCCTCGCCGGAGAACTGCGCCAGCACGTCGGGCAGCGAAGCCGGATAAGGGCGGCGCGAAGTCGCCAGCGGCAGGGTCGGAGCAAAGTAAATCCGGTAGAAGGCAATCAGCAGGTCGCGAGCCGCCAGAGGCAGGCCGCCGGAAATCGACACCGGGCCAAACAGATAGCGGGTTTGCGGATACTTCGCCAGATAGGCCCCAATGCCCAGCCACAGGTAGTCGAGGCCGCGTTTCCCCCAGTAGGCGGGTTGGATAAAGCTGCGGCCAAGCTCAATGCCCTGGGCTAAAATCGGGTCCATCTGATGGCCGTAATGGAACAGGCTCTGGCTATAAATAGTGTCGATGCCGTGCTCCTGCACGTGATCCGCGGTCGGCATAAAACGGTAGGCGCCAACGATTTCCAAATCCTGCGGATCCCACAACACCAGGTGATAATAGCTGTCGTCATAGCTGTCGAGGTCGCGGCGACGGCCACTGCCTTCACCCACCGCGCGGAAGGCGATTTCGCGCAGACGCCCCAGCTCGCGCAGGATCGGCACATAGTCCTCGCCGTTGCGGCGATAAAGATAGATAAGCTTGCCGTCCGGCGTCTGCCCCAGCTTTTCACTGCCTTCAAGCGCCCGTTTCAGCACGGCGCGGTCTTCGGCGCGGGCAATGGCCGACTCTGACTGGAACAGCCCCTCTTTGCCTTGCCCAAGGCGATAAACGTGGCGACGAAAACGCTCGGCTAAATCATTGGCGTGGGTGTGTCCGTCGTGCCAACTGGCATAAGGAATCCGCGCGCCAATCTGCAATTTCAAACTGTTGCCGCGCTGGCGGAACATTTCCCGCACCAGCAGCAGCGAAGAGAGCGGGCGATAAACCAGCGAGCTGAGATAGAACAGCGCGCTGTTATTGCCACTGATGTGCACCGGCACAATGGGCGCGCGCACCTTGGCGGCCATGCGAATAAAACCGGTATGCCAGCGGCCGTCGCGCACCCCTTTCGAACTCAGGCGCGACACCTCGCCCGCCGGGAAGACAACCAGCACGCCCTGGTTTTCCAAATGCTCTTGCATCGCGGAGACCTGCGAGCGCTGTGTGCGATTGCCCATATTATCCACCGGAATCATCAGGCTGCTGATGGACTCCACGCGCGATAACAGGCGGTTGGCCATCACTTTGACATCCGGACGCACCGAGGCCACGGCATGCAGCAATGCCAGACCGTCTAATGTGCCAATCGGGTGATTCGCAATCACCACCACCGGACCGTAGCTTGGGATCTGCTCCAAATCGCGTTCGGCCAGTTCACAGCGAATATCGAAATATTCTAGCACCTGCTCGACCATATCCATGCCTTTTAGGTGGCGATGCTGGTCGGCAAGCTGGTGGAAGTCTTTCTCGTGGAACAGAGTTTTCAGCAGGCTAAGCTGCCATGACGGGGTTTTACGCTGCGGGTCGAGATCCTGAAGTACGGTGTCCATGCTAAACATAGGCTTGTCCTCCGGTGAAGTTAATCAGAACATAAGCAGCGCGGATGACAGTAAAATGGCAGGTAAGTGACAGAACGGGGAAGTTTGCCCTTTCTGCAAGGGCGGTCATCCACTTCTATACTTACTCCTCACTCACTGAATTCTGGAAATACCGAGGAGCAGAGATGAGCCAAGTTCAAAAAGCCTTATCGCCCGAAAACGCCGCTACCAATCGGCATATTGAAGATTTCCTGACCCAACTCAACAGCGCCGGAGGGAAACCGATGGAGCAGCTGGAGCCAAAAGAAGCGCGGCAGGTGCTGGTGGATGCGCAAAAGTCGGTGGAAGTGAACCTCAGTGGCATCGAAACCAGCGAAAAAGTGATTATTGTTGATGATCACTCGGTGACGCTGTCCATCGTTCGCCCGATTGGTCATAGCAAAAAGCTTCCGGCGTTTATGTTCTTTCACGGCGGTGGCTGGATCCTCGGTGACTTCCCAACCCATAAGCGTTTGGTCCGTGATTTAGTGGTCGGCAGCGGCGCGGTGGCGGTATTCGTTAACTACACGCCATCCCCCGAGGCGCAGTATCCGGTGGCGATCAACGAGGCTTACGCCGCGACTAAATGGGTGGCGGAGCACGGAGATGAAATCAACGTCGACAGTTCGCGGCTGGCAGTGGCCGGTAATAGCGTCGGGGGGAATATGTCCGCCGCCGTGGCCCTGATGGCGAAAGAAAAAGGCGCGCCGCATATCGCCTTCCAGCTGCTGCTTTGGCCGGTCACTGACGCCAATTTCGAGACAGAATCCTACCAGCGTTACCCTGAAGGCTTCTTCCTGACCCGTAATATGATGAAGTGGTTTTGGGACGCTTACACCACCGACGCCGGAAAACGCCAAGAGCTGCACGCCTCGCCGCTTCAAGCCAAACCCGAACAGCTCGCGGGCCTGCCTCCAGCCCTGATCCAAGTCGCCGAATATGATGTTTTACGCGATGAAGGGGAAGCTTATGGCCGCAAGCTCAATGAAGCCGGGGTGGAGGTCACTCTGGTCAGGTATGACGGGCTGATTCATGACTATGGGCTGCTCAACCCGCTGGCTGAAATTCCCGCCGTGAAAGTCGCGCTGGCCCAGGCCGCCGGCGCGTTGAGGCATTATCTGGAGTAGGGCCTTTTGCTCCTCCCCCTGACAAGAGGGAGGAGCAAAACCTAAAAACCATCAAACAGCGCCAGTCGTTACTCGCCCCATATGGTGCGCATCCACGAATTTTCCGTCGCGAACGGCATAGCAGGGACTGGTGCCTTCGATTTCAAACCCAAACTTTTGATACAGCGCCAGCGCCGCCTGGTTGTCGACAAACACGGTCAGCTCGATGCGCCGCACGTTAATCCAGTTATCGCAAAGGTCGGTGATGGTTTTCAGCAGCAGGCTGCCGACGCCTTGGCCGTGATAACTCGCGTCAACGCCCATGCCGAAAGAAGCAACGTGGCGGCGGCGCAGGTTTGGCTCAATTCTTAAGGTTATCTGCCCCACGATCCGATCGCCGTCGCACGCCACATAGCTGAAAAGGCTAGGGGAGGTGTCGGCTAGCCGCTCTTCCCAGCGGGCGAGGGTCGGCAGAGGGAGTTGCAGGGTGTCGCTGTAGAGCTGAGTCTGGGCATAAAGATGATTAAGCTGCGCAGCATCGCTTGGTAATGAATGACGGACGCTGAACTGACTCGATTTGCCGGACTCGTTCTCGCTCATAGCAACTTCCTTTTTTTTTAGAGTGGATGTGGTGTTTACTGCTTGAATAACCTCTGAATTTATCCGTCTTTAAAAAAGAGTCAATCAATAGTTTGGCGAAAAAAAGTGCTTTACAAGTGCGAATGATAATGATTATTATTGTCATGTGTTCCGGAGATGGCCACACACCATGGTCAAACGGGTCTCCAGAATGCACGACATTGCTCACATTGCTTCCAGTGTTTCTTAGCCAGCCGGGTGCTGGCTTTTTTTTTCCGTCATATTTTGAGCTGTGGATGCGTTGGCTGCGGTTGCTCACCCCAGTCACATACCAATGTATGCTTCTGGGGACTCGCAACCTTGCCGCCTTCCCACAACTCAAACTATTTAGGAAAAAATAGTTATCTTTCTTCACACTCTCCTACTTCTCAACACCAACAAATCCTTTGAATTTAGCTGTCTACACTTGTTCATATTATTTGAACAGAGGAGTGAGATTTTTACGCTTTCTTATTCTCCGGCGTTGACTAGACTAGAGAAAACATTGAGGAGAGTTGAACATGATCTACTTACGCAAAGCACAAGAACGCGGTCACGCAAACCATGGCTGGCTTGATAGCTGGCATACGTTCTCCTTCGCCGATTATTATGATGCGAACTTTATGGGTTTCTCCGCGCTGCGGGTGATTAACGAAGATTTTATCGATGCTGGCCAAGGCTTTGGCAAGCACCCGCATAAAGACATGGAAATTCTGACCTACGTGCTGGAAGGCACCGTGGAGCATCAGGACAGCATGGGCAACAAAGAGCAGATCCACGCGGGTGAATTCCAGATTATGAGTGCCGGTACCGGCGTGACGCACTCGGAGTACAACGGCAGCGCAGATAAGAAGCTGCACCTGTACCAGATTTGGATCATTCCTGAAAAAACAGGCATTGCGCCACGTTATGAGCAACGCCTGTTCGATGCGCCTCAGGGCCGCCAGCTGGTGCTGTCGCCAGATGCGCGCGACGGCTCGCTGAAAGTGTTCCAGGATATGGAGCTTTCTCGCTGGGCGCTAAAGAAAGACGAGCAGTCGGTGTATCAGATTTCGGCTGAGCGCCGCGTGTGGATCCAAGTGGTCAAAGGCACCGTTGAGATTAACGGCCAGAAAGCTTCAACCAGCGACGCCTTTGCTATCTGGGATGAAACCGCGCTGTCGATTCACGCCGACGTTGACAGCGAAATCCTGCTGTTTGACCTGCCGCCGGTGTGACGGCAACGTAAGCTGAAATCAGTGCCAGTAGCGCTGATAACTAACGAAAAGCGGCACTTAGGTGTCGCTTTTTTATTGCTCGCCCCCCTTTCTTTTGTTGACCCGCCTCTGATTGCCGCGACGTACAGTTATCCGTCAGGTGGAAACTTTGCTAAGATCACGGCATCAACCCTTAACCCGTTCATTGGCTTTATCTAATTGAAAATATCCAAGAAAAAACGGCCAGTGCTGCAGGACGTTGCCGACAAAGTGGGCATCACCAAAATGACGGTCAGCCGTTATTTGCGCAACCCTGAGCAGGTTTCTGCCGTGCTGCAAGAGAAAATCTCCGCGGCGCTTGATGAACTGGGTTATATCCCGAACCGCGCCCCTGACATTCTTTCCAACGCCAAGAGCCGCGCCATCGGCGTGCTGCTGCCTTCACTGACTAACCAAGTGTTCGCCGAAGTGCTGCGTGGCATTGAAAGCGTCACCGATATTCATGGCTATCAGACCATGCTAGCGCACTACGGCTACAGCCCGGAGCGCGAGGAACAGCGGCTGACGTCGCTGCTCTCTTACAATATCGACGGGCTTATCTTGTCAGAGCGCAACCACACCCCGCGCACCCTGAAGATGATTGAAGTGGCGGGCATCCCAGTAGTGGAAATGATGGATTGCGTCTCGCCCTGCGTCGATTTAGCCGTCGGCTTCAACAACTATGAAGCGGCGCGGCAAATGACCCAGCAGATTATTGCTCGCGGGCATCGCCACGTGGTCTATTTCGGCGCGCGTCAGGATGAGCGAACGCTGATTAAGCAGCAGGGTTACGAACAGGCGATGCGCGAATCGGGGCTGGTGCCTTACAGCGTGATGACCAGCCGCTCGTCGAGTTATTCCGCCGGGGCCGAGCTGCTAAAGCAGGCGCAGCAGGACTGGCCGCAAATCGACAGTATTTTTTGTACCAATGATGACTTGGCGGCCGGGGCGTTTTTCGAATGCCAGCGTCAGGGTCTGCATATCCCTTCGCAAATGGCGATTGCCGGTTTCCACGGCCACAACATGGGGCAGGCGATGGAGCCACAGCTCGCCAGCGTGCTGACGCCGCGCGAACGCATGGGGCAAATTACCGCCGAGAGAATGCTGGCGAGGCTGCGCGGCGAGGCGGTGACGCCGAAGATGGTGGATGTAGGTTTCACCATCTCCGCTGGTGGTAGCATTTAGTCCTTTGGGCCTAGTTTGCTTGCCACTTTGAATCCGCGCTGTGCTCATAACCCTCACGTACTACGTGTACGCTCGGGTTCTTGCGCGCAGTCCGAATCCAAATTGGCTGCGCCACTGACGGCCCATCTTTGCATCTGTTGAGCTAAAATTTGTGCTGTTGCACAAATTTCATTCTATGAGCCTTATCACAGAACGCTATTTCTGCTGTTGTTTGAAGATTTAGACAACGCTATAAACGAGCTTCCGGGACGTTATCAGAGCAGTGCCCTGAGCGAAACCTGATTCGAAGTCTGTCTTAACTGGCAGCCTTCGAATCAGGTTTTTTTTTGGCCGAAATTTGGCAAGTCAGTTCGCTGATTAGGATAAAAACGATGAATATCAAATCTCTGGCAGAAAATTTATTAAGGCTAGTCGGCGGTGAAAGTAACGTCGAGACGGTGGTGCACTGTGCGACGCGCCTGCGGTTTTCCCTGCGTGACAACGAAAAAGCCGACACCGCCGCGATAGAACAGCTGGACGGCGTGATCACTACCGTGAGCGGCTCCGGCCAGTTCCAGATAGTGATTGGTAATCGGGTAGCCGAGGTGTATCGCGAGCTGGGGGAGATCTCCTCCGTGCTGGATGACAACACCAAAAGCCGCGAAAAACCGACCAAACGCAGCGGCAGCCGGATTGGGCAGCTGATTGACATTGTGTCGGCGATTTTCACCCCGCTGCTGGGGGCCATGGCCGCCGCTGGCGTGCTGAAAGGCTTGCTGAACATCGCCACTTCCCAAGGCTGGCTGGATAAAACCGAATCCACTTACATCATCCTGCAAGCCGCCTCCGACAGCCTTTTCTACTTCCTGCCAATCATGCTGGCCATTACCTCGGCGCGGCGTTTTCAGGGCAACGTCTTTGTGGCGGTGTCGATTGCCGGGGCGCTGATTTATCCGTCGATGATTGACCTGTTCACCCGTCAGGTGGAGGTAACCTTCTTCGGCATTCCGGTGGTGATGATGAAGTACACCTCGACGGTGGTGCCGATCATTCTGTCGGTTTACGTCATGTGTCACTTAGAGCGACTGCTGAATAAATTCATTCACGAAACCGTGCGCAACATCATCACGCCGTTCCTGCTGCTGGTGGTGATGGTGCCGCTGACGCTAGTCACGCTGGGGCCGGTGGGGATTTACACCAGCGAGGCGGCGGCGGGCGTTTTCGTTGCCATCTTCAGCTATAACCCGATTATTGCCAGCGCGCTATTCGCCGCGCTGTGGCAGGTGTTCGTCATCTTCGGCATGCACTGGGCCTTTACGCCCGTGATCATCAACGACATTACCGTGCTGGGGCGCAGCACCTTAAAAGCCTCGACGGTACCGGCGGTATTTGCTCAGGCCGGGGCCGTGCTCGGCGTAATGTGCAAAACGCGTAATAAAAAGATGAAAGCGCTGGCGGGAAGTACCTTTATCACCGCGCTGTTTGGCATTACCGAGCCTGCGGTTTACGGCGTAACCCTAAAACTGAAGAAGCCCTTTGTCTGCGCGGTAATTGCCGCTGCGGTCGGCGGCGGCGTGGTGGGTTACTCCAACAGCGCGGCGATTTCTACCGGTATTCCAAGCTTGCTGACCCTGCCGATTTTCTACGGCGAAGGCTTCGGCGGGCTGATCCTCGGCATCGTGATCTCCTTCGTGATGGCGGCGGTACTGACCTACATCGTCGGCTTTGAAGACCCGATTGATGAGTCAGCTCCTGCGCCGTCACCCAGCGCTTCACTTGGGAAAAATGCTAAAACTCAGCCAGTTACCGCCATATCTGCCAATATTGCTGAAGACATTATGGTGCCCGTCACCGGGCGCGTGGTGGCGCTTGAACAGGTCAACGACAAAGTATTCTCCAGCGGCGTGGTGGGGGATGGCATCGCGATCCAGCCCACCGAGGGCAAGGTCTATTCCCCGGTCGATGGAGTCGTGACCGCCACATTTGATTCTGGCCACGCGCTGCATATTTTGTCCGACAACGGGGCTGAAATCCTGATCCACATTGGGCTGGATACCGTCCAGCTCAACGGCCAGCACTACGCCATGCACGTGAAGGAGAATCAGAGCGTGAAGCGCGGAGATTTACTGATCGACTTCGACCTTGCCGCTATCGAAAAAGCCGGTTTTGACACCATCACGCCGGTGATCATCGCTAATTCAGACCGCTATCAAACCTTCCATAAAACGCGTCGGCCTGCCGCCAATACCGGGGATGTCTTGTTGACGCTGTCTTGATGCTCAAAGGAGAAAAAATGTGAAATATTCGGAACTTAAACCTTTCCCGACAGACTTTTTATGGGGCGCTTCCACCTCGGCTTATCAGGTGGAAGGCGCATGGGATGAAGATGGCAAAGGGCCGTCGGTTATCGACGCCCGCCGCGAATACCCGGAAGGCACCACCGACTTTAAAGTTGCCAGCGATCACTATCATCGCTACAAAGAAGACATTGCGATGTTCGCCGAAATTGGCCTGAAGTCGTACCGTTTTTCCATCGCCTGGACGCGAATTATCCCCGACGGCAGTGGCGAAATTAACCCGGCCGGGATCGACTTCTACCATCGGCTGATCGACGAGATCCTCAGCCACGGCATTGTGCCGATCGTCACCATGTACCACTTTGATCTGCCGCAGGCGCTGCAAGAAAAAGGCGGCTGGTACAACCGTGAAACCGTGGATGCCTTCGCCCGCTACGCCGACGTGCTGTTTGATGAATACGGCAGTAAAGTGAAATATTGGCTGACCATCAACGAGCAAAACCTGATGATTTTGCAGGGCGCGGCGCTGGGCACGCTGGATGAAAAGCTGGTGAATCAGAAGAAAAACCTCTACCAGCAAAACCACAATATGCTGGTGGCGCAGGCCAAGGTGATGAATTCACTGCACAATAAGGTCCCGGGAGCGAAAATTGGCCCTGCGCCGAACATTGCGGTGATTTACCCTGCGACATCCAAACCGGAAGATATTCTGGCGGCGTTCAACTACAACGCCATCCGCAACTGGCTCTATCTGGATATGGCGGCGCGCGGCGAATACAACACGCTGGCTTGGCGATATATGGAAGAGAAGGGCTATGCGCCGGAGATTTTGCCGGGGGATATGGAGATCTTGCGCAGCGGCAAGCCGGACTTCATCGCCTTCAACTACTACACCACCCAGGCGGTGGAAGCCAGCCGGGGCGACGGCACCGACGAAGTGATTCGCGGTGGCAATAAGCTGTTGAAATCAGGGGAAGATGGCGTGCATCGCGGCGCGGCGAATGACCACCTGCCGCGCACCCAGTTTGGCACTGAAATTGACCCGGTAGGTTTTCGCAACACGCTGCGTGAAATCTACGATCGCTACCACCTGCCGCTATTAATTACCGAAAATGGCCTGGGGGCCTTCGATAAGCTGGATGAGAATGGGGAAATAAACGACGACTACCGTATCGATTATTTACGCCGCCATCTGGAGCAAATGCAGCTGGCCATCACCGACGGCGTTGAGGTATTTGGCTATACGCCGTGGTCGGCGTTGGATCTAATTTCCACCCATCAGGGCTGTTCTAAGCGCTATGGATTAATTTATGTTAATCGTGACGAATTTGATTTAAAAGATCTGAAGCGTATTCGTAAGTTAAGCTCTTACTGGTATGCGGATGTGATTAAAAATAATGCGCTATAAGCGCGATTAAAGGCGTATAAACGCCATAAGCTGTCTGTTGTTGCCAATAAGGTGATAGCGCATTTCGCGTTATCGCCTTAATGCTTTTATAGGCAATAACCCTTTTAAAACCCTCGCTAAAGTAAGGATCTATCCGGCATGAGAAAACTGGGATGAGAGTCTTAAAAATACTCAGTAATAATGCGGTGATTGCCACGGAAGATGATCAACAAGAAGTGGTGGCGATTGGCCGTGGTATTGGTTTTGGCAAGCAGGTGGGAGACAGTCTGAATACCGCGGATATCGAGAGCCAGTTTGTGAAAAAGGCCAGTGGCATGACGGATATTCTGGCGCAACTGACGGCGGCTATCCCCACGGAATGCTTATTTATTACTCAGGAAATTATCAAGTTAGCTAAAAGCCGTCTCAACATCGAGGCGCAGGAGACGCTGTTCTTCGCGCTAAGCGACCATATTAGTTTTGCCGTTGAGCGCTATAAAAAAGGCATTGAGATAAAGAACATCCTACTCTGGGATATTAAGCAGTTTTATCAGGCGGAGTTTGCCGTTGCCCTCGAGGCTTTGGCGATGATTAACCAAAAATTACATTGTGAACTGCCCGAGGATGAAGCCGGTTTTATTGCTCTGCATCTGGCGAATGCGACCACCAACAATATGCAAAGCACCATGCAGAGTGCCAGCATGATTAAAGATATTCTTAACATCATCAAATATGATTTACGCATCAATTACGATGAAAAGTCTATCGACTATCAGCGCATTATCACTCACCTGAAATTCTTCTCGCTGCGTTTATTAAACCGCACCGAAGTGAATCATGACGATAAAAGTATTTACGCCGGAATTCAGGACGCCATGCCCGTGGCTTATCAGTGCGCGTTAAAGATAAATGATTACGTGCTGAAGAATCACCGCTGTCAGCTGACCACGGATGAAATCATGTTTTTAACCATTCATATCAATCGCTTGAAGCCGGATTGATGTTTTGTTTTTGTCCCTCCATTATTTAGGGGAGGGTTGGGGTTGGCTGTATTGAGCGCGGAATTAAACCACTCCTCATCCCAGCCTTCTCCTCTGAGAGGAGAAGGAGCAAACCTTTTTCCTATTTCGCATTCAGCTTCTGCAATGCCGCTACGCAGCGATCTACCACGCCGTCGAATTTGTGGTCGATATTCACGCGCAGCACATCTGGCTCGTCTTCGCCCGGCTCTTCCAAGGCTTCGAATTGGCTTTTCAGCAAATCCAGCGGCATGAAATGCCCGGCGCGGGCTTTCAGGCGTTCCGAAATAACGTCAACGCTACCTTTTAAATACAAGAAAACCACGCCCTGATTGTCATCACGCAGCGCGTCGCGATAGCGACGTTTGAGCGCGGAGCAGACAATAATGCCGGTTTCGTTTTTATGGTACAGGCTATAGGCCGCGTCGTTCAGGCGTTTGAGCCACGGCGCGCGGTCGTCATCGTTCAGTGGGTGGCCGCTGGCCATTTTCTGGATATTGGCGCGGGGATGAAGGTCATCACCGTCAATAAATTTAGCGTTGATTTCACGCGCCAGTGCTGCGCCTACGGTGGATTTACCGCTGCCTGACACGCCCATCAGAATGATGCTTTGTCCTGCCATAAGTATGATCTCTATCCCAAAATGAAAATTTCGACTGCGGAGTGAGTCCTAATATTAGCATGTTACCGGTATCATGATACCGGTAACAAATGGAGATGTGATTAATATCACAAAGGAATGCACTGCTGATTTAGCGGTCGCGACCTGTACCCGTTGCACTGTTAACTCCTACAACTTATTGAAAATCAAAAATAATGTACCGGCGTTTGATCACCTGCGCTGGAGAAAGCATTAAGGGGAAAAGATATGCCATTAGTTATTGTAGCCGTAGGCGTCGCGCTACTGCTGTTGCTTATGATCCGATTCAAACTCAACGGGTTTATCGCACTGATTCTGGTCGCGCTGGCGGTCGGCATCATGCAGGGTATGCCGGTCGATAAAGTTATCACTTCGATTAAAAACGGGGTTGGCGGCACGCTGGGAAGTCTGGCGCTGATCATGGGCTTTGGTGCCATGCTCGGTAAAATGCTGGCTGACTGCGGGGGTGCGCAGCGTATTGCCACCACGCTGATTAAGAAGTTTGGTAAAGAGTACATTCAATGGGCCGTGGTGCTGACTGGCTTTATCGTCGGCTTTGCGCTGTTCTATGAAGTGGGTTTCGTACTGATGCTGCCGCTGGTATTTACCATCGCCGCCGCCGCGCGCCTGCCGCTGCTATATGTCGGCGTGCCGATGGCGGCTGCGCTGTCCGTGACCCACGGCTTCCTGCCACCACACCCAGGTCCAACGGCGATTGCCACCATCTTCCATGCAGATATGGGTAAAACCCTGCTCTATGGCTCATTGCTGGCCGTACCGACGGTTATCATCGCCGGGCCGCTGTTTGCGCGCTTCCTCAAAGGAATCGACAAGCCGGTGCCAGAAGGCTTATTCAACCCGAAAACCTTTACTGAAGAAGAGATGCCAAGCTTCGGCGTGAGCGTCGCGACGTCGCTGGTGCCGGTGATCCTGATGGCTTTCCGCGCGGTGTGTGAGATGGTGCTGCCGAAGGGCCACGCTATCCTGCCTTACGCAGAATTCTTCGGTGACCCGGTGATGGCAACCCTGATTGCCGTGCTGATTGCTATCTTCACCTTTGGTCTGAACCGTGGCCGTACCATGACAGAAGTGATGGATACCGTGACTGACTCCATCAAAATCATCGCTATGATGCTGTTGATCATCGGCGGTGGCGGTGCGTTCAAACAGGTACTGGTAGACAGCGGCATCGAGCCATACATCGCTAACATCATGAACGGCAGCCACCTGTCGCCAATTCTGCTGGCATGGTCGATTGCGGCAGTGCTGCGTATCGCGCTGGGTTCGGCAACCGTGGCGGCCATTACCGCTGGCGGCATTGCGGCTCCGCTGATTGCCACCACCGGCGTTAGCCCTGAGCTGATGGTTATTTCCGTAGGTTCCGGCAGCCTGATTTTCTCTCACGTTAATGACCCAGGCTTCTGGCTGTTCAAAGAGTATTTCAACCTGACTATCGTCGAGACCTTCAAGTCATGGTCGGTGCTGGAAACCATCATCTCCCTCTGCGGCTTGGGCGGATGTTTGCTGCTGTCGATGGTGGTGTAAAACGTTATCTGTTGAAGTAAAAACAACAGGTTATCAATAAAAACGGCGAGCCATGTGCTCGCCGTTTTTTTATGGGGAAGACAAAAAACTCGCGTTGAACTCTTACCTTGTGAGAGTAAAGTTGCGGTTCAATGGAGATGAACATGAATAAACAACTATTCGAACAACTTCGGCAATCAGCTGAGGAAATGGTGGCGATCCGTAAGGGCGCGATGGCACCTACGCATGTCACTCGTGTGCTGATGCCTCTAGTGGGGAAAAAGCCTTTAAAAGCCTGATAAGATCAGAAGAATTGGAATAAAAAAGGCGAGCCATATACTCGCCGTTTTTTGTTGGTACGGAGTGAGAAGCTTATGCAAAGACGACTTTAATTGTGCCGGTGGTTTGTTTGGATTTAGCGACGACGATTTGTACATCTCGGCCCAGACGGCTCAAGCAATCGAGCATTTTAGCTTCGCTAATACCTCTGAACTGACCGCGTAATAAGCCTGATAACTTAGGCTGGCTCATGCCAAAAAGCTCGGCGGCTGCGACTTGAGTCAAACGTCTGCTTTTCATGATTTCGCCAATCTTTTGTGCCAACTGAGCTTTTACTAACATCTCTTCCGCATTAGGCAAACCAATGTCGGCGTAAACATTGCCGCTGCTTGCTTCGACGTCAATATGGTCATTCATTTTGCATCTCCTTTTGCATGAGCCTCTTTTCACTAAATCTTCAAATACGCCCTAACTCCATCAAGGAACATCTGGGTGGAAAGCATGATCAGCACCAGACCCATCAGGCGTTCGAGGGCGCTGACGCCTTTGTCGCCGAGCAGGCGCAGGAACAGGTTTGACAGCAACAGGATGCACATCGACAGGCCCCAGGCGATGAACAGTGCCAGCGTCAGGTGCGACATCTGATTCGGATATTGATGCGAGAGCAGCATCAGCGTTGCCAGAATCGACGGGCCGGCCACCAGTGGGATTGCCATCGGCACCAGGAAGGGTTCTTCACCCGCCGGTAAGCCGGTGCTGCTTTTCTCTTCTGAAGGGAAAATCATCTTGATGGCGATCAGGAACAGAATAATACCGCCGGAAATCGACACCGTTTCTGTGCGCAGATTGAGGAAGGAGAGGATCTTCTCACCGGCAAACAGGAAAATAAGCATCAGGATCAGCGCGATCAACATCTCGCGGATCAGCACCACCCGACGACGCTTAGGATCTAAATGTTTGAGCACCGACATAAAGATCGGCAGGTTACCTAGTGGGTCCATAATTAAAAACAGCAAAATAGTTGCTGAAATCATTTCGGTCATGACTACCTCAGAAGAGAGTTACCCCCTATACCCGTGGGTATATAGGGATTATTTTTACCTGTTATATAAGTTGTGCTGCTAAAAAAGCCCGCACTATCGATTAAATTCACTTGCCACTTCTACACCATTTTGTAAGGTGGTATACCCGTCTTCGTTTGTTTCGAATAGGTACTGTCTTTTGCCTGTCGCCCGAACGGTTTCCGGGACAAATCCTTTGTGTTGACAGGGTCGTCAGCGCTAAAAAATCAAACTCATTACGCAGCTATCACCTTTCAGGTCAGGACAGTAATTATGAAAAATGTAGGTTTCATTGGCTGGCGCGGTATGGTCGGTTCTGTACTCATGCAACGCATGATTGAAGAACGCGATTTTGACGCCATCCGCCCGGTATTCTTCTCCACCTCGCAACACGGCCAGGCCGCTCCGTCATTTACCGGGCAGCAGGGCACATTGCAGGATGCTTATGATCTCGACGCACTGAGTGCGTTGGACATTATCATTACCTGTCAGGGCGGCGATTATACCAATGAAATCTATCCGAAGCTGCGTCAAATCGGTTGGAATGGCTACTGGATCGACGCAGCATCCTCTTTAAGAATGAACGATGACGCGATCATTATTCTGGACCCGGTCAACAGCGCAGTAATTCATCAGGGTATCGACAAAGGTATTAAGACCTTTGCCGGCGGTAACTGCACCGTCAGCCTGATGCTGATGTCACTCGGCGGCCTGTTTGCCAATGACCTGATTGAGTGGGCCTCTGTCGCCACTTATCAGGCGGCATCTGGCGGCGGCGCGCGTCACATGCGCGAATTGCTGACCCAAATGGGCATGCTGCACAACAACGTGGCGAAAGAGCTGCAAGATCCGGCTTCGGCCATTCTGGATATCGAACGCAAAGTCACTGCGCTGACCCGCAGCGGTACTCTGCCAACCGACAACTTCGGCGTTCCTTTAGCGGGCGGTCTGATCCCTTGGATTGACAAGCAGCTCGACAACGGCCAGACCAAAGAAGAGTGGAAAGGTCAGGCTGAAACCAACAAAATCCTTGGTACTTCAAGCGTGATCCCAGTGGATGGCCTGTGCGTGCGCATCGGCGCGCTGCGCTGCCACAGCCAGGCTTTCACCCTGAAACTAAAAAAAGACGTGTCGATTCCAGAAATCGAACAGATGCTGGCTACCCACAATGACTGGGTTCGCGTGATCCCGAATGACCGTGAAATGTCGATGCGTGAACTGACTCCGGCCGCGGTCACCGGCACCATGAACACCCCGGTTGGGCGTCTGCGTAAGCTGAACATGGGCCCACAGTATCTCTCCGCCTTCACCGTGGGCGACCAGCTGCTGTGGGGGGCCGCTGAGCCTCTGCGCCGCATGCTGCGCATCTTGCTGTAACTCCTGATAATCCTCCCTCGGGGCACCAGCACGGTGTCCCGTTTTAACTCCTTTTATCAAGCACTTCACCCTGTTCCTGTCTCTCCTCCTAGCGCTTTCCCCTGAATTTCAAGACACCCAAAATTCCTCTGCTTATCCACCCTGCCTTTTAACGACCTTTGTCTATGCTTAGTAGATGACCCATTAGAATTTGAGAAGGGGGAAATAGCACATTTTTAGAAACTGTGAACATGAGCGTCGTCGAGCACGTTTAAGCAAAAAATAACGGCACGCGCATCACAGGGCGCATGAGAAAACGGGCGCACAATTTATTTGAGAAATAACATTAATCATCTGCCTGATGTCATTGAATTTATTGATTTAATTAATCATAGGACGAAATTCATGTCAGTACTTCCCGATCAGCACGTTATTAATCAGCTTATTTCTGGACACTACGCTGATCCTTTTTCCTTACTGGGGATGCACACCGTCGCGGCAGGTATTGAAGTTCGCGCTCTGCTGCCAGACGCTGATCAAGTGTGGGTGGTGGACGCCGACAAGGGTACGCAGGTGTGTGAGCTGCGCCGCTATGACGATCGCGGTTTTTTTGTCGGGTTAATACCACGGCGCAAGAACCCGTTTCGCTATCAGTTGGACGTGCGTTGGGGCGAAAATACCCATCGCCTCGACGACCCTTATCGCTTCGGCACTCTGTTGCAGGAGCTGGATATCTGGCTGTTGGCCGAGGGCACGCACCTCCGCCCTTATGAACAACTGGGCGCGCACCCGCAGGTGCTGGATGGCGTCGAAGGCGTGAGTTTCGCCGTCTGGGCGCCGAATGCCACGCGGATCTCCGTAGTGGGTGAGTTCAATTACTGGGATGGCCGGCGCCACCCGATGCGCCAGCGCCGCGAAAACGGCATTTGGGAGCTGTTTATCCCCGCCGTTAAGCAGGGCCAGCTCTACAAATATGAAATTATTGATTGCCGTGGCCATGTTTCGCTGCGCGCCGACCCTTATGCTTTTGAAGCCCAGATGCGCCCGGAGACGGCTTCTCTGGTGCGCCAACTGCCTGAAAAGGTGCCGTTTTCCGCCGAACGCAAGAAAGCCAATGCCTTTAACCAGCCCATCTCCGTTTACGAGGTGCATCTCGGCTCGTGGCGTCGCCATACCGATGATAATTTCTGGCTGAGCTATGGTGAGCTGGCCGAGCAGCTGGTCTCCTACGCCAAATGGATGGGCTTCACCCATATTGAACTGATGCCAATTAACGAGCATCCGTTCGACGGTAGCTGGGGCTATCAGCCGCTCGGCATGTATGCCCCGACCCGTCGCTACGGCACGCCGCAAGAGTTCAAAGCCTTTATCGACGCCGCCCACGACGCCGGGCTGAACGTGATCCTCGACTGGGTGCCGGGCCATTTCCCGAGCGACGCCCACGGGCTGGCGCAGTTCGACGGCACCGCGCTGTACGAATATGCCGATCCGCGCGAAGGTTATCATCAGGACTGGAACACGCTGATTTACAACTATGGCCGCCACGAAGTGCGCAACTATCTGGCGGGTAACGGTTTTTACTGGATTGAGCGCTACGGCATTGATGGTTTGCGCGTCGATGCCGTGGCGTCGATGATCTACCGCGACTACAGCCGCAAGCCGGGAGAGTGGGTGCCTAATCACTATGGCGGGCGGGAAAATCTCGAAGCGATCTCCTTCCTGCGCTACACCAACCAGACCATTGGCCGCGAGCTGGACGGGGCAGTGACGCTGGCGGAAGAGTCCACCGACTACCCCGGCGTCACCATGCCGCCGGACGCCAACGGCCTCGGCTTCCACTACAAGTGGAATATGGGCTGGATGCATGACTCCCTCAATTACATGCAGCTTGACCCGGTTCACCGCAAATATCACCACCACCTCATGACCTTTGGCGTGCTTTATGCCTACAGCGAGAACTTCATTTTGCCGCTGTCGCACGATGAAGTGGTGCACGGCAAAGGCTCGCTGCTCGACAGAATGCCGGGCGACACCTGGCAGAAGTTTGCCAACCTGCGGGCCTATTACGGCTTTATGTGGGCGCATCCGGGCAAGAAACTGCTGTTTATGGGCTGTGAGTTTGCCCAAGGGCGCGAATGGGATTTCAACAACAGCCTCGACTGGCACCTGCTGGATGACCAAAATGGCTGGCACAGCGGCGTGCAGCATTTAGTGCGCGATTTAAACCACGTTTATCGCCAGCAGTCGCCGCTGTATGAGCTGGATTTCAACCCGCGCGGCTTTGAATGGCTGGTGGTGGATGACCATGAAAACTCGGTGTTTGCCTTTGCTCGTCGCGACGAGCACGGCAACGAAATCATCGTGGTCAGCAACTTCACGCCGGTGCCGCGCTACGATTACCGCATCGGCGTCGGGCGTCCGGGGCGCTACCACGAAGTGCTGAATACCGATTCGCACTTCTATCGCGGCAGCAATGTCGGCAACGGCGGTGATATTTACAGCCATGCCCACCACCACCATCAGCGCGATCACTCCATATCGCTGACCATTCCTCCGCTGGCGACTCTCTATCTCAGGCGGGAGGATCTATGAATAAGCTCCAGCCCGGTAAATCGCAGCCTTTTGGTGCCACGTTGCAGCCAGATGGCGTCAACTTCAGCCTGTTTTCCGCCCACGCGGAGAAGGTCGAGTTGTGCCTGTTTGATGAAGCAGGCAGCGAGCAGCGCTTAACCTTGCCGGGGAGAACCGGCAACCTCTGGCACGGCTTTCTGCCAAACGCCAAGGCAGGGCAGCGCTACGGTTATCGGGTTTACGGGCCGTTTGAACCGGCGCGGGGGTTACGTTTCAATCCTAAAAAGCTGTTGATCGATCCAGCCGCTCGGGCGCTAGAAGGAGAGCTGCGGGACAACGCGCGGCTCGCCGGCGGCATTGACGCGCCGGATGACAAAGACAGCGCGGTGGCCGCGCCAAAGTCAGTAGTGGTCAATGACGCCTTTGACTGGGGGGATGACGCGCCGCCCGCCACGCCGTGGAGCGAAACGGTGATTTATGAGGCGCACGTTCGCGGTTTGACTCGCCAGCATCCGGGCATTCCGGCGGCGCTGCGCGGCACTTATGCCGGGCTGGCGCATCCGGTGATGCTGCAATATCTGCAGCATCTGGGCATTACCGCCATTGAATTATTGCCGGTGCAGCATCACGCCGACGAGCCGCGCCTACAGCGGCTTGGGCTGAGCAATTACTGGGGCTATAACGTGCTGGCCCCTTGCGCGGTGGAACCACGCTACGCCAGCCGCCACAAAAACCTATCGGCATTGAACGAATTTAAAGCAGCGGTCAAAGCGCTGCATCAGGCGGGAATCGAAGTGATCCTCGACGTGGTGTTCAACCACAGCGCGGAGCTGGACGTCGACGGGCCATTTATCTCCTTCCGTGGCATCGATAACGCCAGCTGGTACTGGCTGCGCGAAGACGGCAGTGACGACAACGTGACCGGCTGCGGCAACGCGCTGCGTCTGGTGGATGACGAAACCATTGCCTGGACGGTGGACTGCCTGCGCTATTGGGTGCGGGAGTGCCACGTCGACGGTTTCCGCTTTGATTTAGCCACGGTGCTTGGCAGAACGCCGACCTTCGACACCCAATCGCCGCTGTTTGCCGCAATTCAGGCCGACGACGTGCTATCGGGCTGCAAGCTGATTGCCGAACCCTGGGACATCGGCCCCGGCGGCTACCAACTGGGGCATTTCCCCGCGCCTTTCGCCGAGTGGAGCGACCTGTGGCGCGATGACATGCGCAAATTCTGGCTGCACGGCAACCTGCCGCTGGGGCAGTTCGCCCAGCGCTTTGCCGCCTCCGCCGACCTGTTCAATCATGACGATCGCGCGCCTTATTCCAGCGTGAACATGCTTACCGCTCACGACGGCTTCACGCTGCGCGACCTCGTGAGCTTTAACGACAAGCACAATCAGGCCAACGGCGAAGATAACCGCGACGGCCACAATGAGAATTACAGCCAGAACCATGGCGAAGAAGGGCTGAACGCCTCGCCTGCGGTGCAGCATCAGCGCGGGCTGAGCCAGCGCGCCCTGTTGGCGACGCTGTTGCTGTCGCAGGGTACGCCGATGCTGCTGGCAGGCGATGAGCAGGGCCACAGCCAGCAGGGCAACAATAACGCCTACTGTCAGGATAACGCGCTGACCTGGCTCGACTGGCATCACGCCGATGAAAGCCTCACGGCCTACGTGGCGGCGCTGATTGCGCTGCGCAAGAAGATCCCCGCGCTGTCGCGTTCTACGTGGTGGCAGGCCGGGGGCGATGACGTTGAATGGCTGGACCAGCAAGGCCAGCCGATGAGCAATGAGGGTTGGGAGCATGGCCCGCAGCAGTGGCTGCAAATCCGCCTTTCGCGGCGCTGGCTGGTGGTTCTCAACGCATCGCTTAACGATGTTGATATGCAATTGCCCGCAGGGAACTGGCGCCTGGTTGCGCCATTCGCTGAGGGAGCACCGCCGGTCAGGGAGGGCGGAATGTGGTGTGCGCAAGCGAAAACCCTATCTGTACTGGAGAGCGGCGAATAAGTGATTAACAACCAATCGTCGGGCAACACCTTCGGCACAGCGCAACGTCAGCAGAGTGATGCAAGGAGTTCATCATGAGTAAAACAGAACATCGAGACCCGGTCATGCTGGCAAGACAGCTGCCGCTCAAGTCCGTGGCGCTAATTTTGGCCGGAGGACGCGGTTCGCGCTTGAAAGATTTAACCGCCACGCGGGCCAAGCCTGCGGTGCACTTTGGTGGCAAATTCCGCATCATCGATTTTGCCCTGTCGAACTGCCTGAACTCGGGCATTCGTCGCATCGGCGTAATCACGCAATATCAATCACATACCCTTGTTCAGCATATTCAGCGCGGCTGGTCGTTTCTCAATGAGGAGATGAACGAGTTCGTCGATTTACTCCCCGCCCAGCAGCGCCAGAGCACCGAGCATTGGTACAAAGGTACCGCCGACGCGGTGTATCAGAATCTGGACATTATTCGCCGCTATGAGGCGGAGTACGTGGTGATTCTGGCCGGGGACCACATCTACAAAATGGACTACTCGCGCATGCTGGTGGACCACGTGGAAAAAGGCGGCGATTGCACCGTGGCCTGTCTGGCCGTGCCGCTGGCGGAAGCCAGTGAATTTGGCGTGATGGACGTCAGCGAAGACTATCAAATCAAGAGCTTCCTCGAAAAACCGCAGGATCCGCCCTCAATACCGGGCCAGCCGGACATGGCGCTGGCCAGCATGGGGGTCTACATTTTTAATGCGGATTACCTTTTCCGTCTGCTCGAAGAGGACATGGCGAGCGAAGAGTCCAGCCACGACTTTGGTAAAGATCTTATTCCGAAAATTACGCGTCAGGGCGCGGCCTGGGCCCATCCCTTCAGCCTCTCCTGCGTGACGCAAAACAGCGAGCAGCCACCGTACTGGCGCGACGTCGGTACGCTGGACGCTTACTGGAAAGCCAATCTGGATTTAGCGTCGGTGACGCCTGAGCTGGATATGTATGACCGCTCGTGGCCTATCCGCACCCATATGGAGCCGCTGCCGCCGGCCAAGTTTGTGCAAGACAGGTCGGGCAGCCACGGCATGACCATGAACTCTCTGGTAGCCGGGGGCTGCATTGTCTCTGGCTCGGTGGTGGTCAACGCCGTGCTGTTCCCGCGCGTGCGGGTGAACTCGTTTTGCAATATTGATTCGACAGTCTTGCTACCGGACGTCAACGTCGGTCGCTCCTGTCGTTTGCGTAAATGCGTGATCGACCGTGCCTGTCATATTCCTGAGGGCATGGTGATTGGCGAAAACGCCGACGAAGACAGTAAACGTTTTTATCGTTCAGAGGGCGGGGTCGTGCTCGTCACCAGGGCGATGCTCGCGAAATTGTAATACCCGGCATTTTGCAGCCCAACGCGTTGGGTCGGCCGGTAAGAAGTGAAAAGCTGATTAGATGAAATGAACGTGGTCCGGGACGGTCAAGAGGGAGAATATTGACGTCTGCCCCGATAATATTTGCTCGCCATTTCGGCCCTTATCCCGTGATGGCGGTGATGACTCAGGAGCGCGAATGCAGGTTTTACATGTTTGTTCAGAGCTGTTCCCCCTGTTGAAAACGGGCGGACTGGCTGACGTCGCGGGTGCGCTTCCCGCCGCACAAATTGAAGGGGGGACTGACGTTCGCGTCTTGATTCCGGCGTTCCCTGATATCAAACGCGGGCTGGGCGAGACGCAGGTCGTGGGGCAACTTGATACTTTTGCGGGGCAGGTGACGCTGCGCTACGGCGTCTATCAGGGCGTGGGAATTTATATAATTGACGTGCCCATTTTGTATGACCGTCCCGGCAGTCCGTATCACGATCAATCTTTATATGCTTACCCGGATAACCATCTGCGCTTTGCCCTGCTGGGCTGGATGGCGGCGGAGCTGGGTGCCGGGTTCGATCCGTCTTGGCAGCCGGATATTCTGCAATCCCATGACTGGCACGCCGGGCTGACGTCCGCCTACGTGCGCGCACGTAATCTGCCGGTGAAAACCGTGTTTACGGTGCACAATCTGGCATTTCAGGGGCTGTTCGAAAGCCACCATTTGCAGCAGCTGCAAATCCCGCAAGAATTCTTCCAGATGCACGGCTTGGAGTTCTTCGGCCAGATTTCTTACCTCAAGGCCGGGCTGTATTACTCCGACCACGTCACCACCGTCAGCCCAACCTACGCCAAGGAGATCACCCGGCCGGAGTTTGGTTACGGCATGGAGTCGCTACTGCTGGAGCTGGAGCGCGAAGGGCGTCTCACCGGTATTCTCAACGGCGTAGACGATGCTATCTGGCAGCCGCGCAATGATGTGCTGCTGTCTGCGCGTTACGACGCCGACGACCTGCGCTCCAAAGCCATCAACAAAGCCTATTTGCAGCGGGCGATGGGGCTGGACGTCGATGACTCGCGGCTGGTGTTCGCCGTGGTCAGCCGCCTGACCAGTCAAAAAGGGTTGGATCTGGTGCTGGAAGCGCTGCCCGATCTGCTGGAACGCGGCGGCCAATTGGCGCTGCTCGGCGCGGGCGATGCCGTGTTGCAGCAGGCATTTTTGGCGGCGGCGGCGGACAATCCGGGGCAGGTTGGCGTTCAGCTGGGTTATCACGAAGCGTTCTCGCACCGCATTATTGGCGGCGCTGATGTGATCATGGTGCCGAGCCGTTTCGAGCCTTGCGGCCTGACTCAGCTCTACGGCCTAAAGTACGGCACGCTGCCGCTGGTGCGTCGCACCGGCGGGCTGGCTGATACCGTGGTGGACTGCGCGCTGGAGAATCTGGCCGACGGCACCGCCAGCGGTTTTGTTTTCGAAGAGGCGAACGGCAAGTCATTGGGTAACGCTATTCGTCGGGCCTTTGTTCTCTGGAGCCGGCCAAAGCATTGGCGGCACGTGCAGCATCATGCCATGGGAATCGACTTCGGCTGGCAGGTAGCGGCTCAGGCCTATCTGTCTCTTTATCAACGCCTGTTGTCATAATGGCCGCGCAGCGGCATGACTTGATTGGGAACGCAACGCTATGACCTCACCGTTTAATTACACATCGCCTACTGTCAGTGTTGAAGCGCTGAAACACTCTATTGCCTATAAGTTGATGTTTATCATCGGCAAAGACCCCTCTATCGCCACCCAACACGACTGGCTGAACGCCACGCTGTTTGCCGTGCGCGACCGCATGGTAGAACGCTGGCTGCGCTCCAACCGCGCGCAAACGTCGCAGGATGTGCGTCAGGTTTATTATCTGTCGATGGAGTTTTTGATTGGCCGCACCTTGTCTAACGCGCTGCTGTCGATGGGCATCTACGATGACATCAAGCAGGCGCTGGATGAAATGGGCTTTGACCTTGAGGAGCTGATCGGCGAAGAGAATGACCCCGGCTTGGGCAATGGCGGGTTGGGGCGTTTGGCGGCCTGTTTCCTTGATTCACTGGCGACGCTGGCGCTGCCGGGCCGTGGCTACGGCATTCGCTATGAATACGGCATGTTCGCGCAAAATATCATTAATGGTCAGCAGATGGAGTCCCCAGACTATTGGCTGGAGTACGGCAACCCGTGGGAATTCCAGCGCCACAGCACCCGCTACAAGGTGCGTTTCGGCGGGCGTTTGCAGCATGAAGGCAGCAAAACCCGCTGGCTAGAAACCGAAGAAGTTATTGCGCTGGCTTATGATCAGGTTATCCCCGGTTTCGACACCGACGCTACCAACACGCTGCGCCTGTGGGGTGCGCAGGCCAGTAACGAAATCAACCTTGGCAAATTCAATCAGGGCGACTACTTTGCGGCGGTGGAAGATAAAAACCACTCGGAAAACGTGTCGCGGGTGCTCTACCCGGATGACTCCACCTACTCGGGCCGCGAGCTGCGCCTGCGCCAAGAGTACTTTTTGGTGTCGGCTACCGTGCAGGACATCCTCAACCGCCACTACGTCACGCACCACACTTACGAGAATCTGGCGGACAAAATCGCCATCCACCTCAATGACACTCACCCGGTGCTCTCCATCCCTGAGCTAATGCGTCTGCTGATTGACGAGCATAAATTCACGTGGGAGCAGGCGTGGGGGACAGTGACGCAGGTCTTCTCCTACACCAACCACACCCTAATGAGCGAAGCGTTGGAAACCTGGCCGGTGGATATGATTGGCAAAATCCTGCCGCGCCATCTGGAAATTATCTTCCAGATTAACGACCACTTCCTCAAAGAGGTGGCGGTGAAAGTGCCGGATGACAGCGGCATTCTCTCCCGCGTGTCGATTATTGATGAAGGCAACGGCCGCCGTGTACGCATGGCGTGGCTGGCGGTGATTGCCAGCCATAAAGTGAACGGCGTGTCGGCGCTGCACTCGGAGTTGATGGTGCAGTCGCTGTTTGTCGACTTCGCCCACATCTATCCAGACCGTTTCTGCAATAAAACCAATGGCGTGACCCCGCGCCGCTGGCTGGGGCTGGCCAACAAGCCGCTGTCGAAAGTGCTGGATGACGCCATCGGCCATAACTGGCGTACGGACCTCAGCCAGCTGGAAGAGCTGAAACAGAATATCGACTACCCAAGCTTCCTCGAGGCGCTGCGCAAGGCCAAGCTGGAGAACAAAAAGCGGCTGGCGCTGTATATCGCTCAGAAGCTCGACGTGGTGGTGGACCCGAAAAGCCTGTTCGACGTGCAGATTAAGCGCATTCACGAGTACAAACGCCAGCTGATGAACGTGCTGCACGTCATCACCCGTTATAACCGGATTATCGAAGATCCCGATGCTGGCTGGGTGCCGCGCACGGTGATTTTTGCCGGGAAAGCGGCCTCTGCGTACTACGCGGCCAAGCAAATTATTCGCCTGATCAACGACGTAGCCGCGGTGATCAATGAAGATCCCCGCGTGCGCGACAAACTCAAAGTAGTGTTCATTCCGAACTACAGCGTGAGTTTGGCACAGATCATCATTCCGGCGGCGGATCTCTCTGAACAGATCTCGCTGGCGGGCACCGAGGCGTCCGGCACCAGTAATATGAAGTTTGCGCTCAACGGCGCGCTAACCATCGGCACGCTGGATGGCGCCAATGTCGAAATGCTGGAGCACGTCGGCGAAGAGAATATCTTTATCTTCGGCAACACTACCCCGCAGGTCGAGCAGCTGCGCCGCGACGGCTACAACCCGCACAGCTACTATGAGCAGGACGCTGAGTTGCATCAGGTGCTAACTCAGATTGCCACCGGCGTCTTCAGCCCTAATGAGCCAAAACGCTACAGCAATCTGTTCGACACGCTGGTTAACCTTGGCGACCATTATCAGGTATTGGCGGACTATCGCAGCTATGTCGATACCCAAGATAAAGTGGATGAACTCTACAAACAGCCCGAAGAGTGGACCCGCCGCACCCTGCTGAACATCGCCAACATGGGCTATTTTTCCTCCGACCGCACCATCCAAGAATACGCGGATGAGATCTGGAACATTAAGCCGATTAAGTTGTGATGAGGTAATTGGTAATTATCGGAACAACTTAGCTGGATGAATAAAAGGCACATGAAAATGTGTCTTTTATTATTTCGAGGCTTATCTAAAAGCCATTAAATTAAGATTAAATTGTATTGACGGCCTCTGAATAAAAGCTTAATTTTCACACAGCAGCCCAGCACTGTTCGTAGATAATAGTTAGGATCTACTCAACGGTTCTGGGCTTTTTCATATCAAAGGAACTGATAAGAATGAAAAAAACGGCAGTTATGATCGACGGCGGGTATTTTATTCGCCGCATAGATTATTTTTTGAGAAAGCATTTTTCTGGAATGACAATCGATGCGGCACAGCTAGTAAAAATCATTTGGCGTATCGTTAGATTTCACTTGGACTCCCCACACGGCAGACATGCCGAGCTAGAGCCTCTCGCGCTTTATCGTATCTATTATTATGACTGCCCACCTCTTGATAAGCAGATTAAATTTCCACTTCCTCTTGAAGGCCATAAAACACCTTCTACGAAAAACTTTAAAGCCCATGCTCCAAATGTTTTACGCAATGAATTACATGAAGAATTAAGGCTTAATCGCAAAACTGCTTTAAGAATGGGAGTGTTATCTACAACGGGCCAGTGGCAGGTAAAAGAAAGAAGGTTGAAGCAACTTATCAATAATGAAGTAAGTTGGAATGAACTCACCAACGATGATTTCTATTATGAATATAAGCAAAAAGCCGTCGATATAAAGTTAGGGATGGATATCACTATTTTGGCCCATGAAAAACTGGTGGATGTCATTATCCTGCTTGCAGGAGATGCTGATTTTGTTCCTGCTGCAAAGCATGCTCGAATCAAAGGCGTGGATTTTATTCTTGATCCAATGCATCAGAAGGTATCTGCATCATTATCGGAACATGTTGATGGTGTTCAGTCTAGCAACATCGTTGTCGCTATTGCGGATATCTGTAAGATTCAACCAACCCATAAACCCGAATGGTGGGAAGCACATGTTGATCGTAGAAGAGAGAAACGTAGCCAGCGGGCGAGTTAGCTGTTGTCTCAGAGATAAAAAAGGCATCCATCTGGATGCCTTTTTGCTTGCTAGCCCCAGTGATTAGGAGGCAAGCGAGATGTCTTTCTTCTGCTGCTTATTGGCTGCCAGCCACTCGGCGACGCGCGCCTGTTGGGCTTTGTCCAGCCACATGCCGAGCTTGGTACGGCGCCAGATGGCGTCGTCGAGTTCGCAAACCCACTCTTTCTCAACCAGATAGCGCAGCTCGGCTTCGTACAGACCGTGACCGAAATCTTCGCCCAGTGATTCAAGGCTGGTAGCGTCGGCGATAAACAACTCGGTCTGACTGCCGTAAGTGTGGGTATAGCGGCGGGCCAGTGATTCAGGCAACCATTTGAAACGGTTACGCAAATTGGCGGCGTAAGTTTCACGGTCACCGCCGAGTTTACCACCCGGCAGCACGGCGTTTTTGGTCCACGCCGGGCCTGCTTTCGGATAGTATTTACCCAGTTTCTCCATCGCGTGCTCAGCCAGCTTACGGTAAGTGGTGAGTTTGCCGCCAAACACCGACAGCAGCGGGGCTTTGCCGTTTTGGTCGTGAACGTCCAACGTGTAATCGCGAGTCACGGCCTGTGGAGAATCTGATTCGTCGTCGCACAGCGGGCGAACGCCGGAGTAGCTCCAGACGATATCTTCGGTGGTCAGCTGTTTCTTAAAGTGGTCGTTATACACTTTCAGCAGATAGCTGGTCTCTTTCTCGTCGATCTGCACGTCTTTCGGATCGCCGTGGTACTCCACGTCGGTGGTGCCGATGATCGAGAACTCGTCCAGCCATGGAATAACGAACACAATACGGTGGTCTTCGTTTTGCAGAATATAGGCCTGCGGCTGATTGTGCGCACGTGGCACCACGATATGGCTACCTTTGATCAGGCGGATGCCGTATGGCGATTTCAGTTTCAGGCCGTCGTCGAAGAAGTGTTTCACCCAAGGGCCAGTCGCGTTGACCAGACCTTTGGCGCGCCAGGTGAAGGTTTTGCCGGTATCGACTTCTTCGGCTTCCACCATCCACATGCCGTCTTCGCGCCATGCGCGAGTAACTCGGGTGCGAGTACGAACTTCGCCGCCGCGTTCTTCCACTTCCTGAGCGTTAAGTACGACTAAACGCGCATCATCAACCCAGCAGTCAGAGTATTCGAAACCTTTGGTTAGCTCCGGCTTGAGCACGGAATCCGCGCCAAACTTCAGCCCTTTACTGGACGGCAGGCTGGTACGTTTGCCCAAATGGTCGTACATAAACAGGCCGATGCGGATCATCCAGGCCGGGCGCAGGTGAGGCTGGTGTGGCAGGCGGAAGCGCATTGGGAATGCAATGTGTGGCGCAAGGCGCAGCAGCACTTCGCGCTCGGCCAGTGCTTCACTGACCAGGCGGAATTCATAATGTTCGAGGTAGCGCAGGCCACCGTGAATCAGTTTTGAGCTAGCTGAAGAGGTTGCGCAGGCCAAGTCTTGCGCTTCCAGCAGCAGAACGGACAGCCCGCGGCCAGCCGCATCCGTAGCGATGCCAGTACCATTGATACCGCCACCGATTACGATCAAGTCTTTGGTTTCCACGTCATCTTCCTCCAGATGTTCGTAATAGCTCTTTTATGTTCGTTTTCGCTCATGATTGTAATCGAGAAACAGCAAACAAGCCAAGCGTTAACCAAATAAAAACATTTAGGCGTGATGCAGGTAACATAATTTTGGCGATTTAGCGCAATCAGATTAAAGAATAGACAAAGATGGCAGGAATTCGCGCGGTGCTTTTCGTAATTGCTCGTTTAAGACGATAAAGAAGGGGGAACGGGGAGCCGGACGCGCAGGGCGCACGTCCGGATAGGGCGGATTTAGCAGAGTTCGAGCTGGACGTCGTACTTCTCAATCAGCTTCATCACGCTTTCTGGCGGCTTCTGATCGGTAAACATATAGTCAATCAGACTCATGTTGCCGAGGTTTACCATGGCGTTACGGCCAAATTTCGAGTGGTCGGTCACTAGCATTACGCAGCGCGAATTCTCAATGATGGCGCGCTTGGTGCGCACTTCGTGATAGTCGAACTCCAGCAGTGAGCCATCCATGTCGATGCCGCTGATGCCCAAAATGCCGTAGTCGAGACGAAACTGGGAGATAAAGTCCAGCGTCGCTTCGCCCATAATGCCGCCATCGCGGGTGCGCACTTCGCCACCGGCGAGGATCAAACGAAAATCCTCTTTGGCGGTGAGCAGGGTGGCAACGTTGAGGTTGTTGGTCACTACGCGCAGGTTTTTGTGATTCAACAGCGCGTGGGCCACGGCTTCCGGCGTGGTGCCGATATCAATAAACAGCGTCGCGCCGTCGGGGATTTGCGCCGCGACGCGCTGGGCGATGCGCGCTTTCTCTTCCGACCACATGATTTTACGGTCGTGATAGGCGGCATTCACCGAGCTGGAAGGCAGGGCAGCACCGCCGTGGTGGCGATGAATTTTGTTCTGCTCGGCGAGGTCATTCAGGTCGCGGCGAATGGTCTGCGGGCTGACGGCAAAGTGCTCAACCAGCTCTTCCGTACTCACATAACCCTGCTGGCGCACCAGTTCAATAATGGCATCATGGCGTTGTGTCTGTTTCACCGAAATCCCCTAATTCTGTTTTTTATGTGACGTACGGGTGTCAACAAAGGCCATGAGCAGGCCAAGCACCAGACCGAAAACGTGCGCGGCATTGGCGATAGCCAGCCCCATCACGTTGAAATAGCCCAGCACCAACCAGGCAATGGAAAATACCATTAGTCCGCGTGGCAGAGAAATACCGCGTTCCGGTTTTAACTCGCCGGTCAGCCAGACATACCCCATCAGGGCATATACTACGCCGGATAAGCCGCCAAACCAGATCCCGCTGAAAAGTGACTGTCCCCAGCCGCTGACCAGTGCCGAAACCAGGGTAATAGTGAACAGTTTGCCAGTGCCCAGACGCTTTTCCACCGGGCCGCCGAGGTACCACCACCACAGCAGGTTAAACAGAATATGCAGCAGGGAGAAGTGCAGCAGCGCCGGGCTGAACCAGCGCCAAATCTCGAGATATTGGCTGCTGTCCATCGGCCATGCCAGCGTGCGCATGACATTTTCGTCGCCATAAATCTGTTGCAGAATATAGACCGCGATGCACAAGAATATCATCACCATGGTCAGCGGGCCTGCCTGACTGCGAATGCGCTGCCAGTAGGAGTAATGCTGATAGCTGAGGTTAGCGCCGGTGTTGCCGGTCTGCCAGCTGGCCGCCTGATAGCGCGGATGCAGCGGGTCTTCTAGAAAGAGGGCTAATTGCTGCTCGACTTCCGGTAGCCGGGCTTCATCTTCCAGCCAGATCTGCACTTCCTGACTTTCATTTTTGACCTGCAGTTTTATCCCTTGAGTTGCCATGTAATCGACAAAGGCCAGCGCCAGGCGGGGGTTGTTCAGGCTGAGAATGCGCACCATATTATTCAGCTGGTCCTGTAGTAGTTTGATTTTTAAAAGACATTTGTAGGGTAAACCTTTTCTGCCAGCGTTTAGAGAGTCGATTATAACGTCAGCGGACAAGGTTGTTGTCGAAAAATCAAATTATGCAGGAGGGATAACAGAGTGAAGAAAATTCCCGCGTCCCTGCGGGAAAGTTGATAAGTCGCAAAATCAGCTGTTTTGAGTCAGTTTGCTGTAGCTGGTCATCAGGTTGCGATAATCAGGAATGTGGTTGGAGAACAGCGCGCCCAGCCCTTCCACATCGTTACGCCAGTCGCGGTGTAGCTCACAGGCCACGCCGAACCAGGTCATCAGCTGTGCGCCCGCATTGGACATGCGATCCCATGCCGAATGGCGAGTCATTTCATTGAAAGTGCCGGAAGCATCGGTGACCACGAAGACCTCGAAGCCTTCCTCAATGGCGGACAGCGCCGGGAAGGCCACGCACACTTCGGTGACTACGCCGGCGATCAGCAGCTGTTTCTTGCCCGTGGCTTTGATGGCTTTGACGAAATCTTCGTTATCCCACGCATTAATCTGCCCAGGGCGTGCGATATAGGGCGCATCTGGGAACTGGCTTTTCAGCTCAGGCACCAGCGGGCCGTTTGGACCCTCTTCAAAACTGGTGGTTAAGATGGTCGGCAGCTTGAAGTAGCTGGCGATATCGGCCAAGGCCAGCACGTTATTTTTGAATTTATCCGGGTCGATATCGCGCACCAGAGAGAGCAGGCCGGTTTGGTGATCGACCAACAGCACGGCGACATCATCTTTGTTCAAACGCTTGTAAGCTACAGTCATGGGGAACTCCTTTAAGGTTAAAATGCCCGAAGGCGTTAAGCCAACCCGCGAAGGGGCGCCAGCGTTAAGCTGCCAGCGCCACTCATCAGGTTAGGAATGCATCTGACCAAATCGGCCACTGTTGAAATCGTCGATGGCTTCTCTGATCTCCTCCTGCGTGTTCATCACGAAAGGCCCGTGCCCCACGATTGGCTCATCAATTGGCTCGCCGCTGAGCAGCAAGAACACCGCGTCGGTATTGGCTTCCAGCTCAATGCTGCTGCCCTGCGGGTCGAACTGCACCAACTGCGCTTCGCGTACCACGTCATTGCCGTTGATGAGCAAGGTGCCGTGCAGCATCACCAGCATTAGGGTTCTGCCTGCTGGAATATCGAAACGCGCCTTACCGTTTTGCGTCATCCGCACGTCCCATACGTCCAGCGGCGAAAAGGTATGCGCCGGGCCGCGTTGGCCGTCGAATTCCCCGGCAATCACCCGCAGATACCCGGCGTTATCCGGCAAATTAACCGCCGGAATGTGTTTGTCGGTCAGCGTCTGGTAGCCGGGCTGGGTCATTTTGTCTTTGGCGGGCAAATTGACCCACAGCTGCACCATTTCCAGCCCACCGCCCTGGCGGGAGAAGGCCTCGGAATGGAACTCTTCGTGCAAAATGCCCGAACCGGCGGTCATCCACTGTACGTCGCCAGGGCCGATAACGCCGCCCGCGCCGGTGGAGTCGCGATGCTGCACTTCACCCTGATAGACGATGGTGACCGTCTCAAAGCCACGGTGCGGGTGCTGCCCGACGCCGCGCGGCTGGCCATCATTTGGGGCGAACTGCGCCGGACCCGCGTAGTCGAGCAGCAGGAACGGACTGACGTGCTTGCCGTGACTGCCGTAACTGAACATTGAACGGACCGGGAAGCCATCGCCAACCCAGTGCTGGCGCGGTGCGCTATACGTGCCGAGGATTTTCTTCATCATCATCTCCAGTCAAAAAAGGGGGCCAAAACGACGTTGCCTTGGCTGATGGAAAGATGATAGATCTGCAACGATTGGTCCGGTAGATGCTAAAATTGTCCGCAGTGTTCTATTAATAGAACGATATGGAGAGCGCGATGCGCGATTTGAACGATCTCTATTATTTTGTCGAAGTGGTGAATCATCGAGGTTTCTCGCCGGCCGGGCGCGCCTTGGGTATGCCGAAATCCAAGCTCAGCCGCCGCATTGCGCTACTAGAGGAGAGGCTGGGGACGCGGCTCATTCAGCGCTCCACGCGGCGCTTTACCGTGACCGAGGTGGGGCAGGTTTATTACCAGCACTGCCGCGCAATGCTGATTGAGGCCGAGGCGGCGGACGAAGCTATTGCACTGCGCTACGCCGAACCGCGCGGCGTGGTGCGAGTCACCTGCCCCGTGGCGCTTCTAGAAGCGCGAGTGGCGGAGATGCTGGCAGAATTTATGGTCGAATATCCGCTGGTGGATGTGCATTTGGAAGCTACCAATCGGCGAGTTGACGTGGTGGGTGAAGGCATTGACGTAGCGATCCGAGTTCGGCCGCCGCCGCTGGAAGACAGTGATCTGGTGATGCGCGTATTGGCGGACCGTGCGCAGTGCTTAGTGGCCAGCCCCAAGCTATTGGAAAAACAGGGATTACCCTTGACTCCCGCTGATCTTATCGGTTGGCCAAGCTTGGATTTGGGCGTGCCGCAAAACGACCACGTTTGGACGTTGAATGGGCCGGACGGCGAGCAGGCGGCGATTCGCCATCAGCCGCGTTTAGTGACGCGCAGTATGCCTGCATTGCGGGCTGCGGCGGTGGCTGGCGTAGGGATTGTGCAGTTGCCGACCATGATGCTGACGGAGCAGATTGCCCGAGGGGAGCTGATACAGGTGCTGCAGGGTTGGCAGCCGCGACGCGAAATTATTCATGCGGTTTTCGCGTCACGACGAGGACTTTTGCCTTCCGTCAGGGCACTGCTCGACCTGCTGGCCGAGCGTTTTTCGAACCTGAAAGAAGACTAAAGCCTGTTACAGACCTTCGAGCGCCTGCTCAAGGTCTGCCACCAGATCTTCCACATCTTCGATGCCAATACTGATGCGCACCAAGCCGTCAGTGATGCCGCTCAGACGGCGGACTTCTGGCGAAACCGCGCTGTGCGTAGTGGTTGCCGGGTGACATGCCAGAGAGTCGGTATCGCCGACGGAAACGGCCTGAGTGATCAGCGTCAGCTTGTCGAGGAAGGTGCGCGCTGCTTCACGGCCGCCGCGCAGTTCAATTGCCATGATGCCGCCGAACAGTTTCATCTGACGCGCTGCAATCTCATGGCCCGGATGGCTTTTCAGCCCCGGATAGAACACCTGCGACACCGCCGGATGCGCATGCAGTACTTCGGCAATATGCGCCGCGCCGACGGAGCTGGCTTCAACGCGCAGTGGCAGCGTTTTCAAACCACGGATCAATAAAGCGGCTTCGAACGGGCTTAAACAGCCGCCGAACTGCTTCAGACACAGCACGCGAATTGGGTCGATCAGCGCTTTGCTACCCACCACGATACCGCCGGTGGCGTCGCCGTGACCGCTGATATATTTGGTGGCGGAGTGCAGGGAGATGTCGATCCCCATATCTAACGGACGGGTCAGGTAAGGGGTGGCGAAGGTGTTATCCACCACGCTGACAGCACCAGCCTGCTTGGCGATACGGGCAATTTCTGCAATATCGGCAATACCCAAAACGGGGTTGGCTGGGGTTTCCACAAACACCATTTTGGTCTGCGGCGTCAGGGCGGCTTGCAGATCTTTGGTGTCCGCCACGTAAATCGGTTTGATGCCGTAGCGCGGCAACAGGTTGCGGATCACACCCTCGGTGCCGCCATACAGCGTACCCACGTGGATGATCTCATCGCCCGGCGACAGCAGGGCAAACAGCACGGCGCTGATGGCCGCCATGCCGCTGGCACAGGCCACGGCACTTTCGCCGCCTTCCAGTGCCGCCATTTTCTGCTCAACAACCGCCACGGTTGGGTTAGCGAAACGGCTATAAGAGTAGCCCGGCTCTTCGCCGCTGAAGCGACGCGCGCCGCTGTCAAAGTCATCGTAAGAGAAAGAAGAGGTCGCGGTGATTGGCGTAGTGATCGCGCCAGTTAAAGGGTCAGGCTGTTGACCCGCGTGCACAGCAAGCGTACGCATGCCCAATTGGCGGGTGTTTTCCAGATGTTTCATCTTCATATCCTGTAAATATCAGGGATAAATTATATCAATACTTATAAGCAGTAGCTGTTTTCGCTTAAGAACATTTGGCACTCAGGACCAAACCAAACGATATATCCCCAGCGCCACACGTGTTCGTTATATGTAGAGAAGCCGCCGCCATATTGGCAGCGACTTAAACTGGGGGAATATTTGGGGTGACCGGCGACTCAGCCGAATGGGGAAGCAGGGGAGATTAGGCTTCTACATCCTGAGGGAAGGTGTTTGACCAGGCTTCGAAACCGCCGTCGATGCTATAAACCGATTCAAAACCCTGAGTCAGCAGGTATTGCGCGGCGCCGCGGCTGCTAATGCCGTGATAGCACATCACCATCACTGGGGTTTTGGTGTCGGCGCGTTCCATAAACGCCAGCATGCTTTCATTGCTGAGGTGGAATGCCCCCGGAGCATGGGCCGCGCCAAAGCTTTGCGGGTCGCGGATATCTACCATGACCGCGTCGCCCTGTTTCAGGCGGGTGTGCGCTTGTTCAACGCTGATCGATTCAAATTGTTCCATTCTGGCGAGCCTCAATAATCAGTTATCGGCATATTCTACCTAATTATTTGCTCACCAAGACCAGACAAACCACAGGGTTAAGACTTAAACCAGAATCACTCTCACGCCTTTTTGACGCAATTGTTCAAGGATTTCAACGTCCGCCTCCTTGCCGGTGATCAGCACATCGATTTGCTCGGTGCGGCTAAATAGCATTCCCGCGCGCTGGCCGACTTTGCTGCTATCAACCAGAACTGCCAGCTTGCCGACGTAATTGAGCATTTTCTGTTCGGCCATGGCGGTCAGCATGTCGGTTTTATACAGGCCGTCGGTGGTCAGGCCCGCGCCGCTGGTGAACATCCAGTGCCCGGCATACAGGCTCGCATCGCCATCTTGTGGCGCGAGGGTGATGGACTGACTCTTGTTGTACTGCCCACCCATGATGACCACGCTTTCGTGCTCTTGCTCAATCAGGTAGTTAGCCAGCGGCAGATAGTTGGTGATCACCTGAATATCTTTGCCACACATTTCGCGGCCCAGCAGAAATGCCGTCGAGCCACAGTTGATCACTACACTTTCACCCGGTTCGCAGAGCTGCGCTGCCGCCTGAGCGATGCGTTTTTTCTCATCGAGATTGTGAGTCTGGTGGATATTGAGCGGCGTCCAGTTCTCCCGTGGCGAACTGACGGCTTCGGCACCGTTGCGAACTTTGCGCAATTTCCCCAGCTCATTGAGTTTGGTGATATCACGGCGCGCGGTGGCCGGAGAAATATCGAAGCTGTCGATCACATCGGAGACAGAGATCTGGCCCTTACGTTGTAAGAGGTTAAGGATCGCGTTGTGACGTTGGGGTTCAGTCATGATTGCTCCGCAAGGGAAATGATTATTGCGTGATTATAATCGAGTGATTCAATCATTCATACACCCTTAGTTTTGTTACACCTCTTTGTTGGAAAAGGCAGGGAGGTCGCCCCTGCCTGTATCCAATATGATTAAAGGAATGATTTGAAAGGTAAATCTGTTTCAGAAGTGAAGCAGTCATCGAAGCCACGCGGGTAGTGGTATTCGAAATTATCTTTATCATTTGGATAAGTAAATTTGCCGCCAACCTGCCAAATAAATGGCTTAAAGTCATATTTCAGTCGGTCTTTTTTCATATTCCACAGCATGCGGATTTCTTGCGGGTCAGCCTGGAAGTTTGACCAAATATCATGGTGGAAGGGGATAACTACCTGAGTTTTAAGAGATTCTGCCATGCGCAAAATATCAACGCTGGTCATTTTATCCGTTACGCCACGCGGGTTTTCGCCATAAGAGCCGAGCGCTACGTCCACCTGATGCTCATTGCCATGTTTGGCGAAATAGTTGGAATAGTGGGAGTCGCCGCTATGGTACAGATTGCCGCCTGGCGTTTTGAACAGGTAGTTCACCGCGCGTTTGTCCATCATATCTGGCAACACGCCTTCGGCTTTTTGGTCTGCTGGCAGCGTGATTAGCACGGTGCGGTCGAAGGAGTCCAGCGCGTGGATTTCCACATCTTTGATTTTCACCACTTTGCCCGGGGTCATCACGATGCAGCGTTCAGCCGGTACGCCCCAGCTCATCCAGAGATCCACGCAGGTCTGTGGGCCGATAAACGGCACGTCTGATGAGCAATTCTGCATGACGGCGGCGGCGACGTTAACGTCAATGTGATCGTTATGATCGTGGGTAGAGAGCACGGCGTCGATCTCTCTAATAGCAAAGGGATCAAGCACAAATGGCGTGGTGCGCAGGTTCGGCTGGAGCTTTTTCACCCCCGCCATACGCTGCATCTGATGGCCGGTTTTCATCAGCGGGCTGCTGTGATTTTGCTTGCCCACGCCGCACCATAAATCGACGCAAATATTCGCCCCACCCTCTGATTTCAACCAGATCCCGGTACAGCCGAGCCACCACATCGCGAAGGTCCCCGGCGCGACGCGCTCTTGCTCAATCTCTTCATTAAGCCAGGTTCCCCACTCTGGGAAAGTATTCAGTATCCACGACTCGCGGGTAATGCTTTGAACTTTACTCATGGTTTGACCCTCTTCATGACACCAATGTGTCGATATTTTTAGTCTGAATGATTTTTGGTGATTACATATGATTGCTATGCGCCGAACTTAGCACCAATAAATCATCGATACAAGATGGGTTTTGAGAGTTTATCTGTTGGTCGAGCCAACCTTTGAGCTTGAAAGCCAAGAGTTAACTGACTGAGGTAATTGCTGGTTATTGTTATATCTTTATGAATTTAAAGCTTTAAATGTAATTTTTGTTTTATCGTGGATATTCTTGAAGCGGATATCTTGCGAGGAGTATCACAAATAATCATCTTCAATCTTTTAATGATTTATTGTGAGCGTTACTGTGCATCCGTCCTTACAGTATTTGTGACTATCGCTTTGCGTGATCTTCTCAAAGCGTGTCTCTCGAAGGTTAACGGAGAGTCTTATGGAATTCCTCTACACCGTATTCACCGTATTTTTTAATCAAGTCATGACCAATGCCCCGCTGCTGCTGGGTATTGTCACCATGCTGGGCTACATCCTGCTTAGGAAAAGCGTGAGTGTCGTCATCAAGGGCACCATCAAAACCATCATCGGTTTTATGTTGCTACAGGCCGGCTCGGGGATTTTGACCAGCACGTTCAAACCCGTGGTTGCCAAGCTTTCTGAAGTGTATGGCATTAATGGCGCCATTTCTGACACCTACGCCTCAATGATGGCAACGGTTGAAAGAATGGGTGAAGCCTACAGCTGGGTGGGCTATGCCGTACTAATCGCCCTGGCTCTCAACATTCTGTATGTCGTTTTCCGCCGTATTACGGGCATTCGCACCATCATGCTGACCGGCCACATCATGTTCCAACAGGCCGGGCTTATCGCCGTGTTCTTCTTTGTGATGGGCTACCCGATGTGGACCACCATTTGGGCGACGGCGTTTCTGGTCTCGCTCTACTGGGGCATTACCTCCAACATGATGTACAAACCCACTCAGGCCGTGACGGAAAACAGCGGCTTCTCGATTGGGCACCAGCAGCAATTCGCCTCATGGATTGCTTATAAAATCGCCCCTTATCTGGGTAAAAAAGAAGACAGCGTCGAGAACCTCAAGCTGCCGGGCTGGTTGAATATCTTCCATGACAATATCGTCTCGACGGCCATCGTGATGACGATTTTCTTCGGCATCATCCTCTGCTCGTTTGGGCTTGATACCTTGCAACTGATGGCCGGTAAAACCCACTGGACTATCTATATCCTGCAAACGGGCCTGATGTTTGCGGTCGCTATTTTCATCATTATTCAGGGCGTGCGCATGTTCGTCGCTGAATTAACCGAAGCCTTTAACGGCATCTCCCAACGCTTAATTCCCGGTGCGGTTTTAGCTATCGACTGTGCGGCGATTTACAGCTTCGCGCCGAACGCCGTGGTCTGGGGCTTTATGTGGGGCACCATCGGGCAACTGATCGCCGTGGGCATTCTGTTCGCACTCGGTTCTTCCATCATGATCATTCCCGGCTTTATTCCGATGTTCTTCTCCAACGCCACCATTGGCGTGTTCGCCAACCACTTTGGCGGCTGGCGCGCGGCGCTCAAAATCTGTCTGGTGATGGGCATGCTGGAGATCTTCGGCTGCGTCTGGGCTATCAAGCTGACAGGCCTGAGTGCCTGGATGGGCATGGCCGACTGGTCGATTCTGGCACCACCACTGATGCAGGGCTTCTTCAGTATCGGCATGGCCTTTATGGGCGTCATCGTCGTCATCGCGCTGCTTTATATGTACTTCGCCGGTCGCAGCCTGCGTGCCGAAGAAGATGCTGAAAAACAGGCGCTTAGCCAGCCTGCTTCTCACTAAGTCACTCACTCTTATTTATCTATTTCACATTGACCGGAGATTTTCACATGACAGTACGAATTCTAGCGGTATGCGGTTGCGGGCAAGGCAGTTCAATGATCATGAAAATGAAAATTGGCCAGTTTCTCACCCAAGAGGGTGTTGATCACACCATGAACAGCTGCGCAGTAGGGGAATACAAATCTGAACTCGGCGGGGCAGATATCATCGTGGCTTCAACCCACGTAGCGGATGAAATCACCGTGAGCGGCAATAAATACGTCGTTGGCGTGCGCAATATGCTTTCTGCGGCAGATTTTGGCCCGAAAGTGATGGAAGTGATTAACGCGCACTTCGCTAGCGATCTGAAGAAGTAAGGATAACGCCATGAAATTACGTCATTCTCTGGCTGAAAATGACTCTATTCGCCTGAATGCCGAGGCTGAAACCTGGCAGGAGGCGGTGAAAATCGGGGTGGATATGCTGGTAGCGGCGGGCGTGGTTGAACCGCGCTACTACCAGGCGATCCTCGATGGCGTCGAGCGCTTCGGTCCTTATTTCGTGATTGCTCCCGGTCTGGCGATGCCACACGGCCGCCCGGAAGAGGGGGTGCTCAAAACGGGGTTTGCGCTGGTCACTTTGAAAAAACCTTTGGTCTTCAACCATGAAGATAACGACCCGGTGGACATCCTGATCACCCTGGCGGCGGTCGATGCCAATGCCCATCAAGAGGTGGGCATCATGCAGGTGGTGAACCTGTTTGAAGATGAAGAGAACTTTGATCGCTTGCGCGCCTGTACCACGGCTCAGCAAGTGCTGGATTTAATAGATAAAACCTCAGCAGCTTCTGACGCTGCGTTGACTGACTAAACGTAAAGGGAACATAGCATGTCTAAAACATTACCGATGTTGCAGGTTGCGCTTGATAACCAGTCGATGGACGACGCCTACAAAACCACGCGCCTGATAGCTAATGAAGTTGACATTATCGAAGTGGGTACCATTTTGTGCGTGGCGGAAGGGGTTCGCGCCGTCCGTGATTTGAAAGCACTGTATCCAGAAAAAATCGTATTAGCCGATGCCAAAATTGCTGACGCAGGGAAAATTTTGTCGCGCATGTGCTTTGAAGCCAATGCCGATTGGGTGACGGTTATCTGCTGTGCTGACATCAATACCACCAAGGGCGCGTTGGAAGTCGCAAAAGAGTTTGGCGGCGACGTGCAAATTGAACTGACAGGCTACTGGACGTGGGAACAGGCTCAGGAGTGGCGCGCTGCCGGAATTCAGCAAGTGGTGTATCACCGCAGCCGTGACGCACAGGCCGCCGGCGTAGCCTGGAGCGATGCCGATATTACGGCAATTCAACGCCTGTCCAGCATGGGCTTTAAAGTCACCATCACCGGTGGTCTGGCGCTGGAAGATCTGCCGCTGTTTAAAGATATCCCGGTGCACGTCTTTATCGCTGGTCGCAGTATTCGTGATGCGAAAGACCCGGTCGAGGCCGCTCGCCAGTTCAAAAAATCAATCAGCCAGCTTTGGGGCTAAGGACAGCGCAATGATGCACAAAGCCGTTCCACTCGGTATTTATGAAAAGGCCCTGCCTGCGGGGGAAGACTGGTTCGCACGCCTGAAAATGGCCAAAGAGCTAGGCTTTGATTTCGTCGAAATGTCGGTCGATGAAAGCGATCACCGATTGGCGCGGCTGGACTGGAGTCGCGAACAGCGAATGGCGGTGGTAGATGCCGTTGCCCGCACCGGTGTTCGCATTCCTTCCATGTGCCTCAGTGCGCATCGCCGTTTCCCACTTGGGTCCGAAGATGATGCCACCCGCGCGCAGGGGCTGGAGGTGATGCGTAAAGCCATTGTGCTGGCGCAAGACCTTGGTATTCGGGTTATTCAGCTTGCGGGCTATGACGTCTATTACCAAGATGCCAATGACCATACGCGTGAGCGTTTTCGCGCTGGCCTGAAGGAGGCCGTGGAGATGGCAAGTCGCGCGCAGGTCACGCTGGCGATGGAAATCATGGATTACCCGCTGATGAACTCCATCAGCAAAGCTTTGGGCTATGCCCATTACCTCAATAACCCCTGGTTCCAGCTCTATCCAGACATCGGCAACTTATCGGCATGGGATAACGACGTGCAAATGGAATTGGCGAGTGGCGCAGGGCATATCGTGGCGGTACACGTCAAAGATACCCAGCAGGGCGTATTTAAAAATGTGCCTTTTGGCCAAGGAGTGGTGGAGTTCGAACGCTGCTTTAAAACGCTGCTCGACACGGGCTATTGCGGTCCCTATTTGATTGAAATGTGGAGTGAAACCGCTGCTGACCCTGTCAAAGAGGTGCGCGAAGCTCGCGCATGGGTGGTAGATAAAATGCAGAAAGCCGGGTTAAACGTGGAGGCCGCAGTATGTTAGAGCAACTGAAAAGACAGGTTTTCGACGCCAATATGGCGCTGCCAGCACGGGGTTTAGTCACCTTTACTTGGGGCAATGTCAGCGGCATCGACCGGACCTCCGGCCTGATGGTGATCAAACCCAGCGGCGTAGAGTATGAAGTGATGAGTGCCGACGACATGGTAGTGGTGAATATGCTGGGTGATGTGGTCGAAGGGCATTTCAAACCTTCTTCTGACACGGCAACCCATCTCGCGCTCTATGCCCGTTACCCAGAGCTGGGCGGCATTGTTCACACGCACTCAACCTATGCCACTTCATGGGCGCAGGCCAATGCACCTATTCCCGCGCTGGGTACCACTCATGCTGACTACTTCGCGGGGGCGATCCCCTGTACTCGACCACTCAGCCGAGCTGAAGTGACGGGTGAATATGAGCTGGAAACGGGCCACGTGATTGCCGAAACGCTGGGGGACGCTGACCCCTTGCATATGCCCGGCATTCTGGTTTCGCAGCATGGCCCCTTCTGCTGGGGAACCACGCCTGAAATGGCGGTACACAATGCCGTGGTGCTGGAAGAAGTGGCAAAAATGGCGTGGATAACCGGCACCCTTAACCGGCAATTACCGCCGATGGATGACTATCTTCTGAACAAACATTTTACTCGCAAACATGGCCCGGACGCTTATTACGGCCAGAATTAGCGCTGTTGCTTGGCCTCCAGCCGTAATATTTACCAACAAATCCCTAAGCTTATCGCGCCCTCGCGATGAGCTTTTTTGTCCTATTGGGTTTATACCTATAGTTGATCCCAGATCACAGATTTCGCTTTCATGCAGAACAGACTTCTTCTCCCGTAGTGTAACGAAAAGGAAAGAGCTGCCTTATGACCAAGCCCACTCTCAAGCAGGACGTTTTTTTGGCGGCGCTAACCCGCCAATGGCAAGCCTTCGGGCTCACTTCCGCCAAGGACATGACTTTACATCAATGGTGGCATGCCGTTAGCGCCGCCGTCGCCGAACAGCTTCCTCCCCAAAATGATACCGTCCCCGCCAGCAAAAAGCGCCAGAAGATAACGCGCCATGTGAACTACATCTCCATGGAGTTTCTGGTGGGGCGTTTGACGGGTAACAACCTGATTAACCTAGGTTGGTTCGACACCGTCGCTGACGTGCTGAAGCAGTTTGATATTAACCTAAGCGACTTGCTGGAAGAGGAAATTGACCCGGCTCTGGGCAACGGGGGCTTGGGGCGATTGGCCGCCTGCTACCTCGACGCCATGGCCTCCGTCGGCCAGCCTGCGATTGGCTATGGGTTGAACTATCAATACGGTTTGTTCCGCCAACGCTTTGTCGATGGGCAGCAGAAAGAGTCGCCGGACGATTGGCATCGCAACCAATATCCGTGGTTCCGCCACAACAGCTCGCTGGCCGTCAGCGTGGGTATCGGCGGGAAAATCGTCAAGAACGATGCCGGCGTTAGCCGCTGGGAGCCGGAGTTTACCCTGCGTGGCGAGGCTTGGGACTTGCCGGTGATTGGCTATCGCAACGGCGTCACCCAGCCGCTGCGCCTGTGGGAAGCCACCCACCCGCACCCCTTTGATTTGGAGAAATTCAACGACGGCGAGTTCCTTAAAGCTGAGCAGCAGGGCGTTGATGCCGCCAAGTTAACCAAGGTGCTGTACCCCAATGACAACCATCAGGCGGGCAAACGCCTGCGTCTGATGCAGCAATATTTCCAGTGCGCCTGCTCGGTGGCCGATATTCTGCGCCGCCACCACTTCCTTGGGCGGAAAATTGCCGAGCTGCCGGACTATGAGGTGATTCAGCTCAACGACACCCACCCGACCATCGCCATCCCCGAAATGCTGCGGGTGCTGATCGATGAGCACCAGCTTAGCTGGGATGATGCCTGGCACATCACCAGCCGCACCTTTGCTTATACCAACCACACATTGATGCCAGAAGCGCTAGAAACCTGGGATGAAAAGCTGGTGCGCAGCCTGCTGCCGCGACACTTCCAGATAATCAAACAGATCAACGCCAACTTTAAGAAAGTGGTCGACAAACAGTGGCCGGGCGACGAACAGGTGTGGGCCAAACTGGCGGTTCATCATGACAAGCAGGTGCGCATGGCGAACCTGTGCGTGGTGGCCGGGTTTGCCGTCAACGGCGTCGCCGCGCTGCATTCTGATTTAGTGGTGAAAGACCTGTTCCCCGAGTATCACCAGCTGTGGCCGGAAAAATTCCACAATGTCACCAACGGCATCACGCCGCGCCGCTGGATTAAACAGTGTAATCCGGCGCTTTCGGCGCTGATCGATAAGCGTCTTGAGACGGACGCGTGGGTGACCGATCTCAGCTTGCTAAAGCAGCTGGAAAGCGGCGTAAAAGACAAAAAATTCTGCAAAGAGTACCGCAAGATAAAGCATGACAATAAAGTGCGCCTTGCCGAGTACGTCTGGCAGCGGCTGGGGATCAAACTCAATCCGAACGCCATCTTTGACGTGCAGATTAAGCGCCTGCATGAGTACAAACGCCAGCATCTGAATCTGCTGCACATCTTGTCGCTGTATAAGCAAATTCGCGAGAATCCAAAACTGGATATCGTCCCCCGCGTTTTCCTGTTCGGCGCGAAAGCCGCTCCGGGCTACTACTTGGCGAAAAACATCATCTATGCCATCAATCAAGTTGCCGAGGCGATCAACAACGATCCGATCGTCGGCGATCGCCTGAAAGTGGTGTTTATCCCCGACTATTCTGTGTCGGTGGCGGAGTTGATGATCCCGGCCGCCGATGTCTCAGAGCAGATTTCCACCGCCGGTAAAGAGGCGTCGGGCACCGGCAACATGAAGCTGGCGCTCAACGGTGCGCTGACGATCGGCACGCTGGACGGCGCCAATGTTGAGATTGCCGAGCAGGTGGGGGATGAGAATATCTTTATCTTTGGTCTGGACGTTGATGGCGTTAAGGCGCTGCAAAAGAAAGGCTATAAACCGCAGAGCGTGGTGAAAAAGGATAAACATCTCAAAGCCATTCTCGACGAACTCGCCAACGGCTTCTTCACCAAAGGGGATAAACACGCTTTTGATTTGATGCTTAATAGCTTCAAAGAGGGCGGCGACCCTTATCTGGTACTGGCCGATTTTGCTGCCTATTGCGAGGCGCAGAAAAACGTCGATGCACTTTACCGCGACGCCGACGAGTGGACCCGCCGCGCTATTCTCAACACGGCTCGCGTCGGCATGTTTAGCGCCGACCGCTCGATTCACGATTATCAGCAACGCATCTGGCAGGCCAAACGGTAGGAGCAGGAATGGAGGGCAAGCAACTCGAACACGCGGCACAGCAGGCAGGTATTATAGACAGTTTTATCAATATGCAGGATGAAGTGCAGTCAGTTTCTGATGAAACCAAGCAGGCGCTGCTCTCCGCCATGGGGCGCGCCGAGCAGGATCTTGGCTCGGCGTCGCCACTGCCCGCCGTGCTGGTGTTTCATGAGCACCAGCCGGTGGAGTTAGCACCGCAATATTCGTCGGATTTGCACTGGCAGCTAACCTTGGAAAATGGCGATGTTTCCTCCGGGGAGCGTTTCGCCAAGCAGCCGCTAAGCTTGCCGAAAAACCTGCCGACGGGGTATCACCAGTTAACCCTCAGCCACGGCAAGAAACAGTGGGGCTGTCGCATCATTATCGCGCCGTCTCGCTGTTACGAGCCGCAGGCCGTACTCAATGGCGAGAAGCTTTGGGGCGCGACGGTTCAGCTTTACACCCTCAGGTCAGAAAAGAACTGGGGCGTGGGGGATTTCGGCGACCTCAAGCAGATGCTGGAGCAGGTCGCCCTGCGCGGCGGGGCATTTATTGGCCTCAACCCGATTCATGCGCTCTATCCGGCCAACCCGCTTAGCGCCAGCCCCTACAGCCCATCGTCGCGGCGCTGGCTGAACGTCACTTACATTGATGTTAGCCAAGTGCCTGAATTTATTGAAAGCGAAGAAGCCCAGGGCTGGTGGCGAGAACCGGAAACCCGCGATGCGCTGCATCAGGCGCGCAGCCGGGAATATGTCGACTATGCGCAAGTGATGAAGCTGAAATTTGACGGGCTAAAACTGGCGTGGAAGACCTTCGTCGACACGCCGGAGGCCAGTCAGCGCAAGCGTGACTTTCGCAGTTTTGTTCATTTGGGTGGCGAAAGTCTGTATCAGCTTGCTGTTTTCGACGCCCTGCATATTCATCTGCGGGATTTGGACTTGGGCCTGTGGGGCTGGCCTGTGTGGCCGGAAACCTACCGCGACATTAACAGCCCCGACGTGGTGGCTTTTCGCGAGCGCTACGCCGACGAAGTAGAGTTCTATTTATGGTTGCAGTGGTTAGCCCACGAGCAATTTTCTGACTGTTATGAAACCAGCGTTGAGCTGGGAATGCCCATAGGTTTATACCGCGATTTGGCCGTTGGCGTGGCCGAGGGCGGGGCTGAAACCTGGTCTGACCCCAACCTCTACTGTTTGCGGGCGACGGTCGGCGCGCCGCCGGACCTGCTCGGGCCGCAGGGGCAGAACTGGGGGCTTCCGCCGATAGATCCCCACGTAATGCAAGATCGCGCCTATCAGCCATTTATCGATTTACTGCGCGCCAATATGTCGCAGTGCGGTGCGCTGCGCATCGATCACGTGATGGGGCTGCTGCGGCTGTGGTGGATCCCCGCCCACGAACATGCGGCGAAAGGGGCTTATGTGCGTTATCCCCTGCAAGACCTGCTCGGCGTGCTGGCCTTAGAAAGCCAGCGCCACCGGTGCATGGTGATTGGCGAAGATTTGGGTATCGTGCCGCAAGAGATTGTCGCCAGCCTGCGCGACAGCGGCGTTTACTCCTACAAAGTGCTCTATTTCGAGCAGGAGAAAAAAGGCGTTTATCGCGCGCCGGGAGAGTACATCACGCAGGCGATGGCCACGGTAACCACTCATGATTTACCGACTCTGCGCGGCTATTGGGAAGGGGGCGATCTCACGCTCGGTGAGAAGCTGGGGATTTACCCGGATGCCAGCGTGCTGGCGCGGCTGCGCGCCGAGCGGGAAACCAATAAGCAGAACCTGCTGGATGCGCTGCATCGTCAGGGCTGCGTAGCGAAAAGCGTCGGAAAACAGGCCAGCCGGATGTCGATGACCCCAGCGTTAAATCGCGGTTTGCAGCGATATCTGGCGGGCAGCGCCAGCGCCTTACTGGGCCTGCAACCTGAAGATTGGCTGGACATGGCGACGCCGGTCAACGTGCCCGGCACCAATACGGAATACCCCAACTGGCAGCGCAAACTGACTCACAGTCTCGAGGAGATGTTTAGCGACGAGTGGGTCAATCGGCTGATAAAGGATTTGGACCGAAGACGCAAAAAGGCATGAAAAAAGGGTTCAACTTAGCTGAACCCTTCTGTTTTCTAGCCTTGGCAAGCTGTTCTATTAGTAGAACGAGTGCTCGCCGCGCTGGTGTTCGGTCAGGTCACGAACGCCTTTCAGCTCTGGGAAGTTTTCCAGCAGTTCTTTCTCGATGCCGTCTTTCAGGGTGACATCAATCATTGAACAGCCGTTACAGCCGCCGCCGAATTGCAGAACCGCGATGCCGTCATCGGTGATTTCCATCAGAGAGACGCGGCCGCCGTGGCTGGCAAGCTGTGGGTTGATACGAGATTGCAGTTGATATTCAACGCGTTCCATCAGCGGCGCGTCGTCAGAAACTTTACGCATTTTCGCATTAGGGGCTTTCAGCGTGAGCTGTGAGCCAAGCTGGTCGGTAACAAAGTCGATTTCAGCATCAGCCAGATAAGGCTTGCTCAGCTCGTCGATGTAAGCGGACAGCTTTTCGAATTTCAATTCAGTATCCGTTGCTTCCACCGCGTCAGGTGGGCAGTAGGACACACCGCACTCCGCGGTCGGCGTACCGGGGTTGATCACGAATACGCGGATCTGGGTGCCTTCTTCTTGGCTTGCCAACAGTTTGGCAAAGTGCGCTTGGGCAGCATCGGTAATAAGAATCATAACATTGGCTCAATAGTTGACTACTCCAGTTGGTTATAATACGCCCTTTACTTAGCCGACTACAAGGTGCGACAAACGCACCAAATCTGTAGCGAGGCAATCCCCTGATTTCTCAGTAACTTACTGATTTCACATAATGTGCTCCCCGTTGTAACAACATCATCAAGCAGCGCAACATGCTTGCCGTGGAAGTTTTCGCGGCAAATAAAGGCTCGGCGTAGATTCATTTTTCGTGCTGATTCGGAAAGCCGTTGCTGCGGCGGCGTGGCGCGAATTCGCTGCAAAGCATAGGGGTGAAATTGGCATTGCAACCAGTGAGCCAACGGCGCGGCCAGCAATTCGCTCTGGTTATAGCCACGTCCAAAGTAGCGTCGGCGATGCAAAGGCACGCTGAGCAAAATATCCGGGCGAACCAACTCGCCGGCCCGAAACCGCGCCAGCCAGCGAAACAGCAGCAGCCTGGCGAGCGGTATGGCCAGCTCGGGCTGTTTGGCGAATTTCAGACGCATCACTAAGCCGCTGAGTGGCGCAATGTAGTCACTCACTTGCACCAAGGCGTCCCACGGCGGCGGCTTGCGCAGGCAGCGCCCGCAGTCGAGTTTGGCGTGGCTGCTGGATAGGCCGCAGCGCGGGCAGCAGGGCGGCGGCACGGGGAGGTATTTGACGCAAACGCTACAGATGCCGTGCCGCGCAAGATGCAGCGGCTGTTGGCATAGCCAGCACTGCGCCTGAATTGTTATCCTTAACATCACTTTTCCCTCAGTGGATTTCGAAACCCAACGGACATTACCCTATGAATAAGCTCTACTGGCAGACCTTTGGTGAAGGCGATCTCGATCTTGTGCTGCTTCACGGATGGGGGCTGAATGCGGAAGTCTGGCGTTACACCGCCGAGCGACTCGCGCCGCATTTTCGGCTGCACCTGGTGGACCTGCCGGGCTATGGCCGCAGTGAAGGTTTTGGGCCGATGAGTATTGAGGAGATGGCCGACACCGTGCTCGCCGCCGCGCCAGAAAAAGCCGTGTGGCTAGGCTGGTCGCTGGGCGGGCTGGTCGCCAGCCAGATTGCCCTGAGTGCGCCAGCGCGCGTCGAAAAGCTGATCACCGTGGCCTCTTCCCCCTGTTTTGCCGCCCACGACGAGTGGCCGGGGATTAAGTCCGAAGTGCTGCACGGTTTCCAGCACCAGCTGAGTGAGGATTTCCAGCGCACGGTGGAGCGTTTTCTGGCCCTGCAAACGCTGGGCAGCGACAGCGCCCGTCAGGATGCCCGCATGTTGAAGTCGGTTGTGCTGGGCCAGCCGATGCCGTCGGTAGAGGTGCTCAATGGTGGATTAGAGATTTTGCGGCAGGTGGATTTGCGTCAGGCTATGTGCCAACTCAGCGTGCCGATGCTGCGAATTTATGGCGCGCTCGACGGTCTGGTGCCGCGCAAAATTGTGCCGTTATTGGATGCCCTGTGGCCGGAAAGCGAGTCGCATATCATTGAAAAATCGGCCCATGCGCCTTTTATTTCTCACCCAGAAGCCTTTTGTGAGCAGATAAAGCAGTTCGCTGTCACACATTGAAATTTCATGTAAATATTTTATACATTTCTACTGGATATTTTTTGGGCGTGACTAATACTTAGGCAGATAATACCGAACAGTGATTGTCGGGCCAGCCTATGGCTCGGTGACATCACGCCGCGTTTCTGGGGGATTTTGGTGTCAGGCCAGGAAGGTTACGCCAGCGCGGGTTTCATCGTCGGTATTGTCATGGGAGCTTTATCAAAATAATCACTCTTAGAGGTAACTTCATGAAATCTTATAAAATTATGGCAGCAGTCGTTCTGGCAGGCGTATTCTCAACCAGCGCAATGGCGGCAGAGTTGATCACTAAAGAAGTGGCACAAGAGAAAGGTTTGGTTAGCCTGGGTACCATCACGACCAGCAATGAATACACTGCACCAATGGACGCGCGCGAAGAGCTGTCCAAGCAGGCTGATGAGAAAGGCGGCAAATACTTCGTGATCATCGGTGGTCAAGAGAAGAAGAAAATCAGCGCAACGGCTGAAGTCTTTAAAGACAAATAAGTTTTTAACGGCAAATAAGTTTTACGGTCTTCACGAGAAGGGTGCCTAAGGGCGCCCTTTTTTATGGAGCATTCTTCAGGTTAAGTTCGCGGGCGGGTTGTGTATCATTAGCTGACTACCCTTTATTGCAGTGGGGTTTTTGCTGCTTTGAATAATAAGGAAGCTAAACGATGAGTTTGCCGCGTGCCCATGACCTGATTTGGATTGCCGACCGTTCGGCGCTGGAAAGTGATCAAGCCTTGCCCGAGTGGGTAAGCCACTGGCGGACGCATTTACCGCTGGTGGTGCGTCGGGGGCAGCGTGCTGATGGCGCAATCGCCGTGGGAATTCGTGGTATGACGCGCACTCAGCGGGCGACGGCCTGGGTGGCACCTTCCTCCATCGTGCGTACCGTGACGCCGGAATCGCTAGTCGCCAATCCGGTGTCATTACTGCATTCACGCTTTATTTCCCTGCCTCCAATGCAGTCGCTGATCACCTTTGCCAGCCTGAAATGGCCGTGGACATGGGGTGTGATCGGTAGCTGCGCCTACACTATGGCCAGTGATATCCCGGCGATGCACGCCGACAGCAATCTCGACTTGCTGATCCGCTGTGACCAGCCGGTATCGCCAGAGGCGTTCCGTGAGTTGAGCAATACTTTGCAGCAGCTGCCGTGCCGCACCGATGTACAAATCGTGACGCCGCAGGGCGACTTTGCCCTCGGCGAGTGGTTGCAGGGCGGTGAGGTGGAATTAGAAACGGACGCGGGCTTGGTGCAAGTCCGCGATCCGTGGCAATCGCTGAGTTAAGAGGGGATCAGCCGGTAGCTGACGGTCAGACATTTTTTGCCGTCTGCACAACTTTTGCAGCTGCCGCTGAGGCAGCTGTTATCAGGTTCAACGGCCTCCAGCTTTCTCATCGCTACCAGTTTGTCGAGCATCGCCTGCACCAGCGGCTGCGGCGCTTTCAGTTGCAGGCTCAGCTGGCGTGCATCGGCCATTCCGGCCAGTGCGACGTTATCGCGAACGGCTATCAGAGAAGTCATCTCAACTCCTTAATGGCAATCGTTAACTGCCGGCTGGCAGCAGGCGGCGACGTTGCGCGGTTTCAGCGTGACGGTCACGCGGCTGCGCATTTTCCTCAGCGCCACCAACACCAGCGCATTAAAAGCAATCACGGTGAGAATGATGCCCAGACTGCTGGCCGGATGCTGGCTAAAGGTGGCGGTCTGGAAGAACAGGGTTGCCAGCGAATAGGCCACGTTCAGCCCCCAGGCGATGGAGAAGGACATCCATCCACGGCTGGTTTCGCGAGCGATGGCCCCCATGACCGACACGCAAGGCACATACAGCAGCACAAAGATCAGGTAGCTATAAGCTGAAATCGCCGTGCCAAATTTACTGCTCATCACGCCCATCGAGGTGGCAGCCATTTCGCCGTCGCCCTTGCTGGCTTCAATCGGGTTCGACAGCACGCTCAGGCTGAAGGTGTCTTTCAAACCCTGCCAAGTTTCGTGTACCGCGCCATTCAGTTCATCCAACAGGTTGAAGTTGGCGGCATCAAACTCCTGCGTGGTGATGTGCTCGGCGGTATATAAGGTGTTGAGCGTGCCGACCACCACTTCTTTCGCCATCGCGCCGGTTACTAGCCCAACCGTCGCCTGCCAGTTGTCTTCGTGAACGCCCATCGGTTTCAGCAGCGGGGTTAGCACTTTACTGACGCTGGCCAGCGCCGAGTCATTAATGTTGTCCACCGCCTTGCCGCTAAAGGAGAAACTGTTCAGCGCGCCGATACAAATACTTGCGATAACAATGACTTTACCCGCGCGCAGCACAAAACCTTTCAGGCGCTGCCAGGTTTGCAGCAGCAGGCTTTTCAGATGCGGAATGTGGTAAACCGGCAGTTCCATCACGAAGGGAGAAGCTTCACCGCGCATGATGGTGTATTTCAGCACCAAGCCGGTGAGAATGGCGACCACAATGCCGAGCAGATAGAGCGAGAACACCACGGAGGCGCCGCTCTGGCCAAAGAACGCGGCGGAGAATACGGCAAAAATCGCCAGACGCGCGCCGCAGGACATAAAGGGCGCCATCATGACGGTCATCAGCCTTTCGCGCGGCGCGTCCAAGGTGCGCGCGCCCATAATCGAAGGCACATTGCAGCCGAAGCCGACGATCAGCGGCACGAAGGATTTGCCCGGCAGCCCCAAGGCCTGCATCAGTCGGTCCATCACGAACGCGGCTCGCGCCATGTAGCCGGAGTCTTCGAGGAAGGAGAGGAACAGGTACATCATGCCAATTTGCGGCACCAGGGGCAGCACGGTGTTGATACCGCCGCCAATCCCCTGCGCGAGGAAAATCGTCAGCCACTGCGGGAAGTGCAGGGTGAAGCCAACCCACTGCATGCCCTGAATGAAGACAGCCGCCGAGCCGATATCGAAAATCGGCTGCAGCGCGCCACCGATGTTAATCGCCAGCAGGAACATCAGGTACATCACCAGCAGGAAAATCGGCACGCCGAGGAAACGGTTGAGGATCACCCGGTCGAGAAGTTGCGTCATGCGATTCGGCGCGGTCAGGTGTGAATTACTTACCGCCTCGCACAGATTGACGATGCTCTGATAGCGCGCATCGGCGATCAGCAGCGCCGGGTCTTCATGCTGCTGGCTGACCAGCCTTTGGCGCACGGCGGGCAATAGCGCGGCGGCTTGCGGGGCGTGAGTCTGGCTATAAATGTCGCCTTCCAGCATCTGCAAGGCCAGCCAGCGGCGCTGTTGTAATGGCAGAGTGTCGGGCATGGCGTCGGCCATGGCGTCCACTTCCTGCTGTAAAATCGGCGGGTAAATCACCCGAGAGAGGTCAGAGGCGGCAGGGCGGCTATCAATGCATTTTTTCAGCTCGCTGATGCCGCTGGCGCGGGTAGAAATCAGCGCAATGACCGGGCAACCCAGCCGTTTTTCCAGAGCAGAAATATCAATAGTGATGTTCTGGGTCTGGGCAATATCCAGCATATTCAGCGCCACAATGCAGGGAATGCCAAGCTCCAGCAGTTGCAGCGTTAAGTAGAGGTTTCGCTCCAGATTCGAGGCATCCACCACGTTGATTATCAGGTCGGCGTCGCCGCTGAGAATGTAGTGGCAGGCAATTTGCTCGTCGAGCGAGGTTTGCTCGGAGATGGTGGTGAGCGAGTAGGTGCCGGGTAAATCAACCAGCGTGACCTGATGCCCGGCCGTGGAGAACTGGCCTTCTTTGCGCTCGACGGTGACGCCTGCCCAATTCCCCACGCGTTGACGTGCGCCAGTTAATTGGTTGAAAAGGGTGGTTTTGCCGGAGTTCGGATTACCAATTAAGCCAATAGTCAGTGCTTTCATACGTTGATTTCTACGTGAGAGAAGAGAGCGGCGCGGGCATTAAATTAAAGCGAGCCCGCGCTGAAAAAATCATCAGGCCTGAATTTCCAGCTTTAACAGGTCGAGGTCTTTTTTGCGCACGACCAGACTGGTGCGACGGGTTTCGATTTGTACCGGATCACCCATGGGCGCTACGCGGATAATATTAAACAGAGAGCCGGGCAGCATGCCCAGTGACAGCAGTTTCTGCCGATAAGCCGGGCTGATTTCATGTGAAAAGCCGGTAATTTTATAAGCACGTTGAGAGAGTAGTTGCATAGGTCCTCGCGAAGCGTTCAGGCGGAATGGGGACGGCGATAGCGCCGTGCTTCCTTGCCCGGTTATTACCCCCTGACTGGGGTAAATCGTTGCGAAATAGGGTCTGGTTGGTGTCCGACGAAGCCTTGCCAGACTAATTACTTTTAGAAGTAAAAATGCGAATAGTTATCATAATTAGTACGCACGAAGAGAGTTAAAAAAGGGACATTCCCTAAAAGACTCCCTTCGCGATGGGGCTATCCTATTCCTCTGTTGGGGCAGATTTATTGATTTAACTCAGTGATTACGTGATTAGTAATCATTCAAGAAGTAGGGGTATTGGCGGGAATAATAAAAAAGCCGCTGAAATTCAGCGGCTTTGAGTAAGAGCAGAAATTGGCGCTTTTAGTGCTTTTTACCAAAGGCGGCGGCGAGGGCGTCGCCCATCGCGCTGTTGCCCGCAGGCGTAGACGCCGCGCGTCCGGCCGGTTTGTTCGGCGCACCGCGCTTTTGCGCGTCACGGCCGTTGCCACCTGCAGGTGCCGCCGAACCGCCACCGCGACGAGCCGAGGTTTCGCCCGGCTGCTCGTCAAGACGCATGGTCAGGGCGATACGCTTACGCTGCAAGTCCACTTCCATCACTTTCACTTTAACGATATCGCCCGCTTTGACCACGGTGTGTGGGTCATCGACAAACTTATTCGCCAGCGAAGAGATGTGCACCAGACCGTCCTGATGTACGCCGATATCCACGAAGGCGCCGAAGTTGGTCACGTTAGTCACCGAACCTTCCAGCACCATGCCCGGCAGCAGGTCATTCATGGTTTCAACGCCGTCAGCAAAGGTCGCGGTTTTGAACTCAGGGCGCGGATCGTGCCCCGGCTTTTCCAGCTCTTTGATGATGTCGGTCACCGTCGGCACGCCGAACTGCTCGTCGGTGAACTCGCTGGCTTTCAGGCCGCGCAGGGCGTTGGAGTCGCCCATCAGCTCTTTCAGCGCCAGATTGGTGGCCGCCAAAATGCGCTGCACCACCGGGTAAGTTTCCGGGTGAACGGTTGAGGCATCCAGAGGGTTATCGCCGTGGTTGATACGCAGGAAGCCCGCGCACTGTTCAAAGGCTTTTGGCCCTAGGCGGCTCACTTTCAACAGCTGCTCACGGTTGCGGAACTGGCCGTTTTCGTCGCGCCAGCTAACAATATTCTGCGCCATCATGCGCGTCAGGCCCGCGACGCGAGTCAACAACGGCACCGATGCGGTATTGAGGTCAACGCCCACGGCGTTCACGCAGTCTTCCACCACGGCATCGAGTTTCTTCGCCAATTGGGTCTGGCTGACGTCATGCTGGTACTGGCCGACACCAATGGATTTCGGATCAATTTTCACCAGCTCGGCCAGCGGGTCTTGCAGGCGGCGGGCAATAGAAACCGCGCCACGAATAGACACGTCGAGGTCGGGGAACTCCTGCGCCGCCAGCTCAGAGGCTGAATAGACCGACGCGCCCGCCTCGCTGACAATCACTTTCTGCGCTTTCACTTCCGGGAACTGTTTTTGCAGGTCGAGGAAGAAACGCTCGGTTTCGCGAGAAGCCGTGCCGTTGCCGATAGCCACCAGTTCAACATTGTGTTTGATGCACAGCGCCGCAACCTGCTGGGCCGCTTTCGCCGCCTGACCGGTGTGTGGGTAAACGGTGTCAATGCCGACCAGCTTGCCGGTGTTGTCGACTACCGCCACTTTCACGCCGGTGCGCAGGCCGGGGTCGAGGCCCATGGTGGCGCGCATTCCGGCCGGAGCGGCCATCAGCAGGTCGTGCATGTTGCGGGCGAAGACGTTAATCGCTTCGTCTTCGGCGCGCTCGCGCACCGTGCTCATCAGCTCGGTTTCAAGGTGCAACAGCACTTTGATGCGCCATGTCCAGTTGACCACCGCGCGACGCCAAACGTCGGCTGGCGCATTGTTCAGGCGCAGCCCGAGGTGCTCAATGATCAGCTGCTCGGCATAGCTCTCTTTTGGCGCTTCGTCATGCTGCGGATCGGCGTTCAGCGCCAGTTGCAGCACGCCTTCGTTGCGACCACGGAACATCGCCAGCGCGCGGTGAGAAGGGACTTTGGAAATCGGTTCGTGATGGTCGAAGTAGTCGCTAAATTTCGCGCCTTCCTGCTCTTTGCCATCGACCACGCGAGAGACTAAGTGGGCATTCTTCCACAGGTAGTCGCGAACTTTGGCCAACAAGCTGGCATCTTCGGCGAAACGCTCCATTAAGATGTAGCGCGCACCGTCAAGGGCGGCTTTGGTGTCGGCGACGCCTTTTTCTGCATCAACGAATTTGGCTGCGGTGGCGTCCGGCTCGTTTTGCGGCTCATTCCACAGCAGGTCGGCCAGCGGCTCGAGGCCAGCTTCAATGGCGATTTGCCCGCGAGTCCGGCGCTTAGGTTTATACGGCAGGTATAAATCTTCCAGCTCGGTTTTACTCAGCGTGGTGTTAATCGCTTTGGCGAGGTCATCGCTCAGTTTGCCCTGCTCCTCAATGGATTTGAGAATGGTTTGGCGGCGATCTTCAAGTTCACGCAGATAGCCCAGACGGCTGTCCAACTGACGCAGTTGGGTATCATCCAACCCACCGGTGACTTCCTTACGATACCGCGCAATAAATGGCACGGTATTACCTTCATCCAGCAGACGCACCACGGAAGCAACCTGCTCCGGGCGAACCTGCAATTCAGTTGCGATAATGCGGCTCAGTTGATCATTCATAGGCTTTTCATTCGTTGAGTGACATAAAAACTGGGGGACAGTTATACGTTTTGGGGGTGAAAAATGCCAGTTATCTGGCCCTTCTCACCGGCGTTTTGAGAGTCATGGAAGGTTTACGAACTCGGCGCTTGTTCATCATAGTTGATTTCATTCACATACCACATGGCTTCGCCCACCGGGGTTTGCACCACGGCGCTGTCGCCCACCTCTTTCTTCAGCAGGGCGCGGGCCATCGGCGAGTCGATAGAAATGTAATCTTTGCGGCCAAAAATTTCGTCATAGCCGACGATGCGAAAACGCTTGGTGTCGCCGTCGTCATTTTCGATATCAACCCAGGCCCCAAAGAACACTTTGCCTTTTTGCTGCGGCGAGTAATCGACAATGCGCAGTTGCTCAAGGCACTTGGTCAGATAGCGCACCCGGCGGTCAATCTCGCGCAGGCGCTTCTTATTATATTGGTAATCGGCGTTTTCACTGCGGTCGCCAAGGCTGGCAGCCCAGGTGACTTTCTTGGTCACTTCGGGCCGCTCTTCGCGCCAGAGGAAGTCCAGCTCTTGCTTAAGTTTGTTATAACCTTCGCGGGTAATCAGTTTGGTTTTCATATTCTGTTCACGAGTGAGTCTGTGCGCCAAAGGGGGATATTTTCATAGCCGGGTTGCAGGCTCAAGATTGCTAGAGCAAATTAGCCGGAAAGAGGTAAAGTGGCAATCATGCTGATTTATGTTACCGGGGGCGTGAGTAGCCGCTGAAAATTGTTGATAAATTAGGAAAAGCATAATCTTTGTAACAATTTCGACTAGAATATATACCATTAATAGCTGTCTGTTTTAGCACGAATTTCTAACAATACAGACTTCGGGTATTCATGCCTTTGGGAGTAATAAAAATGCAAGAGAATCATAAGATTCTGGTTGTTGATGACGATATGCGCCTGCGGGCTCTTTTAGAACGTTACCTGACCGAACAAGGTTTTCAGGTACGCAGCGTAGCGAACGCCGAACAGATGGATCGCTTGCTGACTCGTGAATCATTCCACCTGATGGTGCTGGATTTAATGCTTCCTGGCGAAGACGGCCTGTCCATTTGCCGCCGCCTGCGCAGCCAAAGTAACCCGATGCCAATCATTATGGTTACCGCCAAAGGTGAAGAAGTTGACCGTATCGTTGGTCTGGAAATCGGCGCCGATGACTATATTCCTAAGCCATTTAACCCGCGTGAACTGCTGGCCCGTATCCGCGCCGTGCTGCGCCGTCAGGCTAATGAACTGCCGGGCGCGCCTTCTCAAGAAGAAGCGGTGATCTCCTTCGGTAAGTTCAAACTGAACCTCGGCACCCGCGAGATGTTCCGTGAAGATGAGCCTATGCCATTGACCAGCGGCGAGTTTGCCGTGTTGAAAGCCTTGGTTAGCCATCCGCGTGAGCCGCTATCTCGCGACAAATTGATGAACTTGGCTCGTGGCCGCGAATACAGCGCCATGGAACGTTCCATCGACGTGCAAATCTCCCGCCTGCGTCGCATGGTGGAAGAAGATCCGGCACACCCACGTTACATCCAAACCGTTTGGGGCTTGGGTTATGTCTTTGTACCGGACGGCAGTAAGGCATGAGACGAATACGCTTTTCACCGCGTAGCTCGTTTGCCCGAACCCTGCTGTTGATCGTCACCTTGCTGTTCGTCAGCTTGGTGACGACCTATTTGGTCGTGCTGAATTTCGCCATTCTGCCGAGTCTGCAACAGTTCAATAAGGTCTTGGCTTACGAAGTGCGTATGCTCATGACCGATCAGTTGCAGCTGGAAGATGGCACGCTGCTGGCCGTTCCTCCGGCATTCCGCCGCGAAATCTACCGCGAGCTGGGGATTTCCCTCTATACCAACTCTGCCGCTGAAGAGAGCGGGCTGCGTTGGGCGCAACATTACGAATTCCTCAGTCAGCAAATGGCGCAGCAGCTCGGTGGCCCAACCGATGTTCGCGTCGAAGTGAACAAGAATACCCCGGTCGTGTGGCTGAAAACCTGGCTGTCGCCTGACATCTGGGTGCGCGTACCGTTGACCGAAATTCATCAAGGCGACTTCTCCCCGCTGTTCCGCTACACCTTGGCGATTATGCTGTTAGCCATAGGCGGCGCATGGCTGTTTATCCGTATTCAAAACCGACCCTTGGTGGAACTCGAACACGCCGCATTGCAGGTGGGTAAGGGGATAATCCCGGCCCCGCTGCGCGAGTACGGCGCGTCTGAGGTGCGTTCGGTGACCCGCGCGTTCAACCAGATGGCCGCCGGCGTGAAGCAGCTTGCCGACGACCGAACCTTGCTGATGGCCGGTGTCAGCCACGACCTGCGCACGCCGTTGACCCGTATTCGTTTAGCGACGGAGATGATGAGCGACGGCGATGGCTACCTCGCGGAGTCCATCAACAAGGACATCGAAGAGTGCAATGCCATTATTGAGCAGTTCATCGATTATCTGCGCACCGGGCAGGAGTTGCAGACCGAAGAGTGCGATCTCAACTCGATTCTCGGCGAAGTGATTGCCGCCGAAAGTGGATACGAGCGTGAAATCGATAGCGATTTGGTCAGCGGCGAAGTGCTGGTCAATGTGCATCCGCTGTCTATCAAACGCGCCGTGGTGAATATGGTGGTGAACGCCGCCCGCTACGGCAACGGCTGGATAAAAGTTAGCAGCGGCAAGGAGTTGCAGCGCGGTTGGTTCCAGGTTGAAGACGACGGCCCCGGCATTGAACCAAGCCAGCTGAAGCACCTGTTCCAGCCATTTGTTCGCGGCGACAGCGCCCGTACTACCAGCGGCACCGGACTAGGTTTAGCGATTGTGCAGCGCATCATCGATGCCCACGCCGGTTCGCTAGATATCGGCCGCAGCCCGCGCGGTGGACTCCGCATTCGGGCATATCTTCCTTTGCCGGTGGAGAAGGCTGTAGCGACAGCCCTTCCGCAGAAGACGGTTTAATGTAAGGGGCATGTGTCTCCTGTGAACCCAGCCTTAAGTTCAAATTCAAAACCGTGGGCATCGGCCCACACCGACCAAGGGAGGCGTAAACGCGCCTCCCTTGGAACCCTGCGTTTTTTATTGCTGTAAGATCGAGGCTGCGCAAGGTCGGAATGGCCGTGTTTCAGCGGCCGCAGCGATCGTCGCGAAGTGCCGCCGCTTAGGCGGTCCCCTCACTGCGGGATTCCAACCCGCGTAAAAAGACACGCGGTTTTCCACCTCTTGCTCGGCGTCACTTCTGAACGCGACCTACTGGCATTTACACCGAACCTTTTCATTCAATTCGCAAAACAAACCTAAACCTACTGAAAAGGGACGATTGAAAAGCCTCAAAACCGCGCTCAAAAATGGCGCTGAGCGAACGGTTCGAGACTAAAGGCTCGAAGCCTGAAGCGAAGGCACCGCCTAAGCGGCGACATTTTGCGGTGTGAACTGAAGTGACTGAAACATGTCCCTCCAACAAGCGAAGCGCGCAGTAAAAGAGCCGGGGATTCTCAAGGGGCGCGGCGATAGGCGCCCCTTGAGGCCGGTGTGGCGGCAGCGCACGACCTTGACCTTAAGGCCGGTGTGGCGGCAGCGCACGACCTTGACCTTAAGGCCGGTGTGGGCCGGTGCCCACGACCTTGACCTTCAAAATTTGCAAAAGCTTTTTAAAGCTTTGGCCCCGCCGCGACCAACCGCGCTCCCGCCTCGGTATCCGTGTACTTATCAAAGTTAGTCACAAACTGCTGTGCGAGGTCGTGCGCCTTCTCTTGCCACTGCTCGGCGGAACCGTAGGTGTTGCGCGGGTCGAGGATGTGGGTGTCTACGCCCGGCAGTGCGGTTGGCACGGCGAGGTTGAAGACTGGCAGAGTGAAGGTTTCGGCGTCATCGATGGTGCCATTCAGGATGGCGTCGATGATGGCGCGGGTGTTCTGGATAGAAATGCGTTTGCCCGTGCCGTTCCAGCCGGTGTTCACCAGATAGGCTTGAGCTCCGGCAGCTTCCATACGTTTTACCAGCACTTCGGCGTACTGTGTCGGGTGCAGCATCAAGAAGGCTGCGCCGAAACAGGCGGAGAAGGTTGGGGTGGGCTCGGTGACGCCGCGCTCGGTCCCTGCCAGCTTGGCGGTGAAGCCAGAGAGGAAGTGATATTGGGTCTGATCGGCAGTCAGGCGTGATACCGGCGGCAGAACGCCGAACGCGTCTGCGGTCAGGAAAATCACCTTGGTCGCGTGGCCCGCTTTCGACACTGGCTTGACGATGTTTTGGATATGGTAAATCGGGTAGGAAACGCGGGTGTTCTCGGTTTTCGAGTTATCGTCGAAGTCGATTTTACCGGCGGCATCTACCACCACGTTTTCCAACAGCGCGTCGCGGGTGATGGCGCCATAAATGTCTGGCTCGGCTTCTTTACTCAGCTTGATGGTTTTGGCGTAGCAGCCACCTTCAAAGTTGAACACGCCGTCGTCATCCCAGCCGTGCTCGTCGTCGCCAATCAGCTGGCGTTTCGGGTCGGTGGAGAGAGTGGTTTTGCCGGTGCCGGACAGGCCGAAGAATACCGCCACGTCGCCTTTTTCGCCGACGTTGGCGGAACAGTGCATGGAGGCAATACCTTGCAGCGGCAGCAGGTAGTTCATCACCGAGAACATGCCTTTTTTCATCTCGCCGCCGTACCATGAGCCGCCAATCAGCTGAATGCGCTCGGTCAGGTTGAACGCCACAAAGTTCTCAGAGTTCAGACCTTGCTGCTGCCAGTTCGGATTGGTGCATTTCGCGCCGTTCATCACGATGAAATCCGGCTCGAAGTTTTCCAGCTCGGCGTCCGTTGGGCGGATGAACATGTTTTTCACGAAATGCGCCTGCCAAGCCACTTCGGTAATAAAGCGGACTTTCAGACGTGAATCAGCGTTCGCGCCGCAGAAGGCGTCGATGATGAACAGGCGTTTAGAAGAGAGTTGCTGAGTCACCAGCGCTTTCAGCTCGCTCCACACTTCCTGGCTGAGCGGCTTATTGTCATTCTTCCCTTTGCCCTGATCGGCCCACCAGACGGTGTCTCGAGTGGTGTCATCGCGCACAATGTACTTATCTTTTGGCGAACGACCGGTAAAGATTCCGGTATCAACATTCACCGCGCCCAGCTCAGTGACTTGACCACGCTCAAAACCTTGCAGACCGGGTGCTGTCTCTTCTTTGAAGAGCAGGTCGTAATCCGGGTTATAAACAATTTCGCGGGTATCCTTGATACCGTAGGTGGCCAGTTTTTCTTTGCTGAGATGGTGGGTCGGCATGTCCCTGCTCCTAGATCGGATGGTCAAATCTGAACGGCTTTGTGGCCGCCATGTAAAATGAAATGCACTGCAATTGTAAAGATTTATGGCTTTTTATCTGCGGTTTTCTTCAAAGAATGGCATCTATGGCGGGTTTTTTGGCAGTTCTGAGAGACAGTGCACGAAGACGGTGTAACGAAAGTAAAGTAATTGAATGAAGCCGGAGCAATGTCAGACATTGCTCCGTATTTGATGGTGTTTATGGCGTTTAGTGAACGGCGCTGTCGGCGTCCGGCAGATTGCCGCTGGCTTTGTAGGTTGCCAGGTCCATGGCGTCGAACGCGTAATCGCTGCCACAGTAATCACAGTGCATTTCGATTTTGCCATCTTCTTCCAGCATCTCGAGCACTTCTTCGCCCGGCAGGGTCATCAGGGCATCTGCACAACGCTCGCGGGAGCAGGTGCAGCGGAAGCAGACGTCTTGCGGTTCGTAGACCGTCACTTCTTCCTGATGATACAGGCGGTACAGCACTTCGGTGGCTGGCAGGGTGAACAGCTCTTCCGCTTTGATGGTGGTGGTCAGCTGTGACAGGTGGCTGAACTCTTCCGGGTCAGTCTCTTGCGCAGGCAGCACTTGCAGCAGCAGGCCGCCCGCCGCGGCTTTACCCTCGGACTCGCCGGTACGGATAAAGATGCGCGTTGGCAGCTGCTCTGAACGCAGGAAGTAGTTTTCGAGACATTCCGCCAGCGTTTCGCCTTCTAAATCAACCACGCCCTGATAGCGCTCACCTTCCGTTGGGGAAATGGTGATCACCATGTAGCCGTTGCCAATCATCTGCTTCAGCGAGCTATCGGCGGCGATATCGCCTTGCAGACGGGCCACGCCGCGCATCTCTTGCTTGTTGTTGCCGTTAATAACCGCCAGCTTCAGTGGGCCATCGCCCTGAAGTTGTACGGTGATGTCGCCATCAAACTTCAGCGTGGCGGTCAGCAGGCTGGTCGCCACCAACATCTCACCCAGCAAGGTGCGAACTTCTGCCGGATAGTCGTGGCCAGCGACGATTTGCTCAAACGTCTCGCTGAGGGAAACCAGTTCACCGCGCACAGCGTGGTTTGTGAACAGGTAGCGGTGTAATTGGTCATGATTGGACATACTGTTCTCTCTACTTAAGCGACTTTCCGTTTATTCGGCATCGCCATATTTAAATTTAATCAGGTTGCGGCGCTCCTTCTTATCAGGGCGCCGATCAGGATGTGGCATGGCATTCATTTTACGCGCCTCAGAGATTTTCTCTCGGCTGGTAATGCTTAGTTCAGTTTCCTGATAAAGCTTTTGCGCCTCTTCGGCGCTTCGCCGCTGGGTTGTCAGGTCCAGAACCACGACGGTTTTTTCATCATTTCCCTGACGCAGTTTGATTTCGGCATTCACTTCAACCAGCTTACTCGGCTTGCCGCGCTGGCCGTTGTAATGCACTTTGCCGCCATCAATCATCTCACGCGCTAAGGCTCGCGTTTTGTAAAACCGCGCGGCCCACAGCCATTTGTCGAGGCGAACCCCGTTGTCATCCTCTGGCGTTTTGCCTTTCATATTTCTCCCCTAGGTCAGCAACGATCGGCTTTCCCGGCCTGTCACGGGCTGAATGGACGGCAGCAGGCTCAGGTAGTCAGTGATCGAAGGATGGGCCTCAAACGCTTTGTTCGCCAGCGTAGAGTCGGGATTTTCTATACCCAGACAATAGCGGATACCAAAGGTTTTTGCCGCATTGAGGATGGGTTCTCCATCATCCACAAACAGGGTGCGCTGTGGATCAAAACCGGTTTTCTGCTGCACCGCCTGCCACAAACGCTGATCTTCCTTTGGATAACCAAATGTGTGGGTGGAAAGTAATAAATCAAGGTGCTGGTCCAAACCGGTGTGCTGGCACTTGACCTCAAGGCTGTGCGGATGGGCGTTGGTCAGCAAAATGGTCTGGCGGCCGCTGGCGCGTAAATGCTGCAAAAAGGGCAGGGTGTCGTCGCGCAGGCGCGCCCTGTGGCCGACCTCGGTGGTCATCTGGTAAATATCCAGATCCAGCTTGTTGCACCAATAGTCAAAGCAGTACCAGTTCATGGTGTGCTGGACGGCGAGGTATTCGGCGTGAATATATTGCCGCGCCTCTTCGAAGCTCAGGCTGCGCTGTTGGCTCAGCGCCTGCGGGACATCTTGCAGCCAAAACTGGCTGTCGAAGGCGAGATCCAACAGCGTGCCGTCCATGTCCAGCAGCAGGGTATCAATGTTATTCCAGTCAAACTCCGGTGGCATACAGGCTCCATATCTCCACGGTGAACGACTTGAGTGCCGTTGCTGGGAGAGAAATATCATAAAGGGCAGAGGAAGCGGCAGGGTAGCACATCCTTCCCTCACGCCGCCGAGGCTGGCGTGAGGGAAGTCAGGTGTTCATTGTAACCAGAAAAGATTAATTCAGCGTGTGAGGCGCGGGCGTGACGATGGTCGGATTGAAGCAGTTGTTGTAGTAATGCTGGATGTCATTCATCCGATGTTTGTCTTTCAACATGCGTTTTGCCAACAGCACTGCGTTCACCACTAAGCAAACCACTAACAGAATCAACAACAAGCTGGTGCCCAAATAGCGCCATAGCGTCGAGATATCCGGCTCGCTGTGCAGTGAAATATGCCGCGTGCCGTTGGCGTCAACGTTGATGCTGGTGATCACTCCTTGGGCAGTGAATGGCGTATGCAGCAGCATGGAAGAGAGATTCTGCAACTGTTTCCACTGGTTTAACGGGCTATAGGCATAGAGGGAAACCGGCGGGGCAGGCTGGTCGACCAACTGTTTGCCTTCATCATTGCTGATTAAGAAGCCGCCCGGCGGTGGGCTATTGAGCGCCTGTGCCGCGCGGCGTGTTTCCAGCGCGAAGAATGACGAAGTGGCGGTATTGACCAGTTCGCTCAGCGACTGGGCGCTTACCGGGCGTAGTAACACGTTCATGCCTTTCAGGGTGCCAGATTTGGCGCGCTTAACCAGCGTTGCCCAGTTGTCGGCATTGCCCAGATTAACCAGCGCGTTTTTCAGCCGCACACAATCATCGCTGTTACTGCACAATGTCTGCGTTTTCAACACGATATCTGAGAAGTCGTCCAGCAGGATCATGCCCGATTTTTCAATCGCGGTGGCGAGCTGTGGGTTGATGTTCTGCTCGGTGCCACTGTCGTTTGGATGCAGCTGAGTATTCACCGTGGTGAGCAGCGCGGTGGCAGCGTCGATGGATTCTGATTCCGGTATTGGCAGCGGCGCGGCTTCGTTCCAGTAAATGCCAGAGCAGTCAAATGGCATGAAGCTGGTCGGCGCGGCGCGGGCGCTCTCTGGCGGCACATAGCACATGCCGGTGCCCTGAACTTTTAGCGTGTCGCCAACCCGCAGCGGCGTTTTCTCCAGCGCTTGCACGCTGTTAACCTGGGTGCTCTGCGCGCCTTGCAGCCACGCGACGCTGAGTTTCAGAGGTAATCCGAGTGGGACATAAATCAGCAAAACCAGCAGTAGCACCAAGGCACTGGCAGCCAGCACCAGATTCTTACCCCACTGTTGCAGCGGGAAATTTTTCACTTCGTCATGCAGCGACAGGTAACTGCCCTGACGCACCACTTGGCTGTTCATATAGACTTCAACATCGGTCGGCTGACCCAGATCGCGGGCAATGAACGGCTGCCAGTGCGGCGGATAGATCAGGTCTACCGCGCCCAAAGAAATATTGCTGATATCACCCTGTTTCGACTCGCCAAACAGGCCCCAGCGCTTAGGCTGGCCGCGCAGACAGTGGATCTCTTTGCGATGCTTGCCCAGGCGTTCAGCCAAGTAGCGCCAGCTTACCCAACCCGCCAGCACTACCGCCAGAGCCAGCGTCCACGGCAGGATCACCGCCGGTCCTACCAGAGTAATAAACAGCAGCAGCATAATGGCCGAGATAGCAATGGCTTCGCGCACGCCGTTGGAGCGCGTCAGGGCGTGCTCTTCGCGGGTTTCATGGCGAACTTTGACCAACTGAATGTGTTCACTCTCTTCATGGCGAATCGAGGCGTTTTGCGGAGGAGTCGGGATAACGGAAGGGGCCGGGGCCGAGCGTTCGTAAATATGATTGACCAGTGAATGGCCGTTGAGCGAGATAACCAGGGGGACGGTCTGGGTTTTAATCAGCTCAACGTGGTTTTCCTGCGCGATGTACTGTTCCCAAAACGGCGGCAGATGCACTTCGGTCGTTTCGAGGAAATATCGCCATTTATTGGGATCTTCGCTGGCGACGCCGTAACGGGTGATCGCCCGCGTGACCGCGTAGACGTTTTCACTTTTGGCGGTGAGCGTCAGTTTATCTCGCAAAACCATCAGGTTACTGCGATGAGTAATTGGCGTTTGGCTCAGTTTTTCGTGTTGACGCAAATATTGCTCAACGGCATCTCTTTCATGCTGCGTAAGCTTGCGCTGATTGGGTTTGCTGAAATGCACGGTTGAAGATGCAGTATTGCGACGTCGGACGATAAACCAGAAGAATACGCCTGCGGCAATTGCGGTGATACACAATAAGAATAGTGTCACGATTACTGTGCTCATCCGATCCCCTGATTAAGATGATTTGTATCAACACGCTGTGAATTCATAAGTGCAAATAGTCTATCAAAACAAAGATTTAACAATGAAATCCATCAGCACGATTTAAACTGTGCTGGGAAGGATTAATTCATGGGTTGTTTTTAGCGGCTCTCTTTTGTGAGCCGAATGTGGCGTATACCGCCTACTTATCACGTAAAAACAGCCACTTTGGATCATACCAATATTCTTAACGAAGCGGGTATCGGTATAATCCTATTTTTATGCGTCGTGCTTTTTGTTAATGGGTGTTTATATAAATTGCGACGTAAATCACCTAGTTATTTCTGCGAAATTGTTCAGCTTTGTTGAGGTTGCCGAATTTATGTTGCACAAATATTGCGATGAAGGTTCGCATTAACGCACAATGCCATCAAGTGACAATGAACTGAAACCCATTGCGACACCGTGTCAGGTGAACAATAAATTGGGGAAACCATGGATAAGCACCTGCAAAAACCTGAGATTCTAAAAGTGGAGACTGTTGCCAGCTCTCGCTTATTTACTATCGAATCCGTCGATCTCTCCTTCAGTAATGGCGTGCAGCGCGTGTATGAGCGTATGCGCCCCTCTAATCGCGAAGCAGTGCTGATTGTGCCGGTTATCGGCGATGATCTGCTGCTGATTCACGAGTACGCCGTGGGTATCGACAGCTATGAGCTGGGTTTTCCAAAAGGACTGATTGATCCGGGCGAAACGGTATTTGAAGCCGCCAACCGTGAGCTGATGGAAGAGGTGGGCTACGGGGCTAATCAGTTAGAGTTTCTCTCGAAGCTGACCATGGCACCCTCTTATTTCTCCAGCCGGATGAATATCGTGATTGCCAAAGGGTTGTACCCGCAAAGTTTGGAAGGCGATGAGCCGGAGCCTTTGCCGCAAACGCGCTGGCCGATTGCCCGCATGCTGGAACTGCTGAAAGAGCCTGACTTCAATGAAGCGCGTAACGTCAGCGCGCTGTTCCTCGCTCACGATTTCCTGACGCGAAACGCGATGTAAGCCGCTGACTTTACTTAGCCGCTTTCTCCCAGCAATAGACATAAAAAAAGCCGGTCATGCATGATGCAGACCGGCTTTTTTGTTTCAGGCGTTAGGCCATTAGAACAGCTCGTGTTCCTGACCGTTGTCCATGATCGTTGTCCCCACCTCGTGCACGGCGTGCTCGGTTGGCTGGGTTCCTTCGATAAAGTACTCAGGACGGCTGGCACCGCCGCCATCAGACAGTTTGCCCGTCTGCTTGTCGATAGTGACGGTCACGATACCCGGCGGAGGCGTCTGCTTCTGCACAGGTACGCCTTCCAGCACGGCTTTCATGTAGTCATCCCACGCTGGCTGAGCACTCTTCGCGCCGCCTTCCGCCCCTGAGATCTGGTCAGGAATCGCGCCAGAAGCCGTGGTGCGGCCGAGGTCGCGACGGTGATCGTCAAAACCAATCCACACTGAGGTTACAACATCCGGGCCATAGCCAGAGAACCAGGCATCTTTCGAGCTGTTGGTTGTACCGGTTTTACCGCCAATGTCGTTACGCTTCAGGTCACGACCCGCGCGCCAGCCGGTGCCCATCCAACCTGGTTCACCAAAGATATTGGTGTTCAGCGCATCGCTGATCAGGAAGGAGAGCGGGGTGCTGATCACGTGCGGCGCATACTGGTCTTCACCCGCAGGCTGTTGGCCTGCTGGGACTTGCTCCAGTTTTGGCATCGGCACGCTGTTGTTGTTATTGCCTTCGCTGGAAACCGCCACGTTTTCGACGTTGTCGTCAGATAGCACGGCTGATTTCTGCGTGTCGCCGTAAATCACCGGAATATTACAGGTGCGGCAGGCAATTTTTGGTTTCGCTTCAAACTGGACCTGACCTGACTCATCAACGATTTTGGTGATGAAGTAAGGGTCAACCAGATAACCGCCGTTGGTCAGAGCCGCATAGCCACGAACCACCTGCAACGGAGTGAAGGAAGCAGAACCCAGCGCCAGCGACTCGGAGTGAACGATGTTGGCCGCTGGGAACCCAAAGCGCAGCAGGTATTCCGCCGCGTAGTCTACGCCCATCGCACGCATCGCACGCACCATGACCACGTTCTTAGACTCTCCCAGACCCTGACGCAGGCGGATCGGCCCAGCATAGGTTGGAGGGGAGTTCTTCGGACGCCAATCTTGACCGGCACCGGCATCCCAACGAGTGATAGGCATGTCGTTAAGAATGGTTGCCAGCGTCAGGCCCTTGTCCATCGCCGCGGTATACAGGAACGGCTTGATGTTCGAACCTAACTGGCGCAGAGCCTGCGTCGCACGGTTGAACTTGCTCTGGTTGAAATCAAAACCGCCGACCAGCGCTTCAACAGCACCGGTATTCGGGTTGAGGGAGACCAGCGCCGAGTTGACATCAGGAACCTGCGCCAACCACCAAACGTCACCGACTTTACGCACCCAAATCTGCTGGCCCGGCTGCACCACGTCAGAGACTTTCTTCGGCGTCGGGCCTTGGCTGTTGTCAGTACGGTAAGGGCGCGCCCAGCGCATGCCGCTAAACGGCAGAGAAATCACCGCGCGGTTGGCCATGGTCGCCGTTGCCTGCTCGCCGTCAACCTGAGTCACCACGGCTGGGAACAGCGGGCCGTAGACTGGCAGGGTTTTCAGCGACTGAACGATTTTCTGCTCATCCCACGGCGTTTCACCCACTTTCCACAATTGGTTCGATGGCCCGCGATAGCCGTGGCGCATGTCATAGTTCAGCACGTTGGTGCGCACGGCCTCTTGCGCCGCCAACTGGGTTTTCTTGGTGATGGTGGTGTAGACCATGTAGCCGTCGTTATAGGCGTTGTCGCCATAACGTTTCACCATTTCCTGACGAACCATCTCGGTCAGGTAAGGGGCTGAAAACTCAATGTGCGGGGCGTGGTAATTGGCAACCAGTGGCTCAGCGCGAGCCTGATCGTACTGGGCCTGCGTGATGTATTTCTCATCCAGCATACGGGCCAGAACGGTATTACGACGGGCCAACGAGCGATCGTGAGAATAGAGCGGGTTGAAGGTTGATGGCGCTTTTGGCAGACCGGCAATCACTGCCATCTCACTCAACGTCAGCTGATTCACCTCTTTGCCAAAATAGACCTGTGCCGCAGCGCCCACGCCGTAAGCGCGATAGCCCAGATAAATCTTGTTCAAATAAAGCTCAAGGATCTCATCCTTGTTCATCATTTGTTCAATGCGGATAGCCAGAAACGCTTCTTTGATTTTACGGGTCAAGGTGCGTTCAGGGCTTAAGAAGAAGTTACGCGCCAGCTGCTGAGTAATGGTACTCGCACCTTGGGACGCATGGCCGGAGACCAGCGCCACGGAAGCCGCACGGAAAATACCGATAGGGTCAACGCCATGGTGCTCGTAGAAACGGCTGTCCTCCGTCGCAATAAAGGCATGCACCAGCTCCGGTGGGATCTGGTCGAGTTTCAGCGGGATACGACGTTTTTCACCGTACTGGGCGATCAAATCGCCGTCAGCACTATAAACCTGCATAGGTGTTTGCAAGCGCACGTCTTTAAGCGTGGCAACGTCAGGAAGCTGTGGCTCGATATATTTGTACAAGCCAAATATCGAGGCTGCTCCCAGCAAAATGCAACACACTGCAAGAATCAAAAAATACTTTACGAACTTCACCTGAGATTTCCCATTTAGTGGCAATTGGGCAGTTTATAAACAACCGCGCGGTAGTATAAAGGCAAGCCTACGACATGGATACGTTCTTTTATGAACTTGACGATATGGAGATCAGACGCAAATGCGATCACAAGCATGGCAGGTAGGCCTGGATATTCAAGCTGGTTTTGCCCGAGCGATCGCCGTCCAACGGCGACATTACGGTTGGCAACTGAGGCAGTGGTGGGAGCATCCTCTGCCCCCACTTTCTTTACGCGGGGGGATTTTACATGAGACCACGGCGCTTTCAGCTATTTTATCGAATTGGCGCAGCACCCTTCCTGTAAAAATTTCGTTGCGAATTTGCCTTCCTGCTCATCGGGTTATGCAGCACAGCCTCCCCCAGCCTGATGTCCGGCTGTCTGGCGCCGCCCGCAGCGCTTTTATCTTTGCCAGTGGAGCAAAACACTTCCCGCTCAGCGTTGAGCAACTGGTGATGGACTACCGCGCCGCGCCGATGGACGCGCAAAACATCATTGTCACGGCGGCCCGCCGCGAAGAGCTGCAGCAGTGGCAGCGTTTTCTGGCTGCATCTCATCTCACGCCGGAAGTGGTGGAGCTGGCGCCCTGTGCTCTGCAATTGGCGGCAAGCGTCGCGGGGGAAAGCGCGGAAAAACTGCTGCTGCACCGGCTTGATGAAGGCTGGCTGTGGGCGTCGCCACACGGGCTGCCTTTCCAATTTGGTGTGTTTGACGCGCAGGAAGTCAAAGACATCAGCCAACTCGCTAGTCTGGCAAAAGAGCAGTACCGGGCCGCAAAACTCTGCGATGAACAGCTGCTGTTCAGCAGTCCGAGGGTTGAAGAGTTGCCGCAAGGTGTCGGCTCTTGGTCGCCTTTTCGCGCATTGACCCAGTTTTCCCCGCCGCTGCCCGCTAATCCTGCGGCATTCGCGCTGGCGATGGGCTTAGCCCTTAGAGCGAGGGATAACGGATGTTGCAGGTAAATTTACTGCCATGGCGCGCCCAACAGAGGCAACAGCAACAACGCTTTTGGCTCTTCCTCACGGTGCTGACCCTGATGTTGACTCTGCTGGTGGCGGCAGTGGGGTGGTGGCTTGTTCAGCGTGATCTGGCTGAGCAGAGGGTGGCGGCGCAACAGTTGAGTGAGTGGCAAAAACGTTTAGGCACCCAGCTTAAGAAGGTGGATGTGGCCCGGCTGCAATTACAGTCGCTACAGCTAACCGCCAGCCAGCGCCAGCAGCGCTACGAGAAGAGTGCCTCTTATCTGCAACTGCTCGGGCTATTGTCGCAGCATATTCCCGACGGCCTGTGGCTCACTCAGCTTAACGAGGGCGCGAGCGGCGCACTCCTCTACTTCTTGCTGTTGAGCTCCTCTTTGCAGCAACGCCAGGAAGGGCAACAGCAAAACGCTGACTTACAGCAGGCAATCTTACAGCAACAGACCAACTTGCTGACTCAGCCCGCGCTGGCGGTGCTTTTGCAGCAACAAAGGCCGCTTCTTGCCAGCCGCGAGTTTCAACCTATTACCCTGTTAGAGCAGATAACCGCGCCACTGCGTGAGTCGAAAAGCACCTTAGTTAAATGGCTGCCAGAGGAGAGTGGCGTTTCCCCCCCGCAAGATGAACCCGAGGCGGAACGGGGCAGTTTGTCGGTGAAGGCCAGCTTTACTGATCTAATGAGGCTGATGAGTGAGCTGGCCGATGGTCCAAACTCGCCGAGCTTGGATCAGTTAAATCTGCGGGCAGGGAGCGGGCAACTGGATGTCAGGTTCTCTTTAACCGCAGAAAGTTTTAAACCCAAGGCGCTAACAGGGATGAAGAGCTGGGAGAACATCGTTCGCGATCCCTTCGCTGCCGCGACATCAGCCTCCTGCCCGGACCCGGTTCACAGCTTTAAGGGGGTGCTGCTGGCGGGGATTATCGGCAGCGGCGAGCAGCGCCAGGGATGGCTAATGTGGCCGGGCGCGGGTTGGCAAAAGGCTTCGCCAGGATGGCGCGACGGCGCGTCGGGCTGG